>CAMDRF010000016.1 GCA_945906765.1 Nitrosovibrio sp. Nv4 | reverse complement strand
GGCGCCGCCGCCGGCCCCCGAGTGCTGGAACAGCCGGTCGGCCGTCGTCACGATGTTTTCGATCTCGGAACTCGCCCGCGCCTCAAGGAGCGGCAGGGTATTGATGAGCATCGAGGGGTTGGGGATCAACTCGGCCGCTTGCTTCAGTTCGCCAAGTGCCGCCCTGGACTTAACGCATTGCTTTAAAACGTCTTTTGTCTCTATCTCGACGGCCGGAGGGAGCTTGGGAAGGTCGTTGTAGGGCCGCTCGGGGTCCCAGGGGTTCCCTTTGGTCGTGTTTACGGAAGTGGCTTTTTGCGACACGTCTGCAGCTTAGGTCGCTGGCGGCGACACGTCAAGAGAACGTGTCGCCAAAACTACTATTTTACGACACGTCACACCACCGCCCAGCGGCGACTCAGATCGCGCCTCCGCCAGCAACGCGCCCCATCCATCGGGTGGATGTCCACGATCCAGCATCTTCTGGAATACGATATACGGATCCGACTTGCGGCCGCTGGAGCGCAGCGTTTGCTCGTCGTTGACCCAGGCGAACACGATTACCCGGACCTTGGAATCGTAACGAAAGAACAGGCGGAAGCGGCGCCCGAGTTTCGCACGGCGCCAATGACGGTAGCTCGATCCCATCGTGTTGCCCCGCCGGAAATCTTCCCGGGATGGATCGCCGGGTACCGTCTCCAGGGTCAACTGACCGAGGGCGCGAAACAACTTGACGTTGGCGTTGGCTTCGAACCCCGTGGAATCGGCTGACTCAGCCCGGTCGGCCGCTGACTTCAGCTTGCGCAGTTGCTCGACCAGACATTCGTGGAACAGCAGCGTCCAACCGTGGCGCAGCATTACAGCGCCACGTCGCCGACAATCTCCTTGGACGGATCAGCAGCGTGGTGAAGATTGGCCAGCATCGCCTGCGCCAGTTCCCGCAAGTCCTCCGCCAGCACCACGCCGAGGTGCACCGGATCGAATTGGCTGTTAGCACGTGTCGCCCGTTACTCATCACTGGCTTGTAAGCGAATACACCATGTCGCCGACGAAGCGCCGGAACGACTCATTCTCGACGAACTGCTTGTAGACCTGCGTGTCGTCCTTGAGCAGCAGCTGCATCACCTTGCCCAGCGCCTGGTCGTGGGCCATGCGCGCGGTGTGCGGCGTGTTCTCCTTGGCGTTCTGATAGGCCTTGTCGGCGGCAACCTTGGGGGCAATGTCATCGCGAATGCGCTTCGCGACATGGTCCGCGTCTGTGAAGAGTGTGCCGAATTGGTCGTTGAAGGTCTTGAGGATGTTACTGAGCTGGTCGAGTTCGGGTTCGGGCTTGCCTCCTGCGCCATCAGTTGGGACGGGTTCAATCTCCGCGTCCTGATCCGCTAACGCGATCTTCATTGCCGCCTTCTTCTCGACGCGGTAGCTGTCCATGTCGATGGCTTCGAGGATGCCCTTGGCGAGGTCCTCCTCCTTTGGCGCCGGCAGCTTGGGCGTGAGCAGGTTCAGCAGAATTGAAAGCTTCTCCCACTCGGGGTTTCTGTATGGCATCACCGAGGCGAGGAAGTCGTAGGTGCGGCAGAAGGTCTTCGCCTTGCCCTTGAACTGCACCTGCTGGTCCTCATCGAGCGTGCCCGTGTAGGCAACCACGCAGGCATCGAGAATCGGATCGAGCTTGTCGCGGTCAGCACCACCGAGGAACAATTCGACCACCTGCTGCTCCTGCTCCGGTGAATACACCTGCGCGCTGTCCAGCGCCGCCTTCAGGTCGTGGAGCTTGTTGGGGTCGGTCTCTTCCGCGAGCAGTGTGGTGCGGTAGTAGTCCTGGAAGGCGAAGGTGATCGCCTCACTGTTGTTCTGGAAGTCGAGGACGAAGCAGTCGTGCTTCTGTGGATGCGCGCGGTTGAGCCGCGAGAGCGTTTGCACCGCCTTGATCCCCGAGAGCGGCTTGTCCACGTACATCGTGTGCAGGAGCGGTTCGTCGTAGCCCGTCTGGAATTTGTCGGCACAGATCAGAAAGCGGTACGGGTCGCTCTGGATCTTCTCGGCGATGTCGCCGCTCGAAAAACCGTTGAGCGACGGTTCGCTCACCTTGGTCCCGCCGTACTCGTGCTGCCCCGAGAAGGCGACGATGGCCTGATACGGGCTCTTGCGCTCCAGGAGATACGCCTTCACCGCGTTGTAGTACTGCACGGCGCGCTCGATGCCGCTGGTCACCACCATCGCCCGTGCCTGCCCGCCGATCCTCCCGGCCGCGAGCACCTGCTCGTGGAAGTGGTCCACCATGATCTCGGCCTTGAGCCGGATCGCGTGATCGTGGCTCTCCACGTAGCGGCGCAGCTTCTTCTTCGCCTTCCTGGTGTCGAACTCCGGGTCGCTCTCGATCTTCTTCACCAGCTTGTAGTAGCTGTCCACCGGCGTGTAGGTCTTGAGCACATCGAGGATGAAGCGCTCCTCGATCGCCTGCTTCATGGTGTAGCTGTGGAAGGGCTGGTGCTTGACCTTGCCCTGGGCGTCGGGGGGCAGAGCTTCGCCGAACATCTCCAGCGTCTTGTTCTTGGGCGTGGCGGTGAAGGCGAAGTAGCTGGCGTTGGTCAGCATCTTGCGCGCCGCCATGCGCTGCTCAAGGGCCTCGTTCACCGTATCTTCCGGGTCCTTCTCCTCGTCGTCACCCTCCGCAGCGTCGCCCAGCGCCTTGCTCATCGCCGCAGAAGTCTTGCCGCCCTGGCTCGAATGCGCCTCGTCGATGACGATAGCGAAGGTCTTGCCGCCTTCGGTAGCGATCTCGTCTAGGATGAAGGGGAACTTCTGCACCGTCGAGACGATGATCTTCTTTCCTTCCTCGATGAACTTGCGCAGGTCGCCCGAGCCCTCCGCGTGGCCCACCGTCGCGCCCACCTGCATGAATTGCCTGATGGTCTTCTGAATCTGGTCGTCGAGGATGCGCCGGTCGGTGACCACAATCACCGAGTCAAAGACTTCCTTGCCGCTGCGTTTGACGCCAATGAGCTGGTGCGCGAGCCAGGCGATGGAGTTCGACTTGCCGCTCCCCGCCGAGTGCTGGATCAAATAGCGCTTGCCCGCGCCGTGGGCTTGCACTTCGGCGAGAGCCTTGCGCACCACGCCGAGCTGGTGGTAGCGCGGAAACACCTGGCTGGGCTTCTTCTTGCCCGTCTTCGCATGCTTCGTCTCGACGATCTGGGCGTAGTTCTCGAGGATGTCGGTCAGCCCCGCCGGGGTGAGCAGCACCTTCCAGAGGTAATCGGTCTTGAGGCCCTGCGGGTTGGGCGGATTGCCCGCACCATCGTTGAAGCCTTTGTTGAGGGGCAGGAACCACGAGCCCTTGGCCTTGAGTTCGGTGCACATGCGCACCTCGCTGTCGTCCACCGCGAAGTGCACCACGCAGCGGCCGAACCCGAACAGCCGCTCGCGCGGATCGCGGTCACGGCGATACTGCTCCACCGCGTCCTCCACCGTCTGCTTTGTCAGGCTGTTCTTCAACTCAAAAGTGGCGATGGGCAGACCGTTGATGAACAGACCAAGGTCGAGCGCGCGGCGCGTCTCGTCCATGCTGTAGGCCAACTGGCGCGTGATCGAGAAGCGGTTCTGCGCGTGCAGCGCTTGCGCCTTAGCGTTGCCCTCCGAAGGCGTGCCGTAAAAGAGGTCGAAGCGCACCGGCCCGTGGTCCACGCCCTTGCGCAGCACATCGATCACGCCGCGCTTGCCGATCTCGGACGAGAGGCGCGCGAGGAACTTCAGGCGCTCGATGTCCTTGGAGTCGCCCGCGTCGGCCATCGCCAGCTTCTTAAAAGGCTCAGGCTGGGTGGCGCGCAGGAAGGCGAAGAGTTGCAACACGTCAAGCGCGTGGGCACGGTCATAGTCCTTCGCGCTGCCCGCGAAATAGCCCGTGCCGCCGTAGGGCGCGGGCCGCTCGGCCATGACGCCCGGCGTGACGGCAAGGCCGTCCGTGCCGGTCATGTGGCGCATGATCAGCGTTTCGAGGCCCTTCTCGCTGGTGTCGGTGGTCAAGCGGTCCCTCTCATCAATTACCCATCAACCAAAACATCTATTGCAACTCATTGTTTTCATTAGATGCCAATGTCTGTCGCGTCCGTCAAACGAGCCTTCTATCAATTACCCGTCAATTAAAACTCAAGCCCAGAACGGGACATACTTCATCAGCTTCCGGGCTGCATCTTCATCGAATGGTTTGATCATGTCGGCCTCGACTGCCTCGCGAATGTAGCGTGACACGGTTGCCTTGTTCTTCTCCTCGACGCCGAACCTTTCCCGCAGCGAGGCATTGGTCAGATAGCCCCGCATAACCCACTTCAAGCAGGCGTGGAGATAGCACGCTCGCACCCGGTCCGCTTTGTCCATGTCCTTGAGCGGTCGATGCGCAAACAACACGGCTCGGGTAAACCCCTCCGGCACCTCGAAGAGCGGAGCCGGGAGCTGGAACAGTTCGATCTGGACGACCACCTTGTCTATCCCGCTGCCACGCTCCTCGCAGATGTTGAATCGGCGCAGCAACGAAGCCAACACCTCGTTGCGTGATTTCGGCGAGGTATCCACGAAACGCTGGGTGTCCACCAGCGGCTCCCCGGGATTCGTGAACTCCATGCGGTCGTCGAAAATCTCCACCATGGGTCCGGCGCCGGTAACGAAGAAGTCCTGGTGGATGAGCGTATTGGCGACCAGTTCGCGCACCGCCAACTCCGGGAACATCGGCACGGACTTGCGCAAGGCCTGCCCGATGACCTCGTTGGCGGGCAGCAGGCTGTTGATTGAGTCGATCAGCCCAGCGAAGCCGCAGGCGTAGCCTTTGTGGAATTCCTGTTCCCGCAGGGTCTCGGTGCGTCCCCTGCCGCGGTACTGGATCACCCGCACGGTTTTGCGGCGCAGCGTGCGGAAGTCGTCCAGCCGCTTGGCGAACAGGATTGCGCCCAAGTGGGTGATGTTCCAGCCGCCTGCCTCACACAGTTGAATCAGGCCATCATAAGTTAAAGCCTTCAAGATGCCGTCTCGATCAGTCGGCAGCGGTTGCGCAAGCAGTTCGAAGTAGGCTGGATAGTCCAGCAATCGCAGCACATCATCCGCGGTTGCGCGTTCAACGGCGATCAGATCCTCGAAGGGTGTCTGGTCGAAGATGCGCCACAGAGCACGTTCACGGTCGGGTGCCTCCTTCAGCGGCTTCTTCACCGCCCCGATGCGGATGAACTCATCCGTCTGGAAGCGCAGCGGATGGCGAAAGGCGCGGCCGATTTCCAGCAGCACCACCGGCAGGCCGTCCACATTCAGCTCGTGGAAACGGAAGTGGATCTTCGGCGTGAGCAGGCGCAGCAGCCAGGTTTCCAGCGGCTCATTACCCTTGCGGGTGCCTGCAGGAGAAAAGTCGGTGCCGACGATGTCGTGAGTCTTGTCGTCCACGCCCCAGACCAGGTACGCGAAGGCTTTGCCATTGAGCGCCGCCGCATTGGCCAGGGCCGACAGGTACTCGCCGATTTCCTGCGGGTCGGCGTTGTTGTGTTTGAACTCCACCCACTCGGTCTCACGCGGCAACTTGCACAGTTCGCGCACCAAGCCCACGAGGTACCCGGCGTTGCGATCGGTGCTCATACGGCGGCCTGCTCGTCGGCGGCTTCGGGATCCATGCTCGGATTGGTGTCGTCCTCGACAGTGTCGGCTGCGGCTTCGCTGGGCAGCCGCGCCGCCGCCTCGTGCACATCCAGCTTGCCGGTCACAACATCGGCGACGAGACGCGTGCGGTATTCGCGGAGGAGTTCGATTTCGCGTTCGAGGCGGGAGATGGCGGTATTCACGCCGGAGAGGTCAATGTCGAGTTGAACCATGATGCGCTTCTGTTCATGAACCGGCGGGATAGGTACTCGAATATCGTAAAAATCGTCGGTGTAAAGCCGCCAGAAGCCCTGAACGATTCCCTTGGCTCGCTGGCGAAGTTCGACGCGGCATGCGGGTGTGCGATAAATCGCCTCGAAGAACCGATCCTCAAGTTCCCGAGCATGGCGAAGGACGGTGTAGTCAGGGCTCACGAGGCCCCGCTCCGGAGCGAGCGCGAAAACACCGAGATGAGCCTTGAGCCGATTCAGCACGAGGTCGCCTTTCTCACACAATTTCGCGCCAGCGTAAGACTCAGAAACAAGGCGCTTGACCTCAATCTGAGAACTCGGAATTAGTCCGAACTTCTGGCTCATCGAGAGGTGCGTCTCTTCGCCAGTCGCTGATCGGTTATCGACTTCACGGTAGACGTACTTCGAGCGCAACACCTCCCAATGCTGCGGAATGTCGCCGAGCCAGGGGATGCCGGAGGGCTTGAGGGGAACGGAGGGATCGAGGCCGCGGGTGACGGCGCGGTGGATGATGGCCTGCTTCTGCTCTGTGAGGAGCGCAATCACCTTCCGCTTCGCGCGGATCGCCCGCTCCAGCCGCCCGTTCGCCCAGTCCAGAAACCGCACAATCGCCGCCTGCTCTTCAGGCGGAGGCACTGGGACGGGCATTCTCTTGAAATGCGAGAAGTCGAGGTTTTGGCGGAGTCCCGAGCCGTAACCATAGATGGCCTTGCTCGTGTCCCAGACATTGAGGGATTGGTAACCGAACTCTGGGATCACTCCATCCACCACACGTAGGGCTAGATAGGCGGACGTGATGATTCCTCGATCCCGTACCATCCCGACGCGCAGGCTCGTGTGATCGTTCTGAAGGTCAGTTGTGCGAAGCACGATGTAGCCCGGATTTACGATCTGATATGTCTCGAAAGACTCTGGAACCAAGCCGTGGAGCTTCTCTGGCGGCTTGACGACGATGCGTCCGTAGCTGAGAGATAGAACCGTCTTTTCCTTCATTCCGTGGTTACGCTCGTGGTTCGGCACGAAGGCACCAAATGCGGGCCGCGTTTCCCAATGATCCGGCACCCGCCCGAGCCACGCCAGCCCCGACTCCTTGTATTCCGCATACGGCTTCAGGTCAGCGATCATGGCTGGCCTTCCTGTGCATCGCTATCCCAGTATTCGCGGTAGGCGTTGACGTAGTCGGCGGTGGCGGCGGGGTCGATGTCCCAATAGTGACGACAGAGATTCTTGTACATCCGCAGCATGGGTTCGTGGCCGCAGAAGTCGAGCAGGCGATCGAGCGTGTGCTCGATGTGCCGGATATCGCGGCTGCGGGTGCGCAGGATGCTGTCAACCACCGGCTTGTATTGCTGCGCAGCCTGCCGCTGAAGATCACGCAGGCCCCGAGCGAGGCTGATGATCGCCTTGGACGTGGCGTCGCAGGTAGTCATCGCCGACGTTCCGGGTTGGGGAGTCGCCTGACCGCCTGTTCCCTGGCGTGTTCTATCGCCTGGTGCAGGCGGGCGCGGAGCAGCGGCAGCGGCGGCAGCTCGGTGAGGTACTCGCTGACGCGGATGGATTTGGCATCGAGCTCGAGCAGCTCCACCTGCTCGGCATCGGCGGAGGCGCACAGGATGAGTCCGATCGGAGCTTCCTCGCCGGGAGCGCGTTCGTGTTTGTCCAGCCAGCGCAGGTACAGCTCCATCTGGCCGACATGCGCAGGCTGGAAAGACTCCAGTTTCAATTCGACGGCAATCAGCCGGCGCAGGCGGCGGTGGAAGAAGAGCAGATCGAGATGAAAATCGTCCTTGCCCACGCTCATGCGCTTTTGCCGGGCGACGAAGGCGAAGCCGGTGCCCAGCTCCAGCAGGACGCCCTCGATCTCGCGCAGGATGGCGCTCTCGAGGTCGCGCTCGCTGTAGGCCCCCGTGAGTCCCAGCAGATCGAGAAGGTACGGATCGCGAAAGACGATGTCAGGGGTCATGTGTCCATCGCGCAGTTGCGCGAGTTCCGAGGCGATGACGGACTTCGGCTTTCTGGAAAGCGCGGTGCGCTGGAACAACATGCCGTCGATCTTCAGTCGCAGCGTGCGCACATCCCAACGCTCGATGCGGCACATCTCCGCGTAAAAATCGCGGGCGAGCGGGTCCTTGATCGGGAGCAGCTCGACGAAGTGGCTCCAGCTCAATTCTTGCGACAGTGACGCAAGAATTCGGTCATCGGTCATCCAGCCGGCAAACCGGGCCATCCGGGTGAGGGCGGTATAGCTGAACCCGGTGCCGAACTCCGCCATCAATTCTTGCGACACCGTCGCAAGAATCTGTTTGCCGTAGGCCGCTCGCCCTTGCGGAAGGTTCTCCTTGAGCAGGCGGCGGCCCACATTCCAAAACAGCAGGGTGGTTGTGGAGTTGGCGACCGTGGCAATCCGCTGGCGGGCGGACTGGATGAGCGTCCGCAGATCGGCAATCAGGCTCACTTGATCGACGGGAGCGGGTGCCCTGGTTGCGGGCACCAGTTTCTTGGACTGAGCAGTCTTGCCGCCGGACCGCTTACTGGCCGCCTTTTTCATGGTCGGGCCTCGCTCTTCAACAGCCCATCCAGAAGCCCCTCGGCTTCCTTCTCGATGGCGAGGATGTCGGCGCTGATTTCCTCCAGCGTGCGCAGCGGCTGCGGCTTGTAGAAGTACCGTGTGAAGCTGACCTCGAAGCCGATTTTTGTTGAGTCCGCCTTGACCCATGCGTCCGGCGTGTAGGGGAGAACCTCGCGGCGGATGAAAGCTTCGATGCCGCCGTCTTCGAGCAGTGGTACCTGCTCGGTGTCGCGCAGGTCGGCGTCGGGCTCGTACTCGACGATGGCGGGTTTGCCGTCCACCGTCGCCGCGAACAGGCCGCGCAGCGAGTCGGGCTTGACCTTGCCGGGCCTGTGAATCTTGGCGATAACGGGCGGCGCGGTCTCGACGCGCCAACTCACGGCCTTGAGGATCTGTTTCAGGTCGGCGGCGGAGAGCTTGAGGCCCGCCTTCCTGAGCGCGCTGTCCACCCGGTCGCGGAAGACGTTGTGGTCCTCGAAGAACCCGTCACCCAGCGCCTTGCGCAGCGTTGTGGCTACTTCAACCAGCCGCCCGTCGCGCTCCCAGGTCTTGGGATCGAGCAGCTTCTTTTTCTTCTTCTCGGGCAGCCCCTTCTTGGTGCTAACGCCATTCTCGTCGTCGCCCTCGTCCTCGTCGCTGCCCCAGTCGGCGAGCCGCGTTTCCAGCGCGGCGGAGATCTTGCCGAACTTGCTGAAGAGATCGTCGCCGAATTCCTCGTAGAGCGCAGTGCGCAGGTCTTCGTCGCCCGACGCGAAGCGGAGGGTCTCGATGGCCTTGGGTGAGAGTTGGCTGTGCAGGCGCAGCGGGCGCTCGACCGTGACTTTCCAGTAGCCGAAGGCGGCATTGGGAAAGATCTTGGACTCGGGCATCTCCTTGAACTCAAGGAACGTACGGCTGATGCGCTCGATGTCTTCGGGTGACAGCTCGCAGTTCTTCTTGCCGAGGTTCTTGCGGAGCGGCTTGAACCACTGGCTCGCGTCGATGAGCTGCACCTGGCCCTTGCGGTGCGCGGGCTTCTTGTTCGACAGCACCCAGATGTAGGTGGCGATACCGGTGTTGTAGAAGAGGTTGAGCGGCAGCGCGACGATGGCTTCGAGCCAGTCGTTCTCGATGAGCCAGCGGCGGATATTGCTCTCGCCCTGGCCCGCGTCGCCGGTGAAAAGTGAACTGCCATTGTGGACCTCGGCGATGCGGCTCCCCAGCGCCGATTTGTTGTTCATCTTCGACGCCATGTTGGCGAGGAAAAGCATCTGGCCATCGCTGGAGCGGGTGACGAGCGACAGTTCTTCGCCCGCGTGCATCACCTTGAAACGCGGGTCGCGCATCCCCTCCTTGCCGCCCATCGTCTCAAGGTCCTTCTTCCAGCTCTTCCCGTAGGGCGGGTTGGCGAGCATGAAGTCGAACTCCTGCGCGGGGAACGCGTCGTGCGAAAGCGTGGACCACTCCGCGCCGCCGACGATGTGGTCGGCGCTCTCGCCCTCACCTTTGAGCAGCATGTCCGCCTTGCAAACGGCGTAGGTCTCCGGGTTGATCTCCTGGCCGTAGAGGACGCTCGTGATCTGCTGTTTGCGGTTGGCGGCGATCGCCGTGAGCGTCTCCTCCCCCACCGTGAGCATGCCTCCAGTGCCGCAGGCGCAGTCGTAAAGAAGGTAAGTGCCGGATTTGAGCTGGCCCTCAATCGGCAGGAACACGAGGTTCGCCATCAGCCGCACGGCGTCGCGCGGCGTCCAGTGCTCGCCCGCTTCTTCGTTGTTCTCTTCGTTGAACTTGCGGACCAGCTCTTCGAAGACCGTGCCCATCGCGTGGTTGTCGACGCCAGCGGGAGAGAGGTCGATCTCGGGATCGAGGAACTTGTTGATGAGCGTGCCGATCGCGTCGGCCTTCGAGAGCGTGGTGAGCTGGTTGCGGAACTTGAAGTTGTCGAGGATGTCCTGGACGTTGGGCGAAAAGCCGTTCAGGTAGTCCTCGAAGTCGGCCAGGAGCTGTTGCTGGCTGCCGCGGGACTTCAGGTCGCGCAGGGTGAACTTCGAGGTGTTGTAGAAGGCCTGGCCCGCGGCTTCGGCGAGCGCGGCACGCTGCTCCGTGATACCGCTCTTGTCGAGCATCTTCTTGGTGTCGAGCACCGCCTGCTTGGTGGGCTCGAGCACCGCGTCCATGCGTCGGATAACGCACATGGGAAGAATAACGTCCGGGTACTTGCCGCGCTTGAAAAGATCGCGGAGGACATCGTCCGCGATTCCCCAAATGAAAGAGACGATCTTGTTATGGGTTGCTTGATCCACTCTCGGTCGCGCTCCATTTCAGCCGTCGTTTCAAGGCAGGTGATTGTCGCCGGACAGATCGAACCGCAGCCATCTGCTATAGCTCCCTTCTTGTAACACAGGAGCTACGCATGCAACGTTACTCGGGCAAAGAGCGAAAGGCTAGGCGCGCTTGCGCCCGGACGCTTTCTCGCGAAACTGCTTTTTTGATTTGCCGCCGGTCTTGACGCGCGGCGCGGACTTGCTGTGCCCCAGGGTCCGCTTGCGCACCGGGGCCTTGCGGTTTTCGTCGTAGGGGTTCCTGCCGGTGCGCAGCTCGATGCGCAGGGGCGTTCCCTGCAGCTTGAACAAATCGCGGAACCAGCCTTCGAGGAACCGCTTGTAAGCGTCGGGCACGTGCTGCAGCGAGTTGCCGTGGATGATGACGCGCGGCGGGTTGGAGCCGCCC
The DNA here is from genome assembly GCA_945906765.1 of Nitrosovibrio sp. Nv4. Classification (GTDB taxonomy): domain Bacteria; phylum Pseudomonadota; class Gammaproteobacteria; order Burkholderiales; family SG8-39; genus RBG-16-66-20. The sequence goes on along the minus strand of CAMDRF010000016.1, from coordinate 32,103 downwards.
TGGTGCGCATAGCGCATCTTGGGGCGCGCATAGCCCCTGCGGTGGGGCGGCATCTGGCGCTCGACCGCCGCGATCAGGGCACGCGTCAGCTTGGGCGTTGAGAGTTTCGCGAATGCCGCTGCGTAGGCGGCATCCGCCGAGCGCAGGACTTCGTTCACGCCCTTGCCCGATTTCGCGGAGATGAACAGGGTATCGGCGAAGCCGAGAAAACCGAGCTGCCAGCGCAGTTCATCCTTGAGGCGATCGCGCATCGGCTTGTCGGCCGCCTCCCACTTGTTCACCGCGACGGTCACCGCGCGGCCGCGATCCAGTATGTAGCTCGCGACGTGAGCATCCTGTTCGGTGATGCCTTCCACCGCATCGAGCACCAGCACCGCCACGTTCGCCGCCTCGATCGCCTGCAGTGTCTTGACGATCGAGAATTTCTCCACCGCGGCGCCGTGCGACTTACCGCGCTTGCGCAGCCCGGCGGTGTCCACCAGTGTGTAGCGGCGGCCGTTGCGCTCGAACGGTACCTCGATGGCGTCGCGCGTGGTGCCGGGCTCGCCATAGACGAGCACGCGTTCCTCGCCAACCAGCGCGTTGACCAGGGTGGACTTGCCGACATTGGGCCGGCCGACGATGGCGACGCGCGGGTTTTTCGCGTCATCGACGACCTCGGGCTCATCCGGGAACGGCCGCAGCACCGCTTCGATCAGCGCCATCACGCCATTGCCGTGCGCGGCGGAGATCGCCACCGGATTGCCCAGGCCGAGTTCGTGGAATTCTGCCGCGGCGGTTTCCGGATCGAAGCCCTCGGACTTGTTGGCCGCGATCCAGACGCGCTCCTTGAGGCGGCGCAGCTTCTCCGCGATCACCCGGTCGCCGGGCGTCAGTCCGGCGCGCGCATCGGTGACCAGCACGACCGCGTCGGCTTCGATGATCGCCTGTTCCGTCTGCCGCGCCATCTCGGCGTAGATGCCGTCGTCCGAATCCGGTTGCAGCCCGCCGGTGTCGATGACGATGCAGGAACGCCCGCCCAGCAGGCCTTCGCCATAGTGGCGGTCGCGGGTAACGCCCGGGATGTCGACCACAATCGCATCGCGCCGCCGCGTCAGGCGGTTGAACAGCGTGCTCTTGCCCACGTTTGGCCGCCCAACCAGGGCAATGACCGGCTTCACTGCAATGTCAGCGCGAACAGGCCGCCGTTCTGCGTCTGTACCAGCAAGCCGTCGGCCAGCCGGAGGGGAGCGGCGCGCACCGGGCTGCCGTCGGTGGCGAGCCGCCCGAGGAAGGCGCCCGATTCGCGCGCCACGAAATGGACGTACCCTTGCAGATCGCCCACCGCCACCTCGGTGCCCAGCGGCAGCGGCAGCGAGAGCTGCCGATGCGCAAGGCGATCCTGCTTCCAGACGCTGCGGCCGTTGGTTCGGTCCAGCGCGTGCACCGCGCCCTTGTCATCGCTCACGAACGCATAGCGCGCATCGAAGGACACGCCGGTCAGCGTGGACATCTCGCGCGACCACAGCTGGTTGCCGTTCTGGATGTCATAACACCCGACGCGCCCCTGGTATGCCGCGCCGCAGACCTCCCTGCCCTGCGCGGATGGATCGCCCACCATGTCGGTGACGCGCTCCAGTTCGGTCGCCCCCTTGGGCAGCGCGACCGTTGCCTCCCAGCGCGACATGCCATCGGTGAGCGAGATCGCGACCAGCTTGCCGCCCGAGAAGCCGGCGTAGGCCGAGCCCTGGTGCACGCTCAGGCCGACCGGCGAGCGCACGATGAGCGCCGCCGCGGGCCGCTGGTAGACCCAGCGGCGCTTTCCATCCTCGCTGCCGAAGGCGAAGATCTTGCTGTCGGCGCTGCGCACCAGTACCAGCCCGTCGCTTACCTTGGGCTGCGCCAGCACTTCGCTTGAAACCCGCGCCCGCCACTTCACCGCGCCGCTCTTTGCATCGAGCGCGAACACCTCGCCGTCGTCGGCGGCAACCGCCACCAGCGCGCCGTCGCTGCCGACGCCACTTGAGATGCGCTTGCCGAGCGACACGCGCCACTTCGTCTGGCCCGACGCCGCGTCCAGCCGCGCCACCGTCCCGGAGCGCGACGCGGCATAGATGCCGTCGCCGGTGAGGGCCGGGCTGAAAAAGAATCCGTCCGCGGCGCCGATACTCGAGGACCAGAGCACCTTGACACCCTGGGCGTTGGTCAGCACCGGCAATTCGGCGGGCTTGGGACCGCTCGAGCCGGTCCTGAACCAGTCCATCGGATTCATGCTCGGCATGCTCGGCAGGCTCGAGCAGGCGGGCAGCAGGACGGCAGCGGCGATCACCGCTGCCCGGGAAAGGGCGCGCACCGTCAACCTCCGAGCGCGTCGAGCCGCAGCTGAACGCTGTTGCGGAACGCGGCGCTTCTTGCGTCGGTCTTTTCGAGCGCCAGGCGGTAGGCGGCCTTGGCCTCGGCAGCCTTGCTCTTCGCCACCAGGATGTCGCCCTTGAGCGCGGCGTACTGCCCTTCGAGCGGCGTTGCGTGCTTCATTTCCAGCAGCGCGAGCGCTTCGTCGTGGGATTTTTCGTCGAGCAGCACCGCGGCCAACCGCAGGCGGCCGAGATCGCGCAGTTCGTCCGAGGGCGAGCGCTCGACCACCCACCGCAATTGCGCCTTGGCGTTCTTCAGGTCCGAGCGCTCGACGTGAAAGCGCGCCGCCACCAGTGCGCCCATGGAGGCGTAGAGCGTGCGGGGAAAGCTCTCGAGCAGCGTGCCGCCGGCGTCGCGCAAGGCCTTGGCGTCGCCGGCCTGGGCCGCCTTGACCAGCGCCTCGTACTGCGCGCCCGCCTGTTGCGCGTTGCCCGCCTGCCAACTGCGCCAGCCCTGCCAGCCCGAACCCACGATCGCCACCACGGCAATCAGCGTAAGCAGCCGCGTGCCGTTGTCGTGCCACCAGCCCTTGACCGATGCAAGCTGTTCCTGTTCTTCGAGATCGTATGCCATGACTATGCTTTTACCTTTTGTAGGATTGCCGCGAATTCCCCCGCCACGCGTCCTCGTCCGATGCGTTGCTGCTCCCCCGCGCTGCGCAGGTTCTTCACCGATATCTCGCCGGCGCGCACTTCATCTTCGCCGACGATCAACGCCAGCCACGCGCCGCTCGCATCGGCCCTTTTCATCTGCGACTTGAAACTGCCGCCGCCCGCGTTCATCACCACGCTGTGCCCCGCGCCGCGCAGCGCGTCGGCGAGCGTGAATGCGTATTCGAGCGTGCCCTCGCCCTGGTACAGCACGTAGGCATCCGGCCTGGGCGCCGCCGGCGCACTGCCGCAATCCTTCATCAGCGCCACCAGCCGCTCGCAGCCCATCGCGAAACCCACGCCCGGCGCGGGCTTGCCGCCGAGCTGCGCGAACAACCCGTCGTAGCGCCCGCCGCCGCAAACCGTGCCCTGCGCGCCCAGCGCATCGGTGATCCACTCGAAAACGGTGAGGTTGTAGTAGTCCAGGCCGCGCACCAGCCGCGGATTGAGCGTGAATTCGACTCCCGCCGCCGAGAGAAGTTGCTTCAGGCCCTCGAAATGCGCGAGCGAGACCTCGCCCAGGTAGCCCGCCAGGGGCGGCGCCTGCGCCGCCACCTCCCGCACCATCGGGTTCTTCGAATCCAGCACGCGCAGCGGGTTGCTGTGCATTCGCCGCTTCGCGTCGGCATCGAGTTTTCCTTCGTGCGCCTCGAGGTGTTTCACCAGGTCGGCGCGGTGCCACGACCGCTCGTCGGCCGAACCGATGTTGTTCAGCTCCAGGCGGATGCCCTTCAGACCCAGTTCCGGCCAGAGCCGCGCGCACATCACGATCAACTCGGCATCCACGTCGGGACCCGGGCAACCGAATACCTCCGCGCCGTACTGGTAGAACTCGCGGTAGCGGCCCTTCTGCGGCCGCTCGTGGCGGTACATCGGCCCGCCGTACCAGAGCCGCTTCGGCCCGTCGTAGAGCAGGCTGTGCTCGATCGCGGCGCGCACGCACGAGGCGGTGCCCTCCGGACGCAGCGTCAGCTCCTCGGCATTCAAAGCGTCGCGCCAGGAATACATCTCCTTCTCGACGATGTCGGTCGCCTCGCCGATGGCGCGGCGAAACAATGCCGAGTTCTCGACCAGCGGCATGCGGATCGCCCGGTAGCCCCAGCGCTCCAGCCAGGCCTCGACGATGGCGCCGAAGGATCGCCACAGCGCCATGTCCGCCGGCAGCACATCGTTCATGCCGCGGATCGCCCGCAGGGCCGCGCTCTCGGACTTCACGTTGACGCCTTGATCGGAATCGCCTGGTGCGATTTCCTGCCCCGCTCGCGCCGCCGTTTCGCGCCGGGCGAATAGTTGTCCTTCACGTAAGACTCGACGATCGCCTGGAACTCCTCGGCGATGCGCCCGCCTTTCAGGGTCACGGTCTTCTCGCCGTCCACGTAGACCGGCGCCACCGGCACCTCGTTGGCGCCAGGCAGGCTGATGCCGATGTCCGCGTGTTTTGACTCGCCTGGACCGTTCACCACGCAGCCCATGACCGCCACCTTCATTTCCTCGACACCTGGGTACCGCCCTTTCCAACCCGGCATGCTGTCCCGCAACCAGGTCTGTATCCGGTCCGCCAGCGTCTGAAAAACAGTGCTCGTCGTGCGGCCGCAACCCGGGCAGGCGGCCACCATCGGCGCGAAGCTGCGCAGCCCCATGGTCTGCAGCAATTCCTGCGCCACGGTCACCTCCCGTGTGCGCTCGCCGCCGGGATCGGGCGTGAGCGAGACACGGATGGTGTCGCCGATGCCTTCCTGAAGCAGCACGGCCATCGCGGCCGTAGAAGCGACGATGCCCTTGGTGCCCATGCCGGCCTCGGTGAGACCGAGATGCAGCGCATAGTCGCAGCGGCGCGCGAGCTCCCGGTAGACGAGGATCAGGTCCTGCACCCCGCTCACCTTGCAGGAAATCACGATGCGCTCGGCCGGCAGGCCGAGGCTCTCGGCCTGTGCCGCGGATTCAAGGCCCGAGACGATCAGCGCCTCGCGCAGCACCGCATCGGCATCCTGGGGATTCTGCCGGCGGCCATTCTCGTCCATCATGCGCGCGAGCAGCTCGGGGTCGAGGCTGCCCCAGTTGACGCCGATGCGCACCGGCTTGCCGTATTTCAGCGCCGCTTCGATCATGGTGGCGAACCGGTCATCTCGTTTCGCACCCTTGCCGACGTTGCCCGGGTTGATGCGGTACTTGGCCAGCGCCTGGGCGCAATCCGGATACTGGGTGAGCAGCTTATGGCCGTTGTAGTGGAAGTCGCCGACCAGAGGCACGTCGCAGCCCAGCTCGTCGAGCTGGCCGCGGATGCGCGCGACCTGCGCCGCGGCTGCCGGCGTATCGACGGTGATGCGCACCAGTTCCGAGCCCGCGCGCCAGAGCTCGAACGCCTGGCGGGTGGTGGATTCGGCGTCCGCGGTATCGGTGTTGGTCATCGACTGGACGACGACCGGCGCATCGCCGCCGATCGCGATCCTGCCGACCATCACCTGCCTGGAAATCCTTCGAACAATGCCCATGTGTCGCGCTCGCCCGGCTAATCGAGCGTGAAGCGCGCCACCCCGACCTTGACATGGGGCGTCAAGTCGATCTGCCGGTCTTCGTAGGACAGCCGCACGTGCTGCGCGTTGCCGATGATGAGCGAAAACGGCGGCTTGCCCTCTACCGCCCGTTCGCTGCCCGCGGGATTGAGCCGGGACAGGAGGGTCTTGCCGTCCCGGCCGCGGATCTTGACCCAGGAAGCGCGCTCGAACTTGAGGATGATGCGGCGATTACCTTCCGCGACCGCCGATGGCGTGGCTAGCGATGGCACGGCAGGCGGGGTCTCGTCCAGGCCCGGGAGCGAATCGATGTTCGAGGGCTTCATCTCGACGGGCGAGGCGGAAGGGGACACCGCGGCCAATCGCTGCGGCTCCACCTCCGCCGGCAGCTTCGCCGCGGCTACGAAACTCAGGCGTGTCGCACTGGAACGCTCGCGCTGCCATTCGAACACCACCGCGGCGATCACTCCCAGGATCGCCACCGACAGGGCAGCGTAGATCAGGTTGGTGCGCCGATTGCTGTCGATGATCGGGATCGGCCGCCGCGTGCTGGCGACCGCCGCGGCGTTGTCCGGAACCGCGACGCGCGCCGCCATCCGGCCGACCAGGTGTTCGGCGTCGAGCTTGAGCAGGCGCGCGTAGGAGCGCACCATGCCGCGCGCGAAGGTGCCGCTGGGCAGGGCCTCGAAGCGCGCCTGCTCCATCGCCTCGATCTGCCGCGCCGCGAACTTGAGCTGCTGTGCCACGTCGGCGATCGACAGTCCCAGTGCGGCGCGCGCTCTTGCCAGCTCTTCGCCGACGCCGGCAGCGGCATCGGCGACCGCATCGGTCACATCGGCAGCGTCAGTCATACTCTCCGCGCTGCAGCTGCTGGTACTCGCGCGACGCGGCAAAACGCCGCCGCAACTGGTTCGCGTAGTTCGCTTCCGAGGAGCGCTCCCCGAGCTTGCGTTCGACGCGCAGCCCGAGCCACAGCGATTCGGCCGTCGGCGCGACGATCCTGTTATAGCGGCCGACCAGCCTGCGCGCCTCCTCCAGGGTGCCCTGGCGGTAGCGGATCTGGCCCAGTTGCAGCAGGGAGCCCGGCTCGTCCGGTTCCTGCTTGAGCGCGTGCTGGAAGAAATCCTCCGCCTGTTTCAGGTTGTTCTTGCGCAGCGAGCACACCCCGGCGGCGGAATACGAGCGCCAGGGGGCCGGATACAGCGGATTGCGCACGGCCTGCATGAAGTACTTGATGGATTCGTTCTCGCGCCCGGTCTGGCACAGGAACCAGCCATAGTTGTGATTGATGTCAGGATCGGTCGGCGACAGGCGCAGCGCGCGCTCGAAATTCGACTGCGCCAGCTGGTTCTCGCGCAAATCCATGTAGACCAGCCCGAACAAGCTGTAGGTCAGCGCATAGTTCGGGTCGGCGGCGGCGGCAATGCGCAGTTCCTCGAGCGCGATCGCCATGCTGCCCCGGCCGTAGTAGAGCGCCGCCAGCTCGGCGTGCACCCTGGCGCGGTTGCGCGCGTCGGTGGGCTGGCCGACCATGCTGACGGATTCGGTGACCGGCCCGGCACTGTCTTTTTGAGGCAGCGAATCACATCCCGCAAGCACCAACGCGAGAACGGCGAGTACTGCGCAAGGCAGGCGGTTCATGCACGAAGCTCCGTGATGGGAACGGTCTTGCTGCGGCGGGTTCGGTCGGTGATCTCGCCTGCGAGCTGGCCGCAGGCCGCGTCGATGCCCTCGCCACGCGTCTTGCGCGTGGTGACGGTGAGCCCGGCGCGCTGCAGCACCTGCGCAAAGCGGCGGATCCGCTCCGCCCCCGAGCGCTCGAAGCCCGAATCGCGGAATGGATTGAAGGGAATCAGGTTGAATTTGCAGCGCACCTGCGCCGCAATGCCGGCCAGCGCCCTGGCCTGCGCGTCCGAATCGTTGACGCCATCGAGCATCACATATTCGAAGGTGATGAAGTCCCGCGGCGCGCGCTCCAGGTAGCGGTTGCAGGCCGCGATCAGCTCGCGGATCGGGTACTTGCGGTTGATCGGCACCAGCCGGTCGCGTAACGCGTCATCGGGCGCGTGCAGCGACACCGCCAGCGCCACCGGGCATTCCGCGGCGAGCCGATCCATGCCGGGCACCACGCCCGAGGTCGACACCGTGACGCGCCGGCGCGACAGGCCGTAGCCGTTGTCGTCGATCATCAGGCGCGCCGCGGGAATTACCGCGTCCAGGTTGAGCAGCGGCTCGCCCATGCCCATGAAGACCACGTTGCTCACGGCCCTTGGGCCGCCAGCATGGAAGCCAAGAGCGCGATTCGCGAGCCAGAGCTGGCCGATGATCTCGGCGGCGCTCAGGTTGCGGCTGAAGCCCTGCTTGCCGGTGGCGCAGAATTCGCAATCCAGCGTGCAGCCAGCCTGGCTGGAAACGCACAGCGTGCCACGGCCGTCTTCTGGAATGAAGACCGCCTCGACCGCGTTGGCGCCATCGACCTTCAGCAACCACTTGCGCGTGCCGTCGGGCGCGGTGCCGTCGCCGACCACCACCGGCGGCTCGATCGCCGCGGCCTGGTTCAGCTTCGCGCGCAACTCCTTCGCGATGTCAGTCATCGCCGTGAAGTCGGCGGCGCCGCGGCGATGGATCCACTTCAGGACCTGGCGCGCGCGAAACGGCTTCTCGCCAAGGCTGGCGAAGAGCTTTTCCATGCCCTCCGAGTCAAGGTCCAGCAAGTTGATCACGGGTTTGCCGGCATGTCAGCGCGGGAAGATTTCGTATCCCGGAAAGAAAAAGGCGATTTCGGCCTGCGCGTTCTCCGGCGCATCCGAACCGTGCACCGCGTTGGCGTCGATCGAGTCGGCGAAGTCGGCGCGGATGGTGCCCTTAGCGGCTTTCTTCGGATCGGTGGCGCCCATCAGGTCGCGGTTCTTCTGGATCGCGCTGTCTCCCTGGAGTACCTGCACCAGCACCGGGCCGGAAATCATGAATTCCACCAGGTCCTTGAAGAAGGGCCGCTCGCGGTGCACCGCGTAAAAGCCCCCGGCTTGCGCGCGCGAAAGATGCATCATGCGAGCGGCGATGACCTTCAGGCCGGCCGCTTCGAAGCGCGCCAGAATCTGTCCGATTGCGTTTTTTGCCACCGCATCCGGCTTGATGATTGAAAAGGTGCGTTCTACGGCCATGCCACGATCCCCATAGACTGTTACAGAATAGCTTTCAAGTATAGCATGATCGGACGCACTTCTACATAAAAACAAGGGCTTAAGCGCATGTATCGCAACCTGAAACTCGATATCAAGCAAGCCATCGCTACGGTGACGCTGAACCGGCCCGAGGCACGCAACGCGATGTCCGCCGAACTGATGCGCGAAATGATCGCTTGCGCGGGCGAGCTCGCCGCGCGTGGCGATACCGATGTCGCGATCGTGCAGGGCAGCGGCGTGTGCTTTTCGGCGGGCGCCGACCTGCGCGATCCGGCGCGCTGGTCGAATACCGCCCAGCCGCTCGATGCGCAGCGAGAAATCGCGGCGCTCGGCTACCGCATGGCGCGTGCCTGGGAGGAACTGCCGCAGATCACGATCGCCGCCATCGAGGGCTACGCCATCGGCGGCGGCCTCGCGCTGGTTGCGGCGCTCGACTGGCGTGTGATGGCGAAGGATGCGTTCGTCTCGCTGCCTGAAATCGCGCTCGGCATTCCGCTGACCTGGGGCACCCTTCCCCGCCTGGTGAACCTGCTCGGACCAGCGCAGGCGAAACGGCTGACGATCCTGTGCGAGCGCGTGCCGGCGGATGAAGCCCTGGCGATCGGACTGGTGGATTGGGTGGTGCCGGCCGGCAAGGCGCTCACCGAAGCGCGCAAGGTTGCCGCCAAGGTTCTCGCGCTGCCGCGCAATTCGGTGCGCATGAGCAAGGAATCCATCAACGCCTACGCCAGCATCGGCGCGCATGCCGCGAGCCACATGGCGCACGACCAAGTGCAACTGGCGGCGGGCAGCCGGGAGTCGAAAGCCGCGCGCGAAGCGTTCGCGCTCAGGCGCGCAAAACCTCGACGCCGCTGAGACGTTCCAGCTTGCGGTCGAGCAGGCTGAGCAACTTCAGCGACGGGCCACCAGGATGCTTCTCGCCAATTTCCCATTTGCGCACGGTCGACAGGCTCGTGTTCAGCACCGCGGCAAGCACCGACTGACTCAATTGCAAATGAGCGCGCAGTGCGCGTATTTTTTCGCTGTCGTACTTCGGCACCCGGTCGAGGCACAGCACATCGAACTTGCGCATTTTGCGCTTGTCGATGCCGTCGTGGGCACGGACACCGCGGCCGGTTGCACGATTACCGAAGCTCTGCCCCACCCCGCCTTTCCCTCCCATTACCACCAACGACGCCCAGAACGCCGGATGGGCGAAGTGCGGTTTGCCCGGCGTCTGAATCAACGCCAGCATCGAGCGGCGCAACGCCTCGGCATTGGATGCACCCTTGTCGGCCTCGGCTCAGTTGAGAAGCCTTTATACGCCTTCCAGCGGACCGTCATCCAGTTCACTTCCCTTCTCGGGCGGCGTGAGTACCGTGCAATATATTCAGGGCCGCGCCTGCACCGGGAGCAAATCCAGCACGAAATCGTAAATCGACTGGGCGTGTTGCAGCGCGGCCACGAACTCTTCACGCGAGGGCATGGGGTCTTGCGTCACGCCCGGATAACGATAGGCGGAAGCGTAGGGCGTGAGAATTTCAGCCGCGGTCGCGAATCGCGCGAATTCGGGCTCCAAGTCCTGCGCTGACAGAACAAGGCGCCGGATATCGTGTGTTTTTTCGAATGCGATATCGCTTGCCGTGAACCATCCTTTGAGTACCTTTTCCGCCGCTTGCTGGCAGTGGAAGATGGCCACGTCCAGCGGACCGTCCGGCGTCCTGCCGAGAATCCGTGCCGCCTGGAGGTCGTGCGTGGCCTTCGATAGCCATTCGCGGACCAGCGGGGCGATGGCCTCATCCATACAGTTTGCGTCCACGTTGCAGGATCCGATGCTGAATGGACGCGCGCAAATGACTGTAACGGTCGAACTCGGCGCGAGTCTGAACGAACACGTCCTTGCTCATGTGCAGATCGCCGAGACACCGATGCGCGCGCTGCATCCTGCGGATTCCCCGCTCGTCGCTTTCGCGCACGATCACCATCAGGTCGACGTCGCTGTCTTCATGCGGTGTACCCCAGGCGTGAGAGCCAAACAGGAAAATCTGCTCCGGCTGGAACTCGGCTTTCAGCCGTTCCACCGCCTGATCCAGGAGAGCGGATGGGATTGTTTTCATACTGGCCAGCCTAGCACGGGCCGCGGCGGCGGCAAATCTCGTTCAACGAAACATCGTCAACAGAGCTATTTATTCTTCCCGCCGCCCGCCTGTGCCGGCGGCGCACTGACCGTCGCACCGCCCCACCCCGCATTCCCCTCCCCCACCACCACGAACGGCGCCCAGAACGCCGGATAGGCGAAATGGGGTTTGCCCGGCGTCTCCATGAGCGCCAGCATCGAGCGGCGCAACGCCTCCGCCTTGGACGCGCCCTTGCGTGTCATTGCCCGCCTTGGCTCGAATTATTGCCGTCCATGGTCGCATCGCCCATTGGCTTCCGGGTCATCCACCAGCAGCCCGAGGAGAGCATTGGCATTAACCCCCAGCACGACGTGTCCACCCCTTGCGCGTCTGAGTCGCAATTTGCGCCAGCGTAGCGCTTTGCTTTGCTTCGAAAGCCCCGAACGGCGCGTCGACACGGTTTAGTGGGCGCCATTCCGGGACGAGGCCGGGGACACCGCTGCCCGCCCGATAGGCAACGGCGACACCTAATCCGGGAACCCAGACCAGATCGTCGCCGCTATACAGCAGCGGCAGGCGTTCCCGCTCCCAAGGCGGGACGCCAGCCTCCTGAAAGAGGTTCTTCAGCGTGCGGCTCGGCCGCCGCGCGTCTGTCCGCAGACGCTCTCCGCCGGATCGCAGCCGGACCTGGAACGAATTTTTTCCCAATAGAGTCCTGTCGATCCCCTGCCCCCGCACTCGCCTGAATCGCAGTTCACCGTCGAGCGAGGGCAGATCGAGGCGGGACTCTCCGTTCCAGGCGCAGGACTTGAACGGAGACTTTACTTTTCCTTTTTCGAGGAAAACCTTGTTCCTGTAACGACGGAAAACCACGCCGTCATGCGCGATCGAGGCACTCGCAGAGCCGAACTGTTTCAGCATCTCGACCAACTTGGCTTCGCTGGGCGCGCGCAGTCCCTTGCCCTTCAAGTAGGTGCGCAAAAGGCGGCGCGCATCGAGCTCGGCGCCCGCGAAATGGCGCGCGGCACGCGCGAGATTCTCCCGCCAGCGGACAAATCTGCTTTCGAGCAGGGGCCCGACGCGCCTGCGGATGAAATTTCGCGTCAACGACTCATCGGCATTGGATTCATCCTCGATCCACCGCAGGCCATGCGCATCGGCATAGGTGCGAATCGCGCTGCGAGGAACCCCGAGCAACGGCCGCAGCAAAGTTTTCCCGCCGAGCTTGCCCAGCGCCGGCATGCCGCTCGCGCCTTCCAGTCCGGCACCACGCAGCAGATTGAACAGCACGGTTTCCGCCTGGTCGTCGAGGTGATGGCCGAATGCGACGAAATCAACACGCATTTTCATCAAGACTGCGCGGCGCGCTTCACGCGCCGCCGCTTCGAGGCCGCGGCCCTGCTTTTTTACTTTGACCTTTGCGGCCTTGAACGGAATGCCAAGTTCACGGCACAGGGAGGAACAGAAGCGCTGCCAATCGCCCGCGTTCGGGCTCAGGCCGTGGTTGACGTGGATCGCGGAGAGCTTGTAGCCGAAGCGGGGCGCCAGCCCATGCAGGACATGCAATAGGACTACGGAATCAATACCTCCCGACAGCCCGGCAGCGACGCGTTTGCCGCGCAACTGCAGCGGCGCGAGCAACGCCGCACTAACGTTCGGCAGTTTCCTTGAAGCGGCCATAGGCCATGAGCCGCTCGAGACGCTCCTCGACCAGCTCCTTCGGTTTCTTGTCCTTCAACGGCTTGTACGCTTCGGTGAGCGCCTTCTTGAGGGAGGCGGCGGTCGCCTGCGGATCGCGGTGCGCACCGCCGAGCGGCTCGGGCACCACCTTGTCGATCAGGCCGAGCGTTTTCAGGCGGCTGGCGGTGATGCCGAGCGTCTCCGCGGCCTGCGGCGCCTTGTCCGCGCTTTTCCAGAGGATCGACGCGCAGCCCTCGGGCGAGATCACGGAGTAAGTTGCGTACTGCAGCATCAGCACGGTGTCGCCGACCGCGATCGCGAGCGCACCGCCCGAGCCGCCCTCGCCGATGATGGTGACGATGATGGGCGTCTTCAGGCTCGCCATCGCGTAGAGGTTGCGGCCGATCGCCTCGGACTGGTTGCGCTCCTCGGCATCGACTCCCGGATAGGCGCCGGGTGTATCGACGAAGGTGAATACCGGCAGCTCGAATTTCTCCGCGAGCTGCATCAACCGCAGCGCCTTGCGGTATCCCTCGGGGCGCGGCATGCCGAAATTGCGCAGGATCTTTTCCTTGGTGTCGCGGCCCTTCTGGTGGCCGATCACCATGCACGGCGCGCCATCGAAGCGCGCCATGCCGCCCACGATCGACAGATCGTCGCCGAACATGCGGTCGCCGTGCAGTTCCTCGAAGCCGGTGAACATCATGCCGATGAAATCGAGCGCATACGGGCGCTGCGGATGGCGCGCGACCTGCGCCACCTGCCAGGGCGTGAGCTTGACGTAGATGTCCTTGGAGAGCGCCTGGCTTTTCTTCGACAGGCGCTGGATCTCCTCGGAGATGTCCACCGCCGAATCGTCCTGCGCGTAGCGCAGTTCTTCGATGCGCCCTTCCAACTCGGCGACCGGCTGCTCGAATTCGAGGAACACGGTTTTCATACGGCCAGCGTTTTCATCGGCGTCAGTATTCTACCGGGACGGGATCGAGCGAGCGCCACAGGTACCAGGTCGCCACCGAGCGCCACGGGCGCAGGCTTTCGCCACGACTTTTCATTGTTTTCAATGAAATTTTTCTGCCTCCGTGATACGCCATCCGCAGGCCTTTCTGCAGGCCCAGATCGCCCAATGGAAAAACATCCGGGCGCAGCAGGTTGAACATGAGGAACATCTCCGCGGTCCAGCGGCCGATGCCGCGCACCTGCACCAGATCCGCGATCACCTCTTCGTCGACCATGCCCGGCCAGCGGTGCACCTGCACCGCGCCGTCGGCAAAGCGCTGCGCGAGATCGGAAATGTATTCGCACTTGCGTTGCGACAGGCCGCAGGCTCGCATCTGGCGCGCTTTTAATCTGAGGATCTTTTCCGGAATGACTTCAACGGCAACCCCCGCAAACCTGTTCCACACGCTTTGCGCAGCAGCAACCGAGATCTGCTGCCCGACGATCGCACGCGCGAGGGTGTGAAACGGCTCGCCGCGTGGCGCCAGGTGAACGCGCGGGTGGCGGCGGATGATTTCAGCCATCACCGGATCTCGACGCACAAGCGCGCGTTTTGCCCGATCCCAGTATTCAGGTTTCATTCAGCTTCGGTGGAGCGGAAGATTGAGGATCAGGTTCTGCGGCTTCATTTTCACCGTGTCATTCTCGTCGGCGGCCAACGCCAGGTAGACCGAGCGGCCGGCGATGTCGTTGCGCATCTCGGCGGGCTCATCGAATTCGAGCCGGAACAGCGCAAGGATGCGGCGCATGCGCCCTGCTTCCACCTCCTCGCCCGCCCAGAGCGAATTCAGGATCGCCGTGGCTTCGGCGTCCAGCCCGATGTGCCAGGCCCAGCGCGGCTCCTCGATGTTTCTGATGGGTGCTATTTGAACTCTTATATTCAAAAAATGAAAAATCCAGGCTTCCATGACACGGCATAACCCGTCCAGAGCCGGACGGCCGTAAGTCAGGCTGATCACCGTATCGTGGCGCGACTCGCGCTCCCAATAAAGCGCGGCATTCTGGCGATCCAGCACGTCCAGGTTCGCCTTCGCGGTTGCGCCCTGCGCCTCGACGATCAGCCGCCCGAGGCTGCCGTATTGCGAGCCGGAGGCGTGCATCTCGACCGTTTCCAGATCCGCGAGGAGGACGTGGCCGTCCTGGATCGTCGCCTTCTGCTCGCGGAAGAAAATCTCGGCGGCGCGCAGCTGCAGCGCATCCTCGCTGCCGTCCAGGATGTTGCGCAGCACCACGTGCGCCATCTGCTCGATGAACAGCGCCGGGATGTCGACGCCGCCCTTGAACAGGTTCATGTAGCAGCCCTCGACCGTGCCCGCCTGCAGCAGCCGGTCGCGCAAGCGCAGGACGACTTCGTAGTTGTCCATCGCGTCCGCATCTTTCAGCAGACTCAGTTCTTCCTTCGATACCGGGCGCCGCGGGTCCTGCATGAGCGACGCGTGCAAGGCCCGCTCGGCGTCGCAGGACTCCTCGAGCGGATGGACTTCCGGCCTCAGGTAATAGGCGCGAAGGTAGTCGTCGGTGACGCCCAGCCGTCCCGACGCGTCCTTCGCGAGCAGGTGAACGCCGCTATTGCGCCAGAAATCAGGCAGAGGCGAGAACCAGGCGGGAGTGCGCCGCCACGTGCTGCTTGAGGAACTCCATCTGGTCGGACAGGATGCGCCGGTTGGTGAGGATCAGGTATTCCGCCTTGTTCGGCACGTAAGGCAGGTACAGCAGTTCCATGCCGGCTTCCTCCGGCAGGCGGTTGCGCTTCCGGCCGTTGCACTGGCGGCAGGCAGTGACCACGTTCATCCAGGTATCGCGCCCGCCGCGCGACAGCGGCCGGATGTGGTCCCGCGTCAGGCGGAAGAAGTTGAGTTCGTCGGCGCAGTAAGCGCACATATGCCGGTCGCGGCGGAACAACTCGCGATTGTTCAGCGGCGGCACATGGTTGAAGCCCTTGGCGGCCAGCGCCTTGCCCTTGATGGCGATGATCGAATGCGCCGTGATGCTGGAGCGCTCGCCGGTCATGCGCGAAATGCCGCCGTAGAAAGTGAAGGTCTCTTCGCCCATCGTCCAGGCAACCAGGTTCTTGGCGTAGTAAAAGCACGCCTGTTGCCAGCTGATCCAGCGGTGCGGCACACCGTGGTTGTCGAGCGAGAGGATGAGCGGTGAGTCCATGACGGGCGAGTGATTCTGCCAATTTGCCCCGCGATTGGCAACCCCCGCAAATTCAAAGACCTTCAGCGGTCTCCGACGGCGTCCTTGAAGCCTTGCCCGGCGGCGAATGCCGGCACGGTCTTGGCGTTGATCTTGATTTCCTTGCCGTTGGCCGGGCTGCGTCCGGCACGCGCCTTGCGCTTGCGCGGCAGGAAAGTACCGAATCCAACCACGGTGACCCGGTTGCCCTTAGCGACGCTGGTGACGATCGCATCGAACACCGCGTTCACCGCCTCACCCGCCGCGGCTTTGCTAAGGTTGCCGGCGCGCGCCGCAGCGTGAACAAGATCTGATTTCGTAACCACCGATGGCATTCGCCCTCCCCGATCCAGCGAGCGAGCATCATATCGGCATCGATTCGCGAATACAATCGCTGCGACGAATTTTTTTGCGCCGTTGCGGATTTTTTCCTGAATCCAAAAATTTTCAAGCGCGATTCCCGCAACCTTGCCGCAGTACCTCGCGCAATACGTGAACAGTGTCACGCCGGCGCTGATCGAACGCGGCCGGCCGATGGTCATGGCGCCAACCTGGAACGCGGAGCAGGCCGCGCGGGATGGCTCTGAGTCAATGCTAAACTAACGATTCTCAAGGAGGAGGAAAAGTTCATGATCACGATCCGCAAACTCGCGCTCGCCGCGCTCACCGGCTCCGCGTTCGCAGTACCCGCCCAGGCGCAGACCACGCTGACGTTCTCGTCGTGGGTCCCGCCGACGCACCACCTGACCCTCTGGCAGCAGAACTGGGCCGCCGACGTAGAGAAAGCGACGGGTGGCCGCGTCAAATTCCAGTCGCTGCCGAAACACCCCTCGGCGCCCGGGGGCACTTTCGACGCCGTGCGCGATGGCCTGATGGACCTGTCCTACGTCACCGCGAGCTACACGCCGGCGCGCCACGCGCTGCCGCTGATGGCGGAACTTCCTGGCGCGGGCGCGACCGCAGAAATTAATGCAGTGGCCTACAGCCGCATCCATTGGAAACATTTTCACAAGATCGGCGAATACAACGGCGTCAAGCTGCTGGCCGTGTGGACGCACGGCCCGGGCCAGATGTTCAATACCAAGCGTCCGATCAACAGCATCGCCGACCTGAAGGGCATGAAGATCCGCACCGGCGGCGGCATCGCCGAGAAGTTCGGTAACATCCTGGGCGCTTCGGCGTTCGTGAAGCCCGCCCCGGAGTCCTTCGAGCTGCTCAGTTCGGGCGTCGCCGACGGCATCTTCTTTCCGCTCGAGTCGATCATTTCCTTCAAGCTCGACAAGGTGCTCAAGCACGCCACCATCTTCCCGGGCGGCTTCTACAGCTCCTCGTTCGGCTTCTTCATGAATCAGGACAAGTGGAACAAGCTCTCGAAGCAGGACCAGGACATCATCGAGAAGCACGGCTACGAGTACGCCGCGCGCAGCAACGGCCAGTCCTGGGACACCGCCGACCAGAAGGGCCTGGAAGGCCTCAAGGCGAGCGGCGTAAGCATCGCCAACGCCAGCCCCGCCTTCGTCAAGGAGGTGATGGCCCAGGCCAAGCAGCTGGACGACGAGTGGATCAAGGGCGCCAATGCCAAGGGCTTGGACGGCGCCAAGGTACTGGCGGAGTTCCGTGAGGAATTGAAGAAGGTCGCTTCTGGCAAGTAACCCTGCATAGAGGGATTCCGGGGGGCGCGGAATACGACCGCGCCCCTTTTAATTTCATGACTACTCCCGAAAACAAATTGGACCGGGCAGTCGATGGGGTGCTGGGCGTCGCCGCCTCGGCGATCCTGTTCTGCATGATGCTGCTGACCTTCGTCGACGTCGTGGCGCGGTATCTGTTTAATTTCCCGCTGCGCGGCGGCTTCGAAATCACCGAACTCATGCTGCTGGTGCTGATCTTCGCCGGCCTGCCGCTGGTCTCGCACGCCGACGAGCACGTCACGATGGATTTCATCGACCGCATGCTGCCGCCGCGGGCGGGCATGGTGCTGGTGCGCGCGGTGCATGCGATCTGCGCGGCGGTACTGTTCTTCCTTACCTGGCAGGTCTGGATCAAGGCCGGCACGATCGCCGGCTATGGCGACACCACCGACGTGCTCAAGATCCCGGTGGGCCCGTTCGTCTACTTCATGGTCGCGATGATCTTCCTTACCGGCCTGGTGCATCTGTACAAGGTCTTCGTGCCGGGCGAGGCGCAGGCCTCGCAGGCAACCACTTGAGCGCAAGCGACGCATGACCGAGGCGCTGGTCGGCCTGTTGGCGATGATGCTGCTCGCCTTCGTGCGCATCCCGATTGCGATTTCGATGGGCATCGTCGGCATCGTCGGCTATGCCTACATGCGCGACTGGACCTGGGGCGCGGCCTTCGCCACCGCCCAGACCAAGGTCTACGAGACCGGCCGCAACTACACGCTCTCGGTGGTGCCCCTCTTCATCCTGATGGGCAATTTCGTCACGCGCGCCGGCATGTCGCAGGAGCTGTTCCGCGCCGCCTACGCCTTCATCGGCCACCTGAAAGGGGGCCTCGCCATGGCGACCATCGTCGCCTGCGGCGGCTTCGGCGCCATCTGCGGCTCCTCGATCGCCACCACGGCCACCTTCGCCAAGGTGGCCTACCCGTCGATGAAGAAATACGGCTATTCAGATGCGCTCGCCACCGGCACCATCGCCGCGGGCGGCACGCTCGGCATCCTGATCCCGCCCTCCACCATCATGGTGATCTACGGCATCATGACCGGCACCAACATCGGCAAGCTGTTCGCCGCCGGCATCCTGCCGGGAATCCTGGCGATCCTGCTGCTGTGCGCCGCAGTCCAGTACGTGACCTGGCGCGATCCCAAGGCCGGCCCGCGCGGCGAGCGCTTGAGCTGGCGCGAGCGCTTCGCCACCCTGGATGGCGTGATCTGGTTCGTGGCGCTGGCCGTGGCGTTGCTCGCTGCGGTGCAGCTCAATGGGCTGGAAGGCGACGATGCCGCGATCATCGGTGCCATCGGTGTCTTCGCGCTGTCCATGGTCTACAAGGGAGTGACCAGCGTGATTGCGCTGTTCACGCTGGTGATGGGCGGCATCTACGGCGGCGTGTTCACGGCCACCGAGGGCGCCGGCGTGGGCGCCATGGGCGCATTGGTATTCGCGCTGGCGCGGCGCGCCCTCAACTGGAGGTCGCTCTACGGCGCGCTGGTCGAGAGCGCGCGCACCACCTCGATGCTGTTCCTGATCCTCATCGGCGCGCTGATGTTCGCCGAGTTCGTCAACATCACCTCGATGCCGAAGGACCTGATCGACTTCGTCACCCGCTTCGAGCTCAGCCCGGTGATGGTGGTGGCGGCGATCATGGCGATCTACGTGCTGCTTGGCACCGCGATGGAGGAACTTTCCATGATCCTGCTCACGGTGCCGGTGTTCTTCCCCCTGATCGTGCACCTGGGTATCGACCCGATCTGGTTCGGCATCCTCATCGTGGTGGTGGTCGAGATCGGCCTCATCAGCCCGCCGGTCGGCATGAACCTGTTCGTGCTTTCGACGCTGCTGCCGCAGGTCCCGACCACCACCGTGTTCCGCGGCGTGATGCCGTTCATGGCGGCGGACGTGGTGCGGCTCGCCATTCTGATCGCCTTCCCGCCGATCTCGCTCTACCTGCCGAGCCTGATGAAGTAGGATCGGGCTAGATCTCGACTTTCGTTCCGAGTTCGATGACCCGGTTGGTCGGCAGCTTGAAGTAGTCGGCGGCGTTGCCGGCGTTGCGCGCCATCATGGCGAACAGCTTCTCGCGCCAGAACGCCATGCCGCTCGGCAATTCGGATACCGGCACCACGGTCTCGCGGCTGAGGAAGAACGAGGTGCTCATCATCTCGAATTCCAGCCCGAGCGAACTGGCAATCTCGAGCGTGTGCGCGATATCGGGTTCGTTCATGAAGCCATAGCGGACGTTCATGCGCCAGCAGCCGTGGCCCAGCTTTGTAATCGACACGCGCTTGTCGAACGTCACCCAGGGTTTGTCGGTGACCTCGACGGTGAGGAACACCACGCGCTCGTGCAGCACCTTGTTGTGGTTGAGGTTGTGCAGCAGCGCGTGCGGCGTGGCGTCCGGGGTCGCAGTGAGGAATACCGCCGTACCGGGTACGCGCTGTGGCGGCTCGACAAAGAGCGTGTCGAGGAACGGCTTGAGCGGCACCGAGGAGGCGCGCAGCCGGTTGAACAGGATGCTGCGGCCCTGCCGCCAAGTGGTCATCACCGTGAACACGATGGCGCCGATGGCGAGCGGGAACCAGCCGCCGTCCACCACCTTGAGCAGCGTCGCGCCGAAAAAGGCGAGGTCCACGATCAGGAAGCAGCCGGTGGCGAACACGCACAGCCACAGCGGGTAGCGCCACAGGTAGCGGATGACGAAGAACGTGAGCAGCGTGTCCACCAGCATCGTCCCGGTGACCGCGACGCCGTAGGCCGAGGCGAGGCGCGACGAGGAACCGAAGCCGATCACCGCCGCCAGCACCGCCGCCAGCAGCAGCCAGTTGATGGCGGGAATGTAGATCTGCCCGCGTTCGCGCGCCGAGGTCTGCACCACCGTCATGCGCGGCAGGTAGCCGAGCTGGATCGCCTGCTTGGTCATCGAGTAGGCGCCCGAGATGGTGGCCTGCGAGGCGATCACTGTCGCCATGGTCGCAAGGCCCACCATCGGATAGAGCGCCCAGCCCGGCAACAGCAGGAAGAACGGGTTCTGCACCGTCTCGGGCCGCAGGATCAGCAGCGCGCCCTGGCCGAAATAATTGAGCACCAGCGCCGGCGCGACCAGACTGAACCAGCCAATGCGCACCGCGCCCTTGCCGAAGTGACCCATGTCGGCGTAGAGCGCTTCGGCGCCGGTCACGGCAAGCACCACCGCGCCCAGCACGACGAAGGATTCGGCGGCGTGGCTGGTGAGGAAAGAAAACGCGTAAAGCGGGTTTAGCGCCTTGAGAATGCCCGGGTGCTGCGCGATGCCGTACGCGCCCGCGGCGCCGATCGCGAAAAACCACACCAGCGTGACCGGCCCGAACAGGCGCCCCACCACCGCGGTGCCGCGGCTCTGGAATGCAAACAGCGCGACGATCACGACCACCGCGATCGGTACCACGTAAGGCTTGAAGGCCGACGTGCCCACTTGCAACCCCTCGACCGCGGAGAGCACCGATATCGCGGGGGTCAGCACCGCATCGCCATAGAACAGGGACGCGCCGAACACGCCGATCAGCATCAGCGGCGTGCGCCATTGGGGATGGTCCTTGATTGCCGACGAGGCAAGCGTGAGCAACGCCATGATGCCGCCCTCGCCGCGGTTGTCGGCGCGCATGATCAGCACGACGTACTTCAGCGAGACCACGATCATCAGCGACCAGAAGATCGTCGACAGGCCACCGAGAATGTTCTCCGCGTCGAGCGGGATCCCGTGCGCTGGCGAGAACGTCTCCTTCACCGCATATAGGGGACTGGTGCCGATGTCGCCGAAGACGACACCGAGCGCAAGCAGCGTGAGAGCTGCCTTGGAAGATTGCGACGCGTGCGCGCCGCTGGTGGCCATGGTTGGGAGGATGTCCTAGGACAGCAGGCGGCGAACCCTACCTCCGCAATGCACAAATTGCAAATCATGGAACGTTAAGGTATTGATATCATTGTCTTGTTGCTTCCTGGGATTTCTTATGACGACGCCCGGCAAAGCGCATTTCCTGGAGCGGGTCAGCCGCGAAATGGACGAGGGTCGAGTAGCCGGGCGCTCATGGCGCCGCGACGGCGCCGGAGCGCAGCAGCGCGTCGATGCGCTCGACGGAGTAGCCGAGCGTGCCGGAAAGAATCGCGCGGGTGTCCTCTCCTGCGCGATAGGGCGCCGAGCCGCGCGCCGGCACCGGCGCGCCGTCGACATGGAACGGAGCGGAGGTTACGCGCGCTTCGCCGCGCGCGGGATGCGCAACGCTCGAGAACGCCTGTCGCTCGGCCATGTGCGGGTGCGCGATCGCCTCCTCCATCGACTGCACGGGCGCGCAGGGCACACGCGCGGCCGTCAGCGCGGCGATGGCGGCATCCACCGACTCGAAGCGATCGAGCCAGTCGCAGATCAGCTTGCGCAATTCGGACCAATGGTCGCGCCTGCCCTCCGGGGTGGCAAAGCGCGCATCGCCGGCGGGACTGGCCCCGCCCATGGTGGCGAGCAGGCGGTCCCAGGTCGGACCGCGGCCGATGAACTGCACCGCAAGCTGGCGAGCGCCGATGGCGTGAATGATCATTCCCGGGCGCGGCCCTTTGATGAAATCGCCGCCGTTGAGGGCCGCCGCGATGCCGATGTCCTCCGCGCCCCAGAGCGATTGCAGCATCGAGACATCGAGGCAGGCGCCCTGCCCCGTGCGTTGGCGCCGCAGGACGGCGGCCAGCACCAGGCCGAAGGCATGCACGCCGGCGAGCGCATCCGCCGACTGAAGGTAGGCCACCCGCGGCTCCGGGTCGCCCTGCCGGTCGAGGTTCATCGCGCCCGAGGCGGCGTTGATCAGATGCGCGAAGGCCGGCCGGTCGCGCAGCGGGCCGGTCTGGCCGTAACCCGAGATGGAGCAATAAACAATGGCCGGATTCGCCGCCGAGACCGCGCCGTAGTCCAGGCCGTGCCGGGCCATCACGCCGGGAACGAAGTTCTCGACCAGCACGTCCGCCGCGCGCGCGAGATCGAGCACGGTGAGGCCCTCGAGCAGCCCCGCCGTCATGCGGCCACCCATTGCGGGAGATGCTTGTTTATCAGATTCACGAGACGGTGGGCATCGCGCGATCCTTATCTCGACCACAACTCCGAGAGCGGCACGGCGAGGATGCGCTTGTCGCTGGTCGGATACGTGCTCACACCCTCGTGCAAAATCATGCCGCCCTAAAAGTCTTTGCCGCACTGTTCGGCGAGACGGCGCAGGCCGTTGCCGTCCGCAGGCGTCACCGTCGTCCCGGCCTTGACCTCCACTCCCCAGGTTTTCCGGCCGCGCGTGATGACCAGATCCACTTCGACCTGATCCTTGTCGCGATAGTGCCAGAAGCGCAGGTCCGGGTCGGTCCAGCCGGCCTGCGCGACGAGCTGCTGCACCACGAACGACTCGACCAGATGACCGAAGCGGTCGCGCCGCGTCCTCCAGTCTCCGGCTTCGAGCCCCGCGAGCGTCGCAGTCAACCCGCTATCCAGCAGATGAATCTTGGGCGTCTTAACGAGGCGCCGGACCTCGTTCCGGTGCCAGGCCGGCAGGCGGCGCATCAGGAACAGCCGCTCGAGAACGGTCAGATACAGTTCGACCGTCTCCCGGCGCATGCCAAGATCGGCACCCAGCGCCGATACATTGAGCAGGCTGGCGGTCCGCAGCGTCGGCTCCTCGTCCAGCGTCACGTACTCCCGCCTGGGCGCGAGCGCGCCCAATTGCCGGTTTAAGGTCCGGATGATTGCACCTCTCCGGGCGGCCATCTCCCTATTGGCCACCTCCGCCAAATTCCCATTAGCCGCCAGGCCAAATGCCTATTAGGCGGCCGTCCAATTGCCGGGTCCGACTCCGTCTGATTGCAACCTTTACCCCTGGCTATCTGAAATCCATTAAATTCGCGGTCCACTGTGGGTTACCGCGCCGCGGAACGCGGAACCGGCCTGGGCGGCGTATTTCTCAAGCACGCCGGATAGGCTCTGCTTGGGCATTTTTGCTTTTCGTTTTTTCAGTTCGTTCAAAGGAACGAGAAGACTCAAAACCCCCTCAGCCGCGTCAATCACGATCCTGTCCCCGTTGCGCACCAGCGCCAGCGGCCCGCCCACGCGCGCCTCCGGCGAGACATAGCCGACCATCATCCCGCGCGTCGCACCCGAGAATCGCCCGTCGGTCACCAGTGCGACCTTTTCGCCTGCGCCCTGTCCATAGAGCAGCGCCGTGACGCCTAGCATCTCGCGCATACCGGGGCCGCCCCGCGGGCCTTCGTATCGAATCACCAGCACATCGCCGGCCTTGTAGGCTTGCCGCCGCACCACGTCAACGCAGGCTTCCTCCGAATCGAACACGCGTGCGCGGCCCTCGAAGCGCAGCGACTTGAGGCCCGCGACCTTGAGCAGCGCGCCGTCGGGGGCAAGGTTGCCCTTGAGCACCACGATGCCGCCGGTATCGGAAATCGGCTGCTTCGGAATGACCTTGCCGTCGGCGCCCGGGTGTCCGTTCAACGCCTGTTCGAGCGTGGTACCGTAGATCGTCAGGCAATCGCCGTGCAGCGCACCGCGCTTGAGCAATTCCTTCAGTACCGAGTAGACGCCGCCGATTTTGTGCAGGTCTTTCGACAGGTACTTTCCGCCCGGCTTCATGTCGGCGATGAGCGGTGTGCGCTTCGAGATGCGCGCCAGGTCGTCTAGCGTGAAGCGGATGCCCGCCTCGTGTGCGATCGCCGGGATATGCAGGCCCGCGTTGGTCGAGCCGCCGGTCGCCGCGACCGCGGCGCAGGCGTTCTCCAGGCTTTTGCGCGTCACCAATTCGCGCGGCAGCGGGCCCCCGTCTTTCAGGAGTTTCATGACCGCTTGTCCTGCTTTTCTTGATAAATATTTTCGAAAAGGAGAAACCGCGGGCATGGTCGCTGACCCGGGCAGCGCCAGGCCGAGCGTTTCGGAAACCATCGCCATGGTATTGGCAGTGAACTGGCCGGGGCAGGCGCCGAGGCCGGGCAGGCAGTTGCGCTCCAGCGCGTCCAGCTCCTTGAGAGTGACCGTGCCGGCGTAGACGCCGCCGACCGCTTCGTAGGTGTCGAGCACGGTGATGTCCCTGCCGTGCAGGCGGCCGGGCAGCGCCGCGCCGCCGTACATGAACACGGAAGGCAGGTTGAGGCGCACCATCGCCATCATCATCCCGGGCAGCGTCTTGTCGCAGCCGGCGAAGGTGACCAGCGCGTCGTAGGCGTGGCCGCGTACCACCGCCTCGACGCCATCGGCGATGATTTCGCGCGATACGAGCGAATAGCGCATGCCGGCGTGGTTCATGGACATGGAATCGGCGACCGCGATGGAGGCGAAGTCGAAGGGCACGCCGCCCGCGTCGCGCACGCCGGCGCAGGCATCCTTCGCCAGGCTTCCGAGCAGCGCATTGCAGGGCGTGACCCGCCCGTCCGTGGAAACGACGCCGACGAACGGCCGCTTGATGTCGGCATCCGACAGGCCCAGGCCGCGCAGGAAGGCGCGGTGCGGCGCGCGGTCGAGACCTTCCACGGTAATGCGGGAAGGAAGGATCGGGATGATTTTCGATTTATAGGTGTTCATTTTCACCGACCTATTCTAAGCTGCGCCCAAGGAGAAAATCATGATTCGAATTGCCCTAGCTTTTATTTGCCTGGTTGCGGCATTGGCGGTAAATGCACAAACGTATCCATCCCGCTCGGTAAAGATCATCGTGCCCTTCGGCGTCGGCGGCCCGGCCGACATCTACGCGCGCTTCGTCGGCGCGCGCCTCGGCGACGCCATGGGCCAGCCCTTCGTGGTCGAGAACCGGCCGGGCGGCGGCGCGGTGATCGGCAGCGACGCGGTGGCGAAGTCGGCGCCCGACGGCTATACGCTGCTGATGATGTCGAACACCCACACGGTCAATGAGACGCTGATCCCGAAAAAGCCCTACGACCTGATGCGCGATCTGGCGCCGATCAACGGCATCAATTATTCGGACCTGCTGATGGTGCTGCACCCCTCAGTACCGGCAAACAACCTGAAGGAGTTCATCGCGCTCGCGAAGGCCAGGCCGAAGGACCTCAACTACGCGTCCTCCGGCCCCGGCACGCCGTATCACATGGCGGGCGAACTGTTCAAAGCCATGGCGGGCGTGGAAATCGCGCACGTACCCTACAAGGGCAGCGACGGCGCGCGCGTCGGCATCCTCGGCGGCCAGGTGCAGATGATGATCGATGCGATCACCACCATGGCGCCGAATGTGCGCGCCGGCAAGTTGAAGGCCATGGGCACCACCGGCAAGACGCGCTCTTCGGTGCTGCCCGACGTGCCGACGCTCGCGGAAGCGGGCGTACCGGGCTACGAAACCGGCATCTGGCTCGGCCTGATGGCGCCAGCAGGCACGCCCCGCCCGGTGCTGGAGCGCCTCAACGTCGAGATCGCCAAGGTGCTGAACTCGGCGGACGTAAAGGAAACCTGGGGCAAGCAGGGCGCCGCGCCGATGAGCATGACGCTGGAGCAGTTCGACAAGTTCCTGCGCGAGGACATCACCAAGTGGGCAAGCGTGGTCAAGGCCACGGGCATGAAAGTTGAATGAGATTAGAAAATAAGACAGCAATTATTGTCGGTGCCGGGCAGAGTCCGGGCAGCGGCATGGGCAATGGCCGCGCCACCGCGCTGCGCTTCGCGCAGGAAGGCGCGAAGATCATGGCGGTGGACCGGGAACTCGCGCTGGCCGAGGAAACCGCCGCCCTGGTGCGCAAAGACGGCGGCGACTGCTTCGCCTTCGAGGCCGACGTGACCAAGGAAGCGGCGATGGCGGCGATGATCGCCGCGGCGAAACAGCACTGGGGCCGCATCGACATCCTGCATTACAACGTCGGCGTCAGCATCGCGGGCGGCGACGCGATCCCGACCGAGATCACCGAGGCGGCCTTCGACAACGTCGTCGCCATCAACCTGCGCGGCGCGGTGATGGCCTGCAAGCATGCGATCCCGGTGATGCGGGAGCAGAAGTCCGGCGTGATCCTCATGATCTCCTCGCTCGCCGCGATCGAAAAATATCCCTATGTCGCGTACAAGGCGACCAAGGCGGGGATGGTGGCCTTCACCAAGCAGATCGCGATTCAGAACGCCGAATACGGCATCCGCGCCAACGTCATCCTGCCCGGCCTCATGGACACGCCGATGGCGGTGGATACGCGCGCGCGCAAGACGGGCAAGAGCCGCGCCGAAGTGGCCGCGATGCGCGATGCACGCGTACCGCTGCGGCGCAGGATGGGCACCGCCTGGGACGTGGCCAACGCGGCGCTGTTCCTCGCCTCGGACGAGGCGAACTTCATCACCGGCGTGGACCTGCTGGTGGACGGCGGCGGCGCCCTCGACATCGGGCACTGAAAAACAACCTACGCGTGGGCGATGCGCTCATCCGCAAACGCGAGCCGGTCCACCACCGTGTTGAGCAGCGACAGCTGCAACTGGCAGTTGGTGGAGAGCTTGCTCATCGCGCCGGGACGGAATTCCGCGATCAGCGCGTCGCTCAGGGTCTCCACGGTCGCCTGCCGCGGAATCTGGCCCGCCTTCACGTGCGCCATTTCACCGAGGTACGACCCGGTGCGCAGGACGTTCAGCAGCCGGCCCTGCTTCACCACTTTCACCTCGCCGCTGGCGAGGAACAGCAGTTCCGCCCCCGTGTCGCCCTCTTTCATAAGCGGCCGATTTCCGCGAGGTCGAAGGCGAGCTCGGCCCAGTCCGGGTAGCGCGCCTCGGGCTTCTTGCGCAGCATGCGCATCACGATGCGGTCGATCTCGCGACCGAGCTCGGGACGGATTTCACTTGGCGTCGGCGGCTCTTTCTCGACGATATTCATCAACAGCTCCTGCACCGCCTTGCCGGTGAAGAGCCGCGTGCCGGTGAACAGGCCGTAGAGCACCACGCCCAGCGCGAACATGTCGCTCTGGAAGCTGAGCGCTTCGCCGCCGCGCACCTGCTCCGGCGACATGTAGCTCGGCGTGGATGATTGCACCCGAGGAAATACCGACCGGGATGCCGTCGAGCTTCGCCACCTTGCGCGCCATCGTGAGCGCGTCCTGATTGGCGATGGTGATGATCTCGTCGATGAATTTTGTATTCAGGATTTCCGGCACGAAACCGGCGCCGATGCCCTGAATGACGTGCGGCCCCGGCTTGCCCCCGGAGAGCACCGCGCTGTCTGTAGGTTCGACCGCGACAAATTTCAGGCAAGACCGTCGCGGCTTGAGCGCTTCGGCGCAGCCCATCAGCGTGCCGCCGGTGCCGATGCCCGAGACGATGAAATCGACTTCGTCGCCGGTATCGGCCCAGATTTCCTCGGCCGTGGTGCGCCGGTGGATCGCCGGATTGGCCGGATTACCGAACTGCCAGGGCATCACCGAGTTCGGAATTTCCTTGAGCAACTTGTGCGCGGCGTCGATGGCGCCCTGCACGCGCTGCTTCTTGGGCGTCAACACCGTCTCGGCGCCGAGCAAGGCGAACATCTTGCGGCGCTCGATCGACATCGACTCGGGCATCGTCAGGATGCAGCGGTAACCGCGCACCGCGCACATGAAGGCGAGGCCGATGCCGGTATTGCCCGAGGTCGGCTCGACGATGACCGAGCCCGGGCCGATCTTGCCCTCGGCCTCGAGCGCCTCGATCATCGACACACCGATGCGGTCCTTCACGCTCAGTAGCGGATTCATGTACTCGAGCTTGACCAGGACCCGCGCCACGGCGCCGGCCTCCTGCGCGACGCGATTCAGGCGCACCAGCGGCGTATTGCCGATCGTCTCGGCAATCGAGTCGTAGATCCGCTTGCGCAGCGGACTGTCGAGCTTCAGGGCTTGCGGGGTCGATGTCATAGGTACCTCTGGTTCAAGTAAATGTTTCTAGTCGCCGGCCGCGGCGTGGCGACGGCGTGACGCCGCATGGATCGCGCGCACCACCGGCACCGCCACCGCCGCGAGGGCCGCCACCATCAGCACGGCGGAGATCGGCCGCAGGAAAAAGATTCCCAGCCCGGCATCCGAGATGATCAGCGACTGGCGCAGCGCGCGTTCCGCCAGCGGTCCGAGCACCAGCGCGAGGACCAGGGCGGCGGGCGAATAGCCGAGCTTCTTCATCGCGTAGCCGAGCACGCCGAACACCAGCATCTGGCCGACGTCCCACACGTTGTTCTTCAGCGAATAGGCCCCGGTGATGCAGAACACGATGATCAGCGGCATCAGGATGGTGTACGGAATCCGCAGCGCCCGCACGAACAGCGGGATGAACGCGGTGCTGAGGATCAACAGCATGACGTTGGCGATGTACTGCGAGGCGATCAGCCCCCAGACGAACTCGGGGTTCTTCTCGAACAGCATCGGTCCCGGCCTCAGGCCCCACATCATCAGGCCGCCCAGCATGATGGCCGTCGTCGCCGATCCCGGGATGCCCAGCGTGAGCATCGGCACCATGGCCCCAATGGCGGCGGAGTTGTTGGCCGACTCGGGCCCGGCCACGCCCTCGATCGCGCCTTTGCCGAACTCCTGCGGGTGCTTCGAAACTTTCTTCTCCACCGTGTAGGAAAGGAACGACGCGACGGTCGGGCCGGCGCCCGGCAGCAGGCCGACCGAGAAGCCGAGCACGGTGCCGCGCACGATGGCCCAGCGGCTGCGGGCCCAGTCCCTGGCGCTTGGCATCACGTCCCGCAGCCCGTAGCGGCCCTGGAGGATGGCGTTACCCGTGGCCATCTCCGCGCCGGCCAGCACTTCCCCCAGCCCGAACAAGCCGATCGCGACCGGCAGAAAGTCCATCCCGTCCATCATCTCGGGGATGCCGAAGGCGTAGCGCGCGTCCCCGGAGATGATGTCGAAGCCGACCATCGCGAGCATCAGCCCCAGCACCATGCTGATGTAGCCCTTGAGTGCGTTATCCCCGGTGAGCAGGGTGACTGTCGTGAGACCGAGCAGCATGAGGGCGAAGGTCTCCGGCGGACCGAAGGAAAGAGACCACTTCGCCAGCGCCGGCGACACCAGCATCAGCAGGATCACGCCGACGGTGCCGGCGATGAACGAGCCGATCGCGGCGATGCCCAGGGCCGGCCCAGCGCGTCCCTGCAGCGCCATCTGGTAGCCATCGAGGCAGGTGACCACCGAGGCCGATTCTCCCGGCGTGTTGATCAGCACCGAAGTGATGGTGCCGCCGTACATCGTGCCCGCGTAGAGGGCGGCCAGCATGATGATCCCGGAGGTGGGCTCCATGCCGAAGGTAAGCGGCAGCAGCAGCGCGACGCCCGAGGGCGGTCCAATACCCGGCAGCGCGCCGATCAGGATGCCCACGAACACGCCGCAGGTCGCCATCAGCAGATTGAACGGCGTCAGCGCGACCGAGAAGCCCATCGACAGATTGGCGAGGAAATCCAGCGGCCCGCCCCTCAGAAGCCGAACACGCTGACCGGGAATGGCACCCGCAACCAGTACGTGAAGATAAGGAAGTTGAGACCGGCCGTCGCCGCGGCCACCGACAGGGTGAGCGGCCAAGGGTTGCGATCGAGCACTCGCAACAGGACGACCAGGAACAGCACCGTTCCAATGATCATGCCCACCACCTTGAGGAGCGCCACAAAGGCAAACGTGACGCCCAGCACCAGGGCGATCCGCCTGAGCCCCTCGCCGCGGGGCAGCCAGTCGGGTCCGGGTTCGCGGGAGCGAAGGGCGCCCACGAGCATCGCGCCGGAGAGCAGCGCCATGATCACGCCCAGCCAGAACGGCAGGAACGCCGAACCCGGGCCGCCGGGTCCCGAGTAGGTGTAGTACTTGAGAGCGCCCGCGGAGAATGCCACCGCGAACGCGAGCAGCGCCGCCCCGGCAATCCGGTCAGCACTACGCACGGCGGGCGCGCCTAGTGCTTACTTCTTCAAGGCGCCGAGGGCGCCGAGCGCGCTCTCGTACTTACCGATCAGCCCGTCCAGATACTTGTTCGCTTCCTCGCCCACCCAGGCGGTCGGCGTCAGCAGATTGCGCTTGATGTACAGCTCCTGCCACTTCTTGTTCGCCGTCACCTTGCGCAGCGCATCCTGCCACCACGCCACGGCCTCGGGCGCCATGTCCGCCGGCCCCACCACGCCCCGCATCTGCTCCCAGTAGAACTCGTAGCCCTTCTCGGCGAACGTCGGCACGTCCGCGGCATCGGTCATGCGCTTGCGCGCGGCGACCGCGAGGTTGGTCGCCTTTTTCGCCTCGATCTGGGCCACGATCTCGTTCGGGTTCATGACGCCTGCATCGATATGCCCGCCCATCAGGGCCGCCGTCACCTCGCCGCCAGAATTGAAGGGCACGTACTTCACCTTGATCTTCGCCGCCTGCTCGAACAGGTGGGTGAAAATGTGATCCTCGCTGTAGGTGGCGGTGCCACCCACCGTGAGCATGCCCGGCCTAGCGCGCGCGGCGTTGACGAAATCGTCGATCGTCTTGAATGGCGACTCGTTGCGCACCGAGAGCATCAGCTCGTCGATGGCGACGATCATCAGGATCGTCATCGAGTCCCGATGATTCCCCGGCAACCGGCCTTCGATCTTGCCCGATACGATCATCGGGGTGGCGCCGGCCACGACATGGGAATCGCCCTTCTTGTTGATCAGGTAAGAAAAGCCAACGGCGCCGCTGCCCCCGGCGCGATTGTTCACGTTCATCGGCACCGGCGCCCATTTGTTCTCGTCCATGATCCCGGTGATCATGCGCATCAGGTTGTCGGTGCCGCCGCCCGGGGCGTAGGGGACAACCACCTCGACCGTCTTCGACGGGTATTTTGCCTGGGCAAGAACATTGCCGCTGGAAGCCAGAAGCAGCGCGGCCGACACGACCGACACGGAAAGCAGACGCAGTGCAAGCATTTGAAAGTTCCTCCTCGTTGAGCGAATGATACGATCTCCTTCGAGGATCATTCAAGGAGTATTTGGCCCAATGGAAAACACCGCTCCGGCCAGCGCCCACGTGCTCGTCACGCGCGCCGGCCCCATCGTCACGCTCACCTTCAACCGCCCGGAGGCGCGCAACGCCATGACCTGGGAGATGTATCAGCGGCTCTACGACACCTGCGAGGAAGTCGATGCCGACGACTCGATCCGCGTCCTCGTCTTGAAGGGCGCCGGGGGAAAGGCCTTCGTCGCCGGCACGGACATCAGCCAGTTCACCAAGTTCGAGGGTGCCGAGGACGGACTGCGCTACGAGCGCGACGGCGACCAGCGCTCGGGCCGCATCGCGCGCGTCAAGAAGCCCGTGATCGCGCAGATCCAGGGCTACGCGGTGGGTGGCGGTTTGGCCATCGCCGCGGGCGCCGACGTGCGCATCGCGACGCCGGACGCCAAGTTCGGCGCTCCGATTGCCAAGACGCTCGGCAATTGCCTCTCGGTGAAGGCCTACGCGAAGTTCATGGATCTCTTCGGGCCTTCGCGCCTGAAGGAAATGATCTTCACCGCCCGCATGCTCACCGCGGATGAAGCGCTCGCCGCGGGATTCGTGCACGAGATCGTGCCCGCCGACAAGATCGACGCGCGCGTGAAGGAACAGGCTGAAAAAATCGCCTCGCACGCGCCGATCACGCTCTGGGTCACCAAGGAGGCAGTGCGCCGCCTGCAGGAGTCACGCCCCCTGCCCGATGGCGACGATTTGATCGCGAAGACCTACGGCAGCGCCGATTTCAAAGAGGGCGTGCGCGCCTTCGTGGAAAAGCGCCCGCCGCGCTGGACGGG
>CAMDRF010000015.1 GCA_945906765.1 Nitrosovibrio sp. Nv4 | reverse complement strand
CCCGCGCCAGCGTGGTCTTGCCGGCCTGGCGCGGCCCGGCCAGCAGCACCACCGGCGTATCGGCGAGCGCCGCCTCCACCCGGGGCCGGATGTAGCGCGGGTAAAGGGTCGCGGCTGCGGTCATGATGCCTCCTGCGCGGCGGCCCGGGGGCGGGCCTGGAGCGGCAGATTGGGATTATACCTGCGGCGAATTGGGATTATACCTTCGGCAGATCGGGATAGACGCGGCGCGCCAAGGCGCAGTCGCGCGCGTCGGCGGGCGGCGGGAAACGGGCTTCGACCTCTCATGATCGAGGCGGCGTAGTCGGCGTTGCACGGTGCCGGGCTGCGGGGAAAATGGGAGCCGGAAGAAACGTGGTCTGTCCCGGTTTTTCCGTAACACGTACTTATGTGTTACACTTGTTTATGTGTTGATCGACCATTCATTCACAGGAAATCGCCATGGCAACCACCGTCAACTTCACCGGCGCCGTGGATCGAGAACTGCTCAAGCGCGCCAAGGTTATCGCGGCCAAGACAGAAACCTCGATCAACGCCTTGTTCAATGCGGAACTGCGCTATCTGGTTGAGACCTTCGAGGCGGCTGAGGCGTGCGGCAACCAGAACTTCAGGACGCTGCTTGATTTTTCGCTGGGCCGCATCGACGATCTCTCCGCGATGAACACCCTGGGCATCGATAGCCAGGAAGACCTGTTCCTGCTCATGGCGCAGGCTCATCTGCCCCTGCCGCGCATGCCAGAGTCCGCCACAAGACAGATGGCCGAAAGCCTGCATGCGCTGGTGAAGTAGTCCGGCCGTGCCGGCCTCGCCCGTTCTTCTTCCGGACTCCGGGCCGCTCATTACTTTGGCCTACGCCGACGCGCTCGATCTTCTGTTGCTCCCCGGATGGCCGGTTCAGATCGTAGACATGGTCCTGCACGAAGTGACGCGCAACCAGACCCCCACCAGCCAGTTGATCGGCAGATGGGCGAGTACGCACCGGCTGCCCGTTGTGGCCACCAGGACGCATCGGCATTACCTGCAAGCGCGGGAAACCCCGGCGAACGCGGAAATCAAACGGGCGAACCTTGGGGAACTTGCAATTCAGGAAGCGATGAACGATTTCGCACTGGCGACGCCCTCGCAGACGGGCGTTTTCCTGTTCGAGGACCACAGAATCGCGCGGGTGAGTTTCATGCTGCCCGGGAACTGCCGCAAGGTGAGTACGCGAGCGTTCCTGATATTCCTTGAACAAAAAGGTTGGCTGCCCTCCGCCGCCGAGATCGAGCGCAAGGCCATTATCAACGGGCGTAATTTCTCGCAGCTTCGATTTCCGCCGGCGTAACGAAGCGAGTTTTAGGTACGCGCGCCCGCGCTACTCGCGCCCGCCGTAGGCGCGGTAGCCGTGGCGGCTGACCAGGGCATCGCGCTCGGCGGCTTTCAGGTCTTCGCGCGCCATTTCGGCGACCAGCTGGCGGAACGTGACCCGCGGCTTCCATTTGAGCTGGCGGCGCGCGCGGGCGGCGTCGCCGAGCAGCGTATCCACCTCGGCGGGGCGGTAGTAGCGCGGGTCTACCGCCACGATGACCCGG
The DNA here is from genome assembly GCA_945906765.1 of Nitrosovibrio sp. Nv4. GTDB lineage: Bacteria > Pseudomonadota > Gammaproteobacteria > Burkholderiales > SG8-39 > RBG-16-66-20. The sequence continues at coordinate 41,782 of CAMDRF010000015.1, read as the reverse complement.
CCCTTGGCGTCGTAGCCTTTCTCGTTCGCGCCCTTGCCGCGCCAGCTGATCTTCATTTTCAGCTCCGCCGCCGCCGCCTCCACGAACTCACGCACGCTGTGCTGCACGCCGGTGGCGATCACGAAATCGTCCGGCTTCTTCTGCTGCAGGATCCGCCACATCGCTTCGACGTAGTCGCGCGCATGGCCCCAGTCGCGCTTCGCGCCCAGATTGCCGAGGTACAGGCACTTGTCCAGACCGAGCCGGATGCGCGCGAGCGCGCGCGTGATCTTGCGCGTGACGAACGTCTCGCCGCGCACGGGCGATTCGTGGTTGAAGAGGATGCCGGTGGCGGCGAAAAGGCCATAGGCCTCGCGGTAGTTGATGGTGATCCAGTGCGCGTACAGCTTCGCCACGCCGTAGGGGGAGCGCGGATGAAAAGGCGTGGTCTCACGCTGCGGCGTTTCGCGCACCAGGCCGAAAAGCTCTGAGGTGGACGCCTGGTAGAAGCGGGTGCGCTTGCCCAGGCCGAGGATCCGGATCGCCTCGAGCAGGCGCAAGGCGCCCAGCCCGTCCGCGTTCGCGGTGTACTCGGGCTCCTCGAAGGAAACCGCGACATGGCTCTGCGCCGCGAGGTTGTAGATCTCGTCGGGCTGCGATTCTTCGACCACGCGCAGCACGCTCATCGAATCGGTCATGTCCCCATGGTGCAGGATGAGCTTGCGCCCGGGCACATGCGGGTCCTCGTAAAGATGGTCGATGCGCGCGGTGTTGAAGAGCGACGCCCGGCGCTTCAGGCCGTGCACCACGTAGCCCTTCCCCAGCAGGAGCTCGGCGAGGTAGGCGCCGTCCTGGCCGGTGATGCCGGTGATCAGCGCGGTCTTCTTCACCAAGCGGCTTTTGCGTAGTGCTTGCGGATCATCCTGTCCTTGGTGACCAGCGGCGCTGCCGCAAGAGAGGCCTGCGCCACGATGAAGCGGTCGAACGGGTCGCGGGTCCACGACAGCCGCTCCGCCGCCTCCATCACCTGGGCGAAGGGCCGCGCGCACACGCCCAGCCCGAGCGAATCGGCGAGCGCGCGCATCACCGCGCGTGCCGGGACCCGCGTTCGCCCGATCTCGTGCAGATACTGCAGTTCGAGCCGAACGGCAGGGGAGACGAGCAGGCTGCTCTCCTGGACCAGCTCGCGCGCGCGCTCGGTCAGCAGCCCGGCCTCGCCTGCGAACAACCACGCGACGACGTGCGTATCGAGGTAGGCTACGGCCGCCACTCGCCGGACCAGTCGATGTGGACCAGCGATTCGGGATCGGCCGCGAGGTAGCGCTTGCGGCGCTTCAGCCCGGCGAGCTTGTCGCGCGCGCCGGCAGGCACGATCTTCAGGATCTTGCCGTCCCGCTCGATCTCGACCGGGACGCCGGTCTTCGCGACCCGGTCGAGAACCCGGTACAGGTTGGCGCGCAGGCCGGTGGCGGTGAACCGCATGACGTCAGGATAGCCGGGTACGTACGTTTCGTCAATTCGATACGTACGTACTGATACGTACGTACCACATACGGAAAAAACGTGGTCTGTCCCGGTTTTCCTGTTTTCGCAGCCTAAAGCCTCCAGCATGTGCAGCCGCCCCGGCGCAGCGCGTCCAGGTCGAGTGCGCCCTGGACATCGAGCACGCAGCCGCCGGGCGCCACCTTGCCGAGGAATTCTTCGCTGCCGCGTTGCAGGTAATCCCTGTGCGCCACCGCGAGGATCAACGCGTCAGCACGCGGCAACGCGGCCCACTCCTCCAGTTCTATTCCGTATTCGCTCCTCGCCGCGGCAGGATCGGCGAGCGGATCGTTCACGTGCACCCGCGCGCCCCGCGCCACCAGCTCCGCGCGCAACTCCGCCACCTTGGAATTGCGGATGTCAGTGACATTTTCCTTGAAGGTCAGGCCCAGCAGGTTGATTGTCGCACCGCTGACCTGCTTGCCGCCGAGCTCGAGCAGGCGGGCCGTTTTTTCGGCGACGAATCCGGCCATGCCGTCGTTGATGTGGCGCCCCGCGAGGATCACCTGCGGCTGGTAGCCCGCCATTTCGGCGCGATGGGTGAGGTAGTACGGATCAACCCCGATGCAATGGCCGCCGACCAGTCCGGGCCTGAAGGGCAGGAAATTCCATTTCGTTTCCGCCGCGGCCAGCACCTCGCGCGTGTCGAGCCCCAGGCGGTCGAAAATGATCGCCAGCTCGTTCATGAGCGCGATATTGAGGTCGCGTTGCGTGTTCTCGATCACCTTCGCCGCCTCTGCGGTCTCGATGCTCGGGGCGCGATGGATGCCGGCGGGCACGATCCCGCTGTAGAGCGCCGCGACGCGCTCCAGCGTCTGCGGCGAATCGCCCGAGACCACCTTCACGATGCGCGCGAGCGTGTGCTCGCGGTCGCCCGGGTTGATGCGTTCGGGCGAATAGCCGACGTGGAAATCCTGTTTCCATTTCAAACCCGAGGCGGATTCGATCGCGGGCACACAGATGCCGGCGGTCGCTCCAGGGTAGACCGTGGATTCGTAGACCACCGTGGCGCCGCGCTTCAGGTTCGCGCCGACCGTGCGCGACGCTGAAACGAGTAACTCGAGGTCCGGCTTCTTGTTGCGGTCGACCGGCGTCGGCACAGCGACGATCACGAAATCCGCCTCCTTGAGCGCCGCGGCGTCGGCGGTGACAGTGAGCGCCTTCGCCGAACGCAGCTCGCCGGCGCCGAGCTCGCCGCTGCGGTCCTCGCCGCGACCGATCGCCTCGACGCGCTCGCGCGAGCGGTCGTAGCCGATGGTGCGCTGCCGCTTGCCGAACTCGACTGCGAGCGGCAAGCCGACGTAGCCCAGACCCACCACCGCCACCACCACGCTCATGCCACGAGCCCGGAAGGGGAAGAGCGGCTGCCGGCGTAGTAGGACCGATACCACTCGACGAAGCGCTCGACGCCGGTCTCGATCGTCGTGGAGGGCGCGTAGCCGATCTCGGCGCGCAGCTTTTCCGTGCAAGCGTAGGTCGCCTGCACATCGCCAGGCTGCATCAGCGCGAATTCGATCCGCGCCTTTTTGCCGAGCTCATGCTCAACGGCGTGCACGAAATCCATCAGTTTCACCGGCGAGCCATGGCCTACATTGAACAGGCGCGCCTTGGGCGTACCCGGGTGCGGCCGTTCGACGATCGCCGTCACCGCCTCGGCGATGTCGTCGATGTAGGTGAAGTCGCGCAGCATGTCGCCGCCGTTGAAGACGCGGATCGGCTGGCCCGCGAGAATTGCGCGCGTGAAGATGAAAAGCGCCATGTCGGGCCGGCCCCAGGGCCCGTAGACGGTGAAAAAGCGCAGGCCGGTACTGCGCACGCCGTAAAGCTCGCTGTAGCTGTGGGCCATCAGCTCGTTGGCGCGCTTGGTCACGGCATACATGCTGACCGGCTGATCGACGCGGTGATCCTCGCGGAACGGCATCTCGGTGTTCGCGCCGTACACGCTGGAGCTGCTGGCATAGCAAAGATGCGGGACCTGAGACCGGCGACAACCTTCGAGTACGTTGAGGAAGCCGGCCACGTTGCTGCTCACATAGGCCATCGGATTCTCAAGCGAGTAGCGCACCCCCGCCTGCGCGGCCAGATGCAGCACCGCATCGAAGCGCCTCGACTCGAAGGCCGCGCCCAGCGCAGGCGCGTCGGCGATATCCAGCTTTTCGAATGCGAACTTCGGAAACGGCCGCAGCTGCTCCAGCCTAGCCCGCTTGAGCGCCGGATCGTAGTAGTCATTCAGGTTGTCGATGCCGAACACCTCGTGCCTGCGCTCAAGCAGCCGCTTGCACGAATGCATGCCGATGAACCCCGCCGCGCCTGTAACCAGCAATTTCAAGGAGATACTCCGCGCAGCGCCTCGCGCACTGCCGCAACGATCCGTTGCTGGGTGTTCTCATCCAGATCCGCGTGCATCGGCAGGCTGATGACCTCGCGCGCGAGGCGCTCCGATACCGGGAACGACTGGCCCGCGTAACCGGCGGCGTAGGCCGGCTGCTGGTGCAGCGACAGCGGATAGTGCACCGCGCTCGGAATGCCGCGCGCCTTCATGTCCTGCTCGAACTTCGCGCGCCCGTTGACGCGCACCGTGTACTGCGCGTAGACGCTGGTGCGGTCTGCTCTTACTTTGATAGTTTGTATATTAGAAGAAGAAGAAAACAAAGCATCGTAGTGGGCGCCGATCTCGATGCGCTGCCGCACCTCCCAGTCGAAGCGCTCGAACTTGGCAAGCACCACCGCGCACTGGATCGTGTCCATGCGCCCGCCAACGCCGATGCGCGTGTGCCGGTAGCGGCCCGACTGGCCGTGGACGCGGATTTCGCGCATCGCAGCGGCGAGCGCGTCATCGGCGGTGAACAGCGCGCCGCCGTCGCCGTAGCAGCCGAGCGGCTTGGAGGGGAAGAAACTGGTGCAGCCGATGGTGGAGAGGTTGCAGCTCTTCCTCCCCTTGTAGGTGGCGCCGAAACTCTGCGCCGCGTCCTCGATCACCGGCAGCTTGTGGCGCGCGGCGATGGCGTTGATCTCGTCCATGTCGGCGGGCTGGCCGTAAAGGGACACCGGCATGATCGCCCGGGTGCGCGGCGTGATCGCCGCTTCGATCTTCGAGACGTCGATGTTCGCCGTGTCTTCCTCCACATCCACGAACACTGGTTTCGCCCCGATAAGCGCGATCATTTCCGCGGTCGCGGCAAATGTGAACGGCGTGGTCACTACCTCATCGCCGGGCTTCACCTCGAGGGCCAGCAGCGCGATCAGCAGCGCCTCGGTGCCCGAGGCGACCGCGATGCAATGCTTCGCCCCGGTCCAGACGGCGAGGCGCTCTTCGAGTTCCTTCACTTCCGGCCCCATGATGTACTGGCCGTGGTCCAGTACGCGCTGGATGCGCGCATTGATCGGCTCGCGCAGCGCCGCGTACTGTGTCTTCAGGTCGATGAAATCCATGGCGCCGATGTTAGTGGATTGCGGCGAGCACCGCAGCCAGGCCCTGCCGCCAGCCGGGCAGCACGATGCCGAGTTCCGCGCCGATTTTGCCGTTATCCAGCAACGAATTTTTCGGCCGCTTCGCTGCGGCGGGATATTCGCCGCTGCGGATCGCCGTCACCGGATTCTTCAGCCCTTTCGCCTCGAGAATCGCCTGGGCGAAGCCGTGCCAGGTGGTTTCCCCGGCCGCGCTCAAGTGATAGATGCCGTCCGGCTTTGCCGGCCAGGAGGAACTTGAAAGAATTTGCGCCACCGCACCGGCGATCGCCACGCTGGAGGTCGGCGCGCCGCGCTGGTCGTCCACGACCCTGAGCTCCGGCTTCGCTTTCGCCGCGGCGAGGATCGCGTGCAGGAAATTCCTGCCAAGCGGTCCGTACACCCAGCTGGTGCGGAAGATGAAGTGCCGGCAGCCGCTCGCGGCGATCGCGCGCTCGCCTGCCAGTTTGCTTTGGCCGTAGACATTGAGCGGCGAGGGCACATCCGTTTCGACGTAGGGCGCGCTTTTCTCGCCGTCGAAAACGTAGTCGGTGGAGAAATGGATCAGCAGAGCATCAATTGATTTTGCTTCGCGCGCAAGTTCCTTTACTGCCTGGAAGTTCACTTCGAAAGCAATGTCTTTTTCCTGCTCGGCCCGATCAACCGCCGTGTAAGCCGCCGAATTGATAATGATGTCGGGCTTTACTTTTGCGATGGTGTTTCTGATTGACTGCGAATCACGCAGATCAAGGCCTTGCCGGTCGAACGCGCTCATCTCGCCAAGCGGCGCCAGCGCCGACACAAGCGCCGAGCCGACCTGCCCTCTGCTGCCGGCAAGCAGGATCCTCACGCGCCTTTGTCGACCTTGTCCCTGAGCTGCCGCAGCTTGTCCAGGTTCTCCGGCGTCTCGCGCAGCTCCAGCAACGGCTTGAGCTCGCGAAGGATCAGCCGCCAGTTCAGAGTTCGTCGCTGGCGTACGAGAACCGATTCGAGATCCAGCCAATCCTGGGGACGACCGGCGAACGCCTTCAGGACGACCAGATCCTCGGCGATGCAGGTTCTTAACACCACACCGGGCGGGATCGTCCAGTCACTTGCGCGGGCGACACACCGTTCCTCGAACGGCAGCGCCCCAAGGGCAACGTCAATTCCAACCCTTTGCCTGCTCCAGAGCAGCAGTACTCGATTACGCAGGGCGAATTCGCGTGCATCGTCCCTTCGAGGCTTGAATCCGGCGAGCAACCGATCCACCGGCGCAGATTCGTTCCCGAAAGGGCAAAGCAGCGTGACATCGGCATCCTGTGTCGCCCGCACCTGGCCCCAGCGAGGCAGGGCAAGTCCTCCGATCAGGCAATAACGTTCGCCATGCGACGAAAGGAATGCCTGAATTTCGGCGGCGGCGCCGAGCGCGCCTCTTATCGCTTCGAATGAAATTTTGAGAACCAGTACTGTTGCTCGACGAGCCCCGAATCGAGACGCGGCGGCAGATCCGCCGGCAAGGGGAAAGTCAACAAGTCCGCAGCCGCTTCGCGCGCCTGCTCGTCCGTCATCGCTTCCAGTTCCCGGCGCTTGATGGCCTCGAGCTCGGGTCCGGCCTGGTCCCAGATTCGCACCAGCTTGCGCATTGTCTCGCGGTCCATGGACCAAATTTTACTCCTCCGGCACCGTTCGGCCCCGCGAGCACGATGACGAACGGTTCGACGCCGAGCGGGACGATCAACTGCGGTGCCGGGCCCGTGCCGCAGCGGAGACAAACGCGTTCAGCTTCACGTCCCAAGCGCCGCGAATGCGCCGCCCGTCGCCGTGCACCTCGACGATCCCGCGCCGGTTGCCCGGGTCGGCCTCGTAGCGGGGCCCTTTGAGAAAGCCGAGCTTGCGTTCGGCCGCCGCGCGCATGTCGGCTTCCGAGACGCGCTCCAGGAAGGACACCACCGGGTGCGAGGCGGCGGGGCCCCGCCGCCTCAGGTTCTCGACGACCACGGCCGGAATCGATTTCTCCGCCATCCGGCCGAGGCTTGCCCAGTACTCGACCTGGGCGGTGATCGAGCGTCTTGACCTGGCCGCTTCCTTGCGCGCCTTGCGAACAAGCTCATCGGAAAGCTTGACTGGCATCCCCATCTGCGACCTCCGGAACCGTGTCGGGTAGCAGTTTATTACCGAATCCCGGAAAACGGAGTCTGTCCCGGCTTCTCACTCGAAGGTCTCGGCGCTCGCCAGCAGCGTGCCGCGCCGGTCCTTGTCGGTCATTACGGGTTCCCCCGCGAGCGGCCAGGCGATGGCGAGCGCCGGGTCGTTCCAGAGCAGCGTTCGCTCGTGCTCGGGGGCGTAGTAGTCGGTGGTCTTGTACTGCACCTCCGCGTGCTCCGAGAGCACGATGAAGCCGTGCGCGAAGCCGGCGGGGACCCACAGCATGCGATGCGAATCCGCGCTCAGGGTGGCGGCGGTCCAACGGCCGAAGCTCCCGGAGCCGCGGCGCAGGTCGACCGCCACGTCCCAGATTTCGCCCGCGGTGACGCGCACCAGTTTCCCCTGCGGCTGGCGAATCTGGTAATGCAGACCGCGCAGCACGTTCTTCGCCGAACGCGAATGATTGTCCTGCACGAATTGTGCGTTGATTCCAAGATTTTCGAAGCTGCGCGCGTTCCATGTCTCCATGAAAAACCCGCGCGCGTCCGAAAACACCTTCGGCTCCAGCAGCAGGACATCGGCGATGGAGCAGCGTTCGACCTTCACGGAAACGGTTTCTCCGAGAGGCAGCGCAGCAGGTACTCGCCGTAGCCGCTCTTCGCCAGCGGCTTGGCCAGCGCCTTCAGTTGCGCCACGCTGATGTAGCCCATGCGCCAGGCGATTTCCTCGGGACACGCGACCTTGAGGCCCTGGCGGCGCTCGATGGTTTCGATGAAGTGGGAGGCTTCGAGCAGCGACTCGTGCGTGCCGGTGTCCAGCCAAGCGTGGCCGCGGCCGAGCGGCCGCACTTCGAGCTCGCCCCGCTTCAGATATTCCTTGTTGACGTCGGTGATCTCAAGTTCTCCCCTCGCCGAAGGCTTCAGCCCGGAAGCGATCCCGGCCACGCGGTTGTCATAAAAATACAGGCCCACCACGGCATAGCGCGATTTCGGACGCGCGGGTTTTTCCTCGATGCCGAGCGCCTTGAATTTCGCATCGAACTCGACCACGCCGTAGCGCTGCGGATCGTTCACCTGGTAGGCGAACACGGTCGCGCCCTTCTTGCGCCGCGCGGCGCTTTTCAGCAGCCCGATCAGGTCGTGGCCGTGGAATATGTTGTCGCCCAGCACCAGCGCCACGGCATTCTTGCCGATGAATTCGCGCCCGATGAGGAAGGCCTGGGCCAGTCCGCCCGGCGAGGGCTGCACCGCGTACGAAAAGCGCATGCCCCAGCGTTTGCCGTCGCCGAGCAGCTGCTCGAAGCGCGGCGTGTCCTGCGGCGTGGAGATGATCAGAATGTCCCGGATCCCCGCGAGCATCAGGGTGCTTAGCGGGTAGTAGATCATCGGCTTGTCGTAGACGGGTAACAGCTGCTTGGAAACCGCCAGCGTCGCCGGGTAGAGACGGGTTCCGGAACCGCCCGCCAGAATTATTCCCTTCACGTGATGCCTTTCATCGCGCGGCTATCCTGCGACGATTACGGTCGGACCGTAGGCGGCAAGCGTCCGATCGTTGGTGAGCAGCGACATGGATTCGCACAGACTTTGCGAAACCAGCAGCCGGTCGAAGGGGTCGCGGTGATGCATCGGCAGCAACCCGACCTGTGTCGCGTGACGGGAGGAAACGGCCAATTCCTGGAAGCCACCGTCGCGCAAGCCAGCAAGCAGGGCATCAGGTTTGACCTCGATTTTTCCCAACGCGGCCTTTATTGCAACCTCCCATACGCTAGCCGCGCTTGCGTAGAGCTGATTGGCGGGGTCGCGGATCAACTCGGTCGCCCGTTGCGGAATGCGCCGATCTACGAACCACCAGACCAGCAGATGCGTGTCGAGAAGAAGTCTCACCGCTTGCGGGTCTTGGCCTTGCGCGCGGCGCGCGGCTCTTCGGGCGGGGACTTACCCTCGAACAGATCGAGCAGATCGTCGGGGAGCGGTGCGTTAAAGTCCTTCGCCACCCAGATCTTGCCTTTGAGCAGTCCGGGCGTGCGCGGCTTCGCGCTCCGCAGCAGCGGCGCGAGGCGGGCGACCGGCTTGCCGCCCCGGGCGATGATGATCTCCTCGCCCGCGCAGACCCGCTCGATGAGGCGGGAAAGCTGCGTCTTGGCTTCGTGAATGTTGACCGTGTCCATCGCGCTCCTTTGAACTTAGCTAAGTCTAGTCCGCCTCGACGCCGCGGTCAACGCGCCGCTCGTCGCCTGCTCCACCCAGGCCGCCTTGGCCAAGGTACCAGTCCACGGTTTTTCGCATCCCCGATTCGAAGTTCTCCCGGGGCCGCCAGTTGAGTTCGTGCTCAATCTTGGCGGCGTCCATCGCGTAACGGCGGTCGTGCCCCGGACGGTCCTTGACCAGCGCGATCAGGTCCGCGTGGCGCCCATTTTTCCTCGGCCGCGCCGCATCGAGCATTTCGCAGAGCGTCTTCACCACGTCGAGATTGGTCTTCTCGCTCGCACCGCCGATATTGTAGGTCTCCCCCACGCGCCCCTTGTCCAGCACGGCGCGGATCGCCTCGCAATGGTCCGCGACGTAAAGCCAGTCGCGCACATTGAGGCCGTCGCCATAGACCGGCAGCGGCTTTTCCGCCAGCGCGTTGGTGATCATGAGGGGAATCAATTTCTCCGGATACTGGCGCGGGCCGTAGTTGTTGGAACTGTGGGTGGTCAGCACCGGCAGCCCGTAGGTATGGTGATAGGCGCGCACCAGGTGGTCGGAGGCGGCCTTCGATGCCGCATAGGGACTGTTGGGCGCGTAGGGATGGTTCTCGGTGAAAGCCGGGTCGGCGGGCCCGAGCGAACCGTAGACCTCGTCGGTGGAGACATGCAGGAAACGAAAGCGCTCCTTGTCGCCGGTTGGCAACGCGCCCCACCAGATCCGCGTTTCCTCCAGCAGGCAGAAGCTGCCCACCACGTTGGTCTGGATAAACTCCGCCGGTCCCTCAATGGAACGGTCGACGTGGCTCTCGGCCGCAAAGTGCACGATCGCGCGCGGCCGGTGCTCAGCGAGCACCCGCCGCACCAGCGCCCGGCCGGCGATGTCGCCCTTGACGAAATTGTGGCGTGCGTCTCCGGCTAGGGGCGCCAGGTTTTCGAGATTGCCGGCGTAGGTGAGCTTGTCGAGGTTGACGATCGGCTCGCCCGTGGCGGCGATCGTCGACAGGACAAAATTGGTGCCGATGAATCCCGCGCCGCCGGTGACCAGAATCATAGGGCGATTATCGCACCGCGGCCTATGCCGCGGCCAGATCGCGCGGCTCATGCCGCGGCCTTACTGCGAAGGCTGGTACTCGGGGATCCAGGCCTTGAGCCGGGCGCGCACCGCTTCGGGTGACACGCCGGCGGAAGTCGCGGCCGACAGCCATGCCAGGACTTCTTCGGGCAGGCCGCTGTTGTCCGGCGCGCGCGCCCGCGCGACGCGCAATTTCGGATGCGGCGTGGGCAGCGTTTTCTCCGCATCGGCCAGAACTTCCTCGAAAAGTTTCTCGCCGGGCCGCAAACCGGAGTACTCGATGCGGATGTCCTGGTCGCTGAAACCGGACAGACGGATCATCTGACGCGCCAGTTCGGCAATTTTCACCGGCTCGCCCATGTCGAGCACGAAGATCTCGCCGCCCTTGCCCAGTTGCGCCGCCTGAAGTACCAACTGTGCCGCCTCCGGGATCGACATGAAGTAGCGCTCCATGTCGCGATGCGTGACGGTCACCGGGCCGCCGCGCGCGATTTGCTCCCGAAAACGCGGAATTACGCTGCCGGTCGAGCCCAACACGTTGCCAAAGCGCACCATCACGAAACGGGTCGCGGCGCGCGGCTGCAGCGCCTGGCACAACATCTCGGCAAGGCGCTTGGACGCGCCCATCACGTTGGTTGGATTAACCGCCTTGTCGGTCGAAACGAGAACGTAGGTCTGCGTACCCGCGGCCTGGGCCGCGCGCGCGGTGACAATGGTGGACAACGCGTTGTTGGCCACCGCCTGGAACGCGTTGTCCCTTTCCATCAGCGGCACGTGCTTGTAGGCCGCGGCATGAAATACCACCTCCGGCGCATGCCGCGTGAACACCTCTCTCACCCGCACCTCGTCCTTTACGTCCCCGATCGCAGCGATCACCGGGAGTGCCGGATGCCGGTCGCGAAACTCCTGTTCGATCAGGTACAGCGCGTATTCGGAGTTCTCGACCAGCACCAGGCGTGCAGGCGCGAAGCGCGCGATCTGCCGGCACAGTTCTGACCCTATCGAGCCGCCGGCGCCGGTTACCAACACCGTCTTACCCTTGAGCAAGCTGCTCAGCTGCGCGTCCTCCAGCTGCACCGGGTCGCGCCCGAGCAGGTCGTCGAGCTCCACTTCCCGCAACTGTGAGACGCTGACTTTACCGGAAACGATATCGGCATAGGCCGGCACGGTCATGACGCGCAATCCGGCCTCCTGGCAAATGTTCAGCGCCCGCTTGCGAACCGCGTGCGTCGCGCCCGGCATGGCGATGATCGCCTGGGTCACACCCATGCGCCCGGCGATTTCTCCCGCGCGATCGAGCGCGCCCAGGACTTTCACGTCGTGCATCGCGCCGCCATGCTTGCGCAGGTCATCATCGAGCAGCGCCACCACGCGCCACTGGCTGCTGTTGGCGAGATCGCGCAGCAGCGCGGATGCGGACGCGCCCGCGCCAAGCACGATTACCGGATTGGCTTGCGGATGCCGCACGATGCCAAGCAGGCGCTGTTCCTTCCAGGCGCGGTAAAGCAGGCGGCTGCCGCACATGGCGCCGATGAGCAGCAGCGGCGCCATCAGGAACACCGAGCGCGGCACGGCGGGCGTGGGGGCGATGAGCAGGAACAGCGCCGGCGCCGCGAGCGCCGCGACGAACACCGCGGCCAGAATCTTCTGCAAATCCGGCAGGCTCGCATAGCGCCACAGGCCCCGGTACAGGCCGAGCCGCCAGAACAGCATCGCGTTCACCGCCATCACCCACGGCAACGTAGAAAGTGCCGTCGTCAGATACTCTTGCGGCACATCGAGATTGAAGCGCAGGACGAATGCGGCAAACCACGCGACGCCCGACGCGGCGACATCGTGCGCGAAGCCGAGTGCGGCACGCACCAGATACTGCTGCTTCACGCGGCTGAGCGTCCGGAATTGCGCTGGGCGCGGGCCCAACGGGAATCTATCCACACTGCGATCGCGATCAGGACAACCGCGGCAGCGCCTAGCGCGCCGGCCTGCATCCCCGGATCTGATGCGCGGAAAAGCAATGCGGTCGCGGCGCATCCCGCCATGACCGCATATTCGAGCAGCGCCGTACCCCGGTGACCGAAACCCATGCGCACCAGCCGCTGGTAGTAGTGATCCTTGTGCGCTTGCCAGACTTTTTCGCGACGCAACAACCGCTTTATCAGCGTCAGCGTCGCGTCGCACACAAAAGGCGCGAACACCAGAACCGGAAACCACAGCGGCCATACGCCTTCGCGCCAGCCGAGCACGCCTAACGCACCGGCCAGAAAGCCAAGCGGCACCGATCCGACATCGCCCATGAAGAGCCGTGCCGGGTGAAAATTTGCCGGCAGGAACGCGATCGTTGCGATGGCGATGCTGCCGCTGGCAGAGGCAAGCGCGACGTGACCGGTCTGGACCGCGGCCCAGGCATAGGCGCCGAATCCGAACACCGCCATCCCGCCCGCGAGTCCGTCCGCGCCATCCATGAAATTGTAGAGGTTCGCATACCAGGCGATCGCGAGCGCCAGCAGCGCGAATCGAACCGGTTCGGCGACACCGATATCAAGGCTGAGCGCGGCGCCGGCCGCCGCGAAATGCGCGGCGAGGCGAAACAGCACCGGAAGCGCAAGGATATCGTCCATCAGGGAGACCACGGCGAGCGCGCCGGCGATGCCGAGGATTGCGCCGACACCCTGCAGTGACGCGGCATCGCTTGCCACAACGCACGCGGCCACGCCCGCCGCGATCGAGATGCCACCGCTGCGCGGCACCGGCCGGCGGTGCAGCGAGCGCTCGTTCGGCCGATCGAGCATCCGCTGCCGTCCTATCGGCGAGAGCAGGACCCCCAGGCAGGCGAGCGAACCCAGAAACGCCGCGAGCGCGGGCAGAAAAAGCATGGCCCGCATTCTAGCCGCCTTGCGTTCGAAACCACTCCACCGTGCAACGCAGCCCTTCCTCGACGCTGTGTGGCGGCGTCCAAGCAAGTTCTCGCCGCAACCTGCCGTCGTCCACCACCAGGGAACGGGTCAGCCTTGCCGCTGGCGGCGCCAGCTCGAGCAGCGCGGACGGAAAGGAAAACAGCCGCGCCGGCCTGCCAAGCGCAGCACCAAGCGCCCGGCACAATGCCGGCGTGGACACTGGCGCACCGTCGGTCACGCCATAGGTTCTGCCGGTTGCCAATGGCGATTCGAGGCAGCGGGCCACCGCGTCCGCGAGATTGGCGGAATAAACGAAGCTGCGGCGGTTCTCGATGCCCGCCAGGGGCAGCGGCCAGCCGCGCGCCACGGCGCGCATCAAGGCGAGAAAATTCGCCTTCACGCCCGGACCGTAGACCAGCGGCGGCCGCAGAATCGTGAGCGCGAGTCTTGGGATCGCGCGCAATGCCGCTTCCGCCGCCGCCTTGGCGCGTGCGTAGGCGTCCCGCGGCCCAGCCAGGCTGGCATCATCGAACGGACGCTGCGTGGTTTCCTCGCCCAGCACCTTGATCGAGCTCATCAACAGCATTTTCGCGCCGGCTGCCGCCGCGGCGTTGCCTAGCGTGTGCGCCGCATCCACGTTGACCGCGCGCAGGCGCGACGCATCCACGCCGCGCGCGTGAGCGAGCGCCGCGAGGTGTACCACCGCATCGGCGCCCTCCAGGTGCCTGGACCAGCCCCGGAACCCGGCAAGATCGCCGATTGCGGCGCGCTCCAGCACGACAACCTGATGCTCGCGCGCCAGCAGGGCGGGCACGACTGCCCGGCCGACAAAGCCGGAAGCGCCGGTAACGACGACGCGCATCCTGGTCAGGCAAGCGCCTGGACCGCCTCGAGCACGGGCTCGAGCGCCAGGTCGGCGAGATCGTGTGAATCGGGCCGAACCACCCGATGGCGAACGCCCCAGGGTCGCCAGCGGACCACCGGCGAGTCGCCGAACAACGCAACCACGGGCTTGCCAAGGGCCGCCGCAAGGTGCATCGCGCCGCCATCGGGGCAGACGACCCGATCGGCTAGCGATAGCGCGGCAATGAGCGTCTTCAGGTCCGGCGTCGGCAGGGGAACCGCCGTTCCGCTTTTCAGGTGGCTCAGAACTTCGACCGCCGCCGCATCACTGCCTGGATGGCGGGGATTGTCTTTCGATCCCGGCGCCCAGAGCAGGAGAACCCGCATTTGCTTCGCAAGCTCTACGGCAAGAGCCGCATAGCGCACCAGCGGCCAGCGCTGCGCAGGCCGCCTGGCGCTGATATGAATGGCGACGAACGGACCTGCACCAAGCTGCCGTTGCAGTTGCTGTACCGCCTGCGGGTCGGGCGTAACGTGCATCTGCCGCGGCTTCCCGACAACGCCGAACGATTGCCCGAGTTCGAATACCCGCTCCACCTCGTGCAGCCTGGGTGAAAAGCTGGCCGGCGAGGCGATCACGCGCACCGGCTTCAAGCTTCGCGCAAGCCTCAGCGACTGCGCCGCCGACGCCGGCACCAGCACGCAATCGAGATTCTGCTGCCGCAGACGGGACACCTGCCCGACGCGCGCGCGCAGGTGCGAAAGCAGGCCCACGCTGCGGTGCTTGAGCTTTTCATAGACGAAAACCTCGTCCAGAGCCGGATTGCGCGCCAGCACTTCGGCATTGTAGGTCGTCACCAGCGCGCCGAGCCAGGCGCGCGGCAGGTGTGCGCGTAGCGCAGCCAGAAGCGGCGTCGTGCAGACGAGATCGCCGATGTTATCGCGGCGCAGGATCAGGATGCGCGGCGCGTGGACGGCGTCGACAGCCATAGACCCAGAAGTAGCGCGGCGAGCAGGCCATGCTCGTGATGCAGCGTCGTGTTGACCAAGCCGACGCCGCAGGTAACGAACCAGGCGCTCGCCGCACCGCCCCACAGCAGCCAGGCGAGGTCGCGGTCGGACGGCAGCGGACGCCGCCGAACCAGCGCGACGAACCAGGCGAGCAGAATCGCGGCAAGCGCAGTGAATCCAACGGCGCCTCGTTCGGCAAGCGCGTTGACGTACAGGCTGTGAGCGTGCGGAGACCGGACGTAGTGCGTTGCGTCGAAATCCCGGCCCGCCTCCGTCCGCCAGCTGCGCACCAATTCGTGGGAAATCAGGCTGTAGTTGTCCATGCCCACGCCAAACCACGGGTAGCGCTCCCAAGCCGCGATCCCCATGCGCCAGATGCCGTCGCGATCGGAAAGCACATTCTGCGCGGCGGCATTGTCATTCTGCTTGCGTATCACCTCGATCTTGAACAGCACGAGCGCCGCGGCGATCAGCGCGACCGCGACGACGCTGCCGATGAGCGGCGCGCGCCAGCGCGGCCACCACGCGAGGGCGAGAATCAACAGCAGGACGAGCCCGACGCCGATCGCGCCACGGCTCGCAGTTACGATCAGCGAGACCAGCATCAACGCGTCCACGGCCAGTGCCAGCGCGCGCCTTTCCGCGCCCCAGGAGCGCCATCGTGCGAGAGTCCAGCTCACGCAGATGCCGAACATGATCGCGATATAAATCGCGGTGTGATTGACGTGGCCGACCGAATGCAGTTGCAGCATGCGACTCTTTCCGGCGCCGCTCCAGAGCCGCCAATAGCCGAACGCGAGCCCGGCCACCGTCGAGACCACCAAAGCGCCCAGGATCCAGCGAATTTCCCTGGCGCCGTAGCCG
Source organism: Nitrosovibrio sp. Nv4 (assembly GCA_945906765.1). Taxonomy (GTDB): domain Bacteria; phylum Pseudomonadota; class Gammaproteobacteria; order Burkholderiales; family SG8-39; genus RBG-16-66-20. The sequence continues at coordinate 25,815 of CAMDRF010000015.1, read as the reverse complement.
CCGCGCTTCACCATCCAACCGAGGACCGCGTAGCGTGCCAGTTCATGCGCCCCACCGAGTTCGCTCCCCCGCAAACCCGAAAACACCGCGACCAGGTAGCCGGACGCCACCCAGGCCGCGAACAGAGAATCCCAAAGATCCCAGCGACCGCCCCAGTCACGCGCCCGCATCCGGTTGACGATCCAGGCGCAGACGTAGAGCAGCCATGCCAGGTTCTTCGGCATCTCCACCAGGGGCAGAAAGATGCAAAAGGCGAGCAGCAACCCGGTTTCGACCGGAAAGCGGACCTTCTTCAGTTCAGCCAGCATGGCGCGCGAAGTCTAGCAGCCGGGCGGCGCGAGTCCGGCTGCACTGGCGTCCCACGCGGCGGCGATTTCCGCGGCCTGCAGGTCGATGACCATGCGCGAAGAGGCCTGCAGGTTGCGCGCCAGAGGACTGTAAGGGCGCCAGGCGTCGATGTTTACGTTGCCGAACAGCGCCACCACGGGCTTGCCGAATCCCGCCGCAATGTGCGCGATGCCTCCATCCGGCGTGATCACAGTTTCGCTCGCAGCAAGCTCCGCGAGAAGTCGCTCGAAGGGCGGCGTCTCGAGCGCCAGGCCGACGCTCTTCAGCGCCGCGCCGATCATCGACTGCGCCCCGGCGTCCGGAACGTGCGCCGCACTGTCGGTCTGCGCCGGCAGTCCGAACACGCCGATCGTGAGCGCGGCGCGGCGCGCGCGCAGCGCACGCACGATCTCGACGATCTGTCCGGCACCCGGACGGTTGCTAGGCTTGCGCGCTGACACCCAGATTGCCACATTACGCACGGTTCCCCTGGCTGGCGGCGGCTCAAGCCGCGCCGGCGGCAGCGGTTCGCCGCCGCGCCAGCCGAAGAGCCACGCCAGCTTTTCAGCGACGTGGGGCGGCGAACTGTCGGGCGCCGGAGCAGGCGATCGCGCACCCAGCAACCGCACGCGCAAGTCAAGCCGCCAGTCGGGCGTAGGCGCAAGTCCGATCACGGAATCGGGCCGCCACCTGTGCACCGCCAGCAATGCGCGCCATTCCGGTAGTCCTTCGCCGCCGAATTTGGCGTAGCGGACGACGTGCTCGACACCGGGCAATAGCTCGCCGACGCGCGCCGCAAAATCGTTCGTCAGCAGCCGGAGGCGCGCATGCGGATTGCGTCGGCGGTACCATTGGATTCCTGGACTGGCGAGCACCAAGTCGCCGAGGTTTAGCCGGTGGCAGATCAGGATGCGCGGCGTGGCCTGAGTGGGGTGCCCGGCGATGCCACTCATGTCAGGCCGGCCAACGCGCGGACGCGGCGCTTTAGTTCGTGACGGCGGTATTTCCATATAAGTCGACCGGTACCGAGCACCCGCCTGGCGCAGCGGAGCATTGGCTCGGGGAACTTGCGATCATTAAAAAAAACAGCGTCAGCGAAATAGCGCGAGTAGCTGGTAAACCCTGCGAACGACCATCCCTCCGCCCCAAGGAACTCGCGCACCTGCGCAAATAGCGCCTGGCCCTTATAGATCTCGACGAATTCCACCTCGATATGCAGCAACGAACAACCCTGCAGGCGCGCACCGAGGGACTGGAGCGCGTCGAGTTCGGCGCCCTGTATGTCCATCCAGATCAGGTCGGGATGGGAAATCGTCCGCCGTTCGCAGAATTCATCCAACCGCGTGCTCTGCACACTCACTTCGTTCTGCACGTAGGTCTCGCACACGTATTTGCCCGAAGCCCGCAGCGTGCTGCTCGCGCCCGGATTGCCATCCGGGGAATCGAGCCGCGAGCGCGCGTGGTCAATAGGAAAGAACGGGATCCGCCCGCCCCGCAGCGAAACCGCCTGCGGCACCAGCTCGACGTTGCCGAATGGCGCGAGCGCGCCGCGGCACGCCGGCAGCAGGTCAGGATGGCACTCGAAAGCGAAAACCTGTGCATCCGGGAAGCGCTCGCTGAAGCGGATACTTTCGTTGCCGTCCCGGGCCCCGACATCAAAGATGACGAGCGGGCAGAAGCCTGCCAGGCAATCCTTGAACAGCCGAAACAGCAGCGCCTGATTATCCTGAATCATCCGCCCCTCCGGGCGAGCAGCAATCCGGTCTCGACCGGGAAGCGGATCTTCGTCAATTCAGGCAGCATGTCGTGCCGAGTCTAGCGCAGAGCCGGTTGCGTCTTCTTAAGCAGGAAATAGACCTCCGAGTTCAAAACGGCGCCCGCAGCAATCTTTCCAGTGAACGGTAATCGAATCCAAGATGATGGAAGTGAAAGGGCAATCCCGGCGTGATTTCGGCAACCGGTCGCGCTGATGGTGGGCGACCGAATGTCGCCGCGCAGACGTTCCCGATCCTTGCGTCGAAGCTCCCATAGCGACGACACATGCGAAAAAGCCCCTTGAATAGTACGGGCAAGTACAGTTCATGGGGCACACCGATCACAGCGATTCCCTCCGGCTTCAACATCCGGTCGATGCTTGCAATGGCCTCAAGCGTTTCCTTCGGAGGCGGGTGCTCGAAAACCTCCAGGCAGAAAACGTAGTCGAATGTCGCGGACGCAATAGACGCGAGACTGCTGGAGAACTGCACGGATTGCGATCCGGCAAGCCTTTGTCGCGCCTCGTCCATCAGCGACGCGGACGGCTCATAGACCAATGCATCCACGGAGGCGACGGCACTAATTAGACGAATCAGTTCGCCATCCCCAGATCCAAAATCCAGGATTCGTGGCCTGTCACGCAGGTTGGCGCCGACAAGTACGTCGACCGCGTCCGAGTATCGACGGCGATGGATCCAGCGCTTGATGGGATTGGAATCCCTCTTCGTGATGTCTGCATATCCCATGAAGTCAACCCATCTATCGTGCAAAATCTAGCAGCCGCGCTGCCCGGTTCCGGTAACCGTGATCGCGCGTCACCCGCTGCTGCGCGCGCTCCGCAATCGCCCGCGCAACATCGGGCCGTTCGATGAAATGCCGGACCTTGGCGATGCAGTCGTCGAGCCCCTCGTAGTCCGCCCACTCGCTTTCGCCAAAATCCTCCGCAGCGTGCTTGCGCCGGTCGGACAGCAGGAATCCGCCGCAGGCCGGCACACCGTAGCAACGTTCCGGCAGTCCCCAGCTTTTTTCGCTGCCCGCGTCGCAGGCGGCGACAGCAGACAAATTGACGCGGCTTGAGCGGATGATTTCCAGTTGTTCGGCATCTGTCATGCCCGCGCTATCGCGAAACAGCGTCTTGATTCCCAATGGGGACAGCTTCGCATCAAGCGCAGCCAGGAAAGCCACCCGCCGGGCGTGTTCGCCGTAGCGCGCTGCGTCCATGTTGCCAAGAAACGAGACATCCCAGCGATAGATGGCCGAATCACGCATCGCTGCAATTTGCCCGGGATCTGCGCGATAGAGCGATTCGCGCGCCGCGTTCGGGCAATACAGGGTTCTTGCAGAAAATCTCCCGGCCGCCTGCATGGAGTGCGACGCATAGCCGTTGAACGGCTTGAGCCAGGCGATCAGCGCAAGCCGGGTCGGATGAACGCCGCGATTGAACGGCGCATCCCGGTTGAGGGCGACCAACGGCACCCTGGCGCGCGCGAGGCGCTTTTTCAGCCCCAGCGTGCGGCGCAGTTTCCTCGCGCAGTCGACGAAGTCCGCGACGCACAGCGCCACGTCGCCGAGCGCGGTTTCGTCCGGCAGCCACTGGTTCTCGATCACCTCGTGGCCCAGCGCCTCGAAACCCTCGCGCAGTCCGGCAAAGCCGCCACGGAAATTCAGGATTATTTTTTTCATCTAACAAGATCAAGTGCAACCCGCGCCACGGCCTCGACTCCGATCGCGTGCATGCAGCGCGGCGCCGGGCACTCGGCCAGCGTGCGCTGGCAGCGCTGGATCCAGGCGATGTCGCGCTTGAACAGGCGCCGCTGGTCGCGGCAGGGAAAATTTTCGATGGTCGCCGCGCGGCCGGGAACGTCGCGCCAGAAATTGCCCGGGCCGTACAGTTGCGCCGAACTCGGCCCGAACAGCGCCACGGCCGGCGTACCCGTGAGCCGGCCGATGTGCATCACGCTCGTGTCCGGACAGACGAGCAGCGCGGCGCCGGCCACCAGGCGCCAGAGTTGCGCCAGATCCAGCCGGTGGCCAAGCGCCGGAAAGCGTCCCGCGGGATCGATGCGATGCAGCATCTCGCCGCCGGATGGGCCCGCGCTCCATATTGGACGGATTCCCCGCTCAAGAATTCGTTCGGCTAACGGCAGCCAATTCCTGTCTTCCCAATGCTTCAAGGGCGTGCTCGCTTCTACGTGCAGCACCGCGTAACGGCCTGCCGGTGCGTCGAAGGGCGCGCAGGCCGGTGCGGGCCAGTCGGCCGGCCGGTAGGCGCGCGGCGGCGGACCGTCGGCAAGGCCGGCGACCATGTCGCCCCACGCCGCGGGAACATCGCTGTAGGGGCGCAGTTCGTCCGCCGGCCAGCTCTTGGATGCCGGCCTGTCGCCGGCAAACGCAACGATCCAGCGCGCACCCGCCGCCGCCGCAAGCCAGCTGTAGCGGTTGTCTCCCGGAACGAACGCCAGATCGAAACCCGGCTCGTCGAACAGCGCCGTCAGTGTCGCGGCCTCGCGCGGCTCGTAAACCAGGGCACGCGCGCCGTAGGGCCGCCCTGCGTAAAGCGGCGCCACGGCGCGGCGCGTGGTGAGGACGATGTCCGCGTCTGGATGACGTTCGCGCAGTTTGGCAAGCAATGGCGTCAACATCAATACATCGCCCGTGAGCAGGTGCTGCGCGATCAGGATGCGGCGCGGCGCGATGGGCCGTTCGCGCCGCTGCATGCCCAGGAAACGCCGCGCCAGAGCGCGCGGCAGCACCCGCATCCGCCCGGGGAAGCGGCTCGATGCCGTTCTAGGAATTGCCGGAGACATTCCGGTAGATCGTTTCCATGCGATCGAGCATGCGCTCGTAGGAATAGCCCTCGACGCAGTGCTTGCGCGCCGCTTCGCCCAGCTCGCGGCGCAGGCCCTCGTTGCCCGCGAGACGTTCGATCGCCGCTGCAAGCGCCGCGGGATCGCGCGGCGCGACCAGCAGCGCGGTACGCTCGTGCTCGGCAAGCTCGGGAATGCCGCCGACAGGCGTCGTCACGCAGGGAAGTTCGCACAGCATCGCCTGCACCAGCGCCTGCGGTACGCCTTCGTTGGCGAACGATGGCAAGGCGAATAGGTCCAGTGCGCGCAGCCACGGCAGGACGTCCGCCTGCTGTCCCTGCATGCGCACCCTACCCTTGAGGCCGAGCGCGGCGATGCGCCGCTCCAGCGCCTCGCGCTGCGGCCCATCGCCAATGATCACCAGTTCGATATGCCCGGGCAGCCGGGTCATCGCTTCGATCAGAAAGGCATGCCCTTTCCAGCTGCGCAACGTCGCGACGATGCCGACCAGTATTCTGTCCTGCGGCAGGCCGAACCTGGCGCGAGACGCCTTGCGCTCGCCGGGCCGGAAGCGGCCGGCGTCGATGCCGGTGGGCACCGAGTCGATGCGGGATTCGCTGAAGCCGTTATATTTCACCAGCTGCTGCTTCAGCGCCTCGCCCGTGGTCACGACACGCGCGGCGGCGCGCATGTAGAGCCAGCGCGAAAGCGGCCCCCGCGGCACCGGCGCCGATATATGCCGCGTGCGCACGATCGGCACCGGGCGGCCGAGGATCGCGAGCGCCAGCGCGGCAAGCCAGGAGTCGGTCGAACTGTGCGTATTCACCACGCCGCCGCGGTTTTCACGCAACGCGGCGGCCATGGCGCGCAGGCACCGCGGCCGCTTCTTCTCGATCGGCAGGCCAACCACTGGAACACCCCAGTTCGCCGCCTCCGCGTAAATGCGCGCCTGCGGCGGGCAAAGAATTTTCACCTCATGGCCGCGCCGCATCAGGCCCTGCGCCTCCGAAAGAATGCGCATCTCCTGCCCGCCCCAGCCGAGCGAGGACTCGGTGTGGACGATGCGCAACGGCGCCATGACTAGACTGCGGCCTTCACGCCGTCCGTGGCGAACTGGATCCGGTACAGTTTTTCGTAAACACCGCCATGCGCGATCAGCTCGGCGTGCGTGCCGGACTCGGCGATGCGCCCGCGGTCGAGCACCACGATGCGATCGGCGCGCTCGATGGTGGACAGGCGGTGCGCGATCACCAGCGTGGTGCGCCCGCGCATCAGCGTCTCGAGCGCAGCCTGCACCAGGCGCTCGGATTCGGAATCCAGCGCCGAGGTCGCCTCGTCGAGAATCAGCACCGGCGCGTTCTTCAGGAGCGCGCGCGCGATCGCGAGGCGCTGGCGCTGGCCGCCGGAGAGGCGCATGCCGTTCTCGCCGATCAGCGTCTCCAGTCCTTGCGGCATTTCACGGATGAACTCCATCGCGTGCGCAGCCTCGGCGGCGGCGATCACCTCCTGCTCGCCGGCGCCGCCCATGCCGCCGTAGGCGATGTTGGCGCGGATGCTGTCATTGAACAGCACCACGTCCTGCGACACCAGCGCGAGATTGGCGCGCAGACTCTCGAGCGTGAGCGCCTGGAGGTCGTGGCCGTCGAGCAGGATGCGGCCCGACTGGGGCGCATAAAAGCGCGGCAGCAGGTTCGCGAGCGTGGTCTTGCCGCCGCCCGAGCCGCCCACCAGCGCCACCGTTTCTCCGGGCCGGAGCGCGAAGCTCACCGAGCTCAAGGCCGGCTCGGTGCGCGTTGGATAGGTCAGGCTTACGTTCTGGAATTCAATCTCGCCGCCGGCGCGCGCGAGTTGCCGGGTACCCCGGTCTTCCTCGACTGGCGCGTCGATCAACTCAAACACACTCTCAGCCGCGGCCAGGCCGCGCTGCAGCGGCGCATTGATTTCCGTCAGATGCTTAAGCGGCGCGAGCAGCATCAGCATCGCCGTGAAGAATGACGCGAACTCGCCAACCGTGATACGCCCCCCAAGCGAGTCTTCCATCGCGATGTAAAGAATGATCGACAGGGCGGTGGCCGCCAGAAAATGCGTCACCGGCGTGGTCAGCGCGGCCGGCACCGTCTGGCGCATGTTGAAGCCGCGCAGGCGCTGGTTGGCGCGCTCGAAACGCGCTGATTCATAGGCCTGCCCGCCGAATACCTTGACCACCTTGTGACACTCGATCGTCTCTTCCAGCACGTGCACAAGGTCGCCCATCGAGTGCTGTGCCTCGCGCGCCATGCTGCGCAGGCGCTTCGAGAGCAGGCGCACGAACAGCGCGATCAGCGGCCCCACCGCCAGCGCCACCAGTGTCAGCTTCCAATTCAGGTAGAACAGCCACGCCAGCAGCCCGAGCACCGCGATCGAGTCCTTCACCGCCACCGTAAGCACCGAGGTGGCTGCCGCCGTCACGCCGCCCACGTCGTAGGCAATCTTGGAGAGCACGGCGCCGGAACTGTGATCGTCGAAGAACTTCGCCGGAAAACGCACCAGCCGCGCGAACATCGCCGCGCGCAGGTCCAGCACCACGCGGTTCGCCACCCAGGCGAGAAAATAGGACGAGGTAAAGGTAAGAACGCCGCGAATCACGAAGATGCCCACCAGCCCGGCGGCGAACAGGATCGGCGGGACGAGGGGCTGCTTGCCCGGCCCGAAGCCACCGTCCAGCAGCGGCTTCATCAGGGCAGGGAACAACGGTTCGGTCGCCGCGGCGGCGACCATGCAGAGCACCGCCACGGAGAATGCCTTGGCATAGGGCCGCACGTACGACAGCAGCCTGAAGTACAGCGCGCGCGCGGACGCGGGGCCGCTCATTGCCTGCGCCCGTCGCCCGGGGTCGCCCCGAGCGCTGCATAGAGATCCGTGAGTTTGCGTGCCATGTCGTCTATACCGTAGCCTTCAGCCGCCGCACGCGCGGCGCCCAACAGGCGATTATCGCCCGAGGCGGAGGCCGCCTCGCGCAGCAGGCGCGCGAGCCCCGGGACATCGCCCGGATCGCAGACCCAGCCATTGCGGCCCGGTTGCACGATTTCCGCGGCGCCGCTGCGCCGCCCGACGATCGCCGGCAGGCCCATTGCGAGCGCTTCCAGCGCGGTATTCGGAAACGGATCGTAGCGCGTCGGCAGGAGAAAGCAGTCCGCCGCCGCGTACAGCGGCCGCACCTCGTCGCGCCCGCCGAGCAGGCGCACGCGCCCGCCCAGGCCCGCCGCTGCCGCCATTGCGGCGTAGCGCCCGGCATCGCGGTCGCGTCCTGCGACGGCCAGGTGAAGTTTCCCGTCGCCACAAGCGGCGAGCGCGCCGATCGCCGCGTCCAATCCCTTGCGCCAGAACCCCGAACCGACGAACAGGAAGAGGAACGCGTCGCCGGCCAGGCCGAGTTCCGCCCGCGCCGCCGCGCGCAACGCCGCGCGCCGGTCAGGGTGGAAGTGCTCCAGGTCCACGCCGTTGTGGATCACGTGCAGCTTTTCCGGTGCGACGCGGAAACGGCGCTCGATCTCGCCGCGCACCATTGCCGAGTTGCAGACGACCGCGCGCAGGCGCGGATGCGCGAACATGCGGCGCTCGGCCGCGCAGACGTAGCGGTGGTAGGGATTGAGCGCGATGCCGAAGCGCTCCGGAGACCAAAATGCGGTTCCCGCCGCCGCGCGCCGGATCTCCAGCCACTCGGCGTGCACACCGTCCCCCGCGCGGTAGATGTCGCAACCGGCGATGCGCTCATGCGACTGCACCAGATCGAAACCGCCCGCCTCCCAGGCCACGCGCGCCGCGCCTGCGAAAGAGGCATCGCGCCAGGTATTGCCGACATGGAATGGATTTGCCGCAATGAAGCGCCTTGCACCCCAGCCGTCAGCGCTTCGCGCAATCAGCGTCAATTCAGCGCCGGCATTCGCCAACGCCGGCAACGCGCGCTCGATGAAGCGCTCGGCCCCGCCATAGGGGTTGTAGCGCTGCCGCACCAACGCAACCCGCACGCGCTCAGCGCTCCCGGCTCAGCAGTTCCAGCGTGGCGGCGTACACGTCGTCGACGGACAGCGTCGTCAGGCATTCGCTGATCTTGCCGCCGCCGCAGCCGTCGTTGCCGCAGGGCCGGCAGGGGTGGCTGCTCGTGACGATTCGGTGCGCCACGCGCCAGGGTCGCCATTCCTGCTCGCCGCTCGGCCCGAACAGCGCCACGGCCGGCGTGCCCATCGCCGCGGCCAGATGCATCGGCATCGAATCTACGCCGATGAACAGGCGCGCGCGCTCGGTCAGCGCACCCAGTTCGTTGATTTGCAGCTTCCCCGCCAGGACCAGCGGCTTGATTGCGCATCTCGCCACGATCTCCTCCACGAAAGCCAATTCGTCCGGGTCGGGGGCCGCGCTAAGCACCACCCGATGGCTGGCGGAGAGCCGGTCGATCAACTCGGCGTTGCGCCCGGGCGTCCAGCACTTGAAGCTCCAGCGCGATGCCGGGTGCATATGGATGAAGTTGCGCTCGGTCACGCCCTCGGCGGCAAGCAGCGCCGCAACGCGCGCCTGCGCCGCGGCGCCGGGCACAAACAGCAAGCGGCGCTCTTCCATCTCGGGCTGCACGCCGATGCGGCGCAGCGCGTCCAGGTTCGCCTCGACCTTGTGCCTGCGCCCATTGCGCGCCAGCGGATAGAGGTGCGTGAAGCTTCGCGCCCAGAAATCGCCCCGTCCGGGCACCACCGGGGCGACGCTGCAGCGCGCACCGAGCGAGCGAGCGAGCCATGCCCCGCGCGGTTGCTCCGTGAGATGCAACAGGAGGTCGTAGCGGCGCGCGCGTAGCGCGCCGAAGAGCTGCTTTTCCAATGGAAGCCTGGACAGAAAACTTTCCCTCTTCCAGTTCCGTCCCACGACATGCAGCTGGCTGAGCGCCGGGTGACCTTCAAGCATCGGCGCCGTGTCGTCATACACCAGCGCATCAACCTCGATCCTTGGCGCGTGCGCCTGGAGCACGCCCAGCACGGGCGAAGCCAGCAGCACGTCGCCGTGATGGCGCAGCACGATCACCAGCGCCCGGGCGATCTCGCCGAGCGGAATTGCGTCTTTCAGCATCCGGGGAAGATAGCAGAATTGCAAGCCCTCCCCGGGGCACCTACTCCATCTTGAATTCCGCGGAAAGGCCGACGCTACGACCCGGCAGCGGATAGACCCCGTAGCGGTCGGTGTTCGGCACGAATTGGCCGCGAATCGCGTAGCTGTAGTAGTTCGAGTCGAACAGATTGTTCACCGTGAGCGCGACGCGGGCGATGGAGAATTCGTGCGCGAGCTTCAGGTCCGCGACCGCGTATGCGGGAATCCTCGGCCCGAACACATTCGGTTCGTCGTTGTCCATGACCTGCGCGCTCACCGCGGTCAACGCGCCGCTCAAGCGTGTCTTCGAGCCGATGTCCCAGGAAAAGCCGGCGTTCACCTTGTGCTGCGGCACCAGCGGCACGCGCTTGCCGGCGACGCTCAGGTTGGTGCCGATGGTGAGCGCCCCGCCGGGCATCACGCCTTCGCGGAAGCGCGCATCGGTGTAGGCGTAGCCCGCGGTCAGGCGCAGTCCCGGGGTCGCCTGCCCGCGGCCGTCGAGTTCGAGTCCCTGCCGGCGCGAGGGCGGCAGGTTGGTGTTGCCGACCCCGGTGGTGAACGGATCAAGGTGGATCTCGTCCGTGACATCGATACGGAACACGCCAGCGCGCAGGAAATGCCCGCCGCTGCGCCATTCGAGCCCGCCCTCGACCGTCCTGGCGCGCTGCGCACGAAGAACCTGCAGCGCGGGATTGAACGCCGCGTCGATTTCCGAGGTGATCTCGTCGACGTTCGCGAAGCGAAAGCTCCGGCCCGCGCGCGCATAGCCCGTGTACTCGCGCCCAAGGTCATGGCGCACGCCGAGCTCCCAGGCATGCTGGTTTTGCGTGTCGCGCGTGCTTCCCGCCGATTGCTGGAAGCCCAGGAATCCCGGCGCGGTCACATCCAGTGCGTCGCTGGCGGCGAAGCGCGCCTGTTCGCCGCGCCAGCCGACGTTGAGGCGCGTCGCCTTGCCGAGCTCGATCAGATCCTGGACGTAGAACGCCTGCGTGCGCTGCGTGGCACGCAGCCGGTTGACCGGCTGCCCCAGGTTCTGCACGGCGCTGTCGCGCCGCGAATCGTAGCGCCAGGAGTGCCAGTCGATGCCGAGCGTCAGGCGATGCGACAGGCCGCCGAGTTGGAACGGCACCCGTGCGCGCGGCGTGAGCGACAGCGCGCTGAGCGCGTCGTTCCGGGCCGAGACCTGCTGCACGAAGCGGGAGATCTGCAGCTTCTCGCGCCAGTCCAGACCGACGGATAGCTCGGCATCGCCCAGCACCTGCGACAGCGCCAGTCCGGCGCGCGAGCCGTCGCGGCTGGCGTAGTCCTGCGGCGTCTGCGCGCCGCGCCGGTTCGCCGTGTACTCGTCCAGGCCGGTCGAGGGCTGGATGCGGCGCGCTCCGGGCAGCCCGAGGTCCTGCTTGTCGACGCCGAAGCGCAGGTCGAGCGTGGTGTTGCCGACCGCCCAGCGCAGGTTCGCGGCGCTGTTGTGCTGCTCGTTGCGGTTGTTGGCGCGGTAGCCGTCGGACGTGAAGCCGTACACTGAGGCATTGATGCCGAAATTGCCTCCGGCGTAGGAACCGTACAACTGGCCTTCGCGCGTATTCAGGCTGGCGAGGCGCCCGAACACCTGGAGTGCGGCGCCCTGCTTGAGCGGCGAACGCGTGACGATGTTGATCACCCCCGCGGACGCGCCGTCGCCGTAGAGCACCGCGCCCGTGCCGCGCAGGATTTCGACGCGCTCGACGCCCACCAGCGGGATCGCGGCCCATTGCACGCTGGTCAGGTCGAAATCGGTGATGCGCCGGCCATCCAGCAGGATCAGCGTGTTCTGCGGCCCGGTCACGCCGAAGCCGCGCAGGTCCACCGAGGTACTCGAGCCGTTATTGCCGAAGAAGTCGTTCATCGTGATGCCGGCCTGCTCCTGCAGCAGTTCGGGCAGCGTGCGCGCCGCGCTCTTCTGTATGTCGTCTGCGGTGATCACCGAAATGCTCGCGGGCAGCCTGCGCACGTCCTCTGAAAAGCGTGTCGCGGTGACGACAACCGAGTCCTCCTGCTGGGCGTAAACAGGCAAAGCAAAGGCGGCGACTGCCGCCATGGAAATAGCGAAGCGCATTGGAACTCCTTTCGGCGTCGTCCCCGACGCCTCAACAAGTTGAAAAAGCTCCAAGGCCGGTCTCCGGACTCGCGAGTGGCGGATTATCTCCGCCGGGTGCACGCCTTCCCGTGAACTGCAGAAGCTTCACAGTGGCCGGGTGTGCACCCCCTCGCTTACCGTTGCGGGGGCAGTCCAGGCTTTGCGCCGCCCCGCGGTTTCCCTTGGAGGCGGCAACGCACCTGATTCCCGTTTCACCCGCGGCGCGTGGAAACGCCGCGGACACCTTGCAACTGACTACGGGACGATTATATAAGGCGGCGCAGCATGATCAGGAATCACTTGCAATAGCAGCCCTTATATCTTGACGCTGTAGCGGATTTGCAACATAGTTCCGGCGTGGACGCGGAGTTCAACTCCCTCGATGCCAAGGTCGCGCAGTTCGTCGGCCTGTGCGAGCGCTTGCGCGCCGAGAATCACGATCTGCGCCAGGAGCTGGCCACGGCAAAGAACGACGCCAAGCGGCTGAACGAACGCATCGAAGGCGCCAAGGTGAAGCTCGAAAGCCTGCTCGCGCGGCTGCCGGACTGAACGGGACAGCCATGGCCGACGGCGCCAAAACCATCGAAATCAGCGTCCTGGGACGCAGCTACAAGATCGCCTGCGAAGAGGGCGAGCGCGAAGCACTTCTGGAAGCGGTCGCTTACCTCGACGTCAAGATGGGCGAAATCAAGAGCGCCGGCAAAGTCAACGGCGCCGACCGTATCGCGGTCATGGCGGCGCTCAACATCGCGCACGAATTTCTCTCGACCAAACTGGGGAACGGCTTTGACATCGGACAGGCCAAGCGTAGAATTTCCCTGATCGAGGCGAAGCTCGACGAGGTGCTCGCCCGGCAGGACAAGCTGTTTTGATCCGCGCGGTCCGCGTATTGCGGCAAACTTCTTTGTCCCCTGCTGTGTTCGACAGGGCCCATATTTTCCGAACCGATAGCTTCCCCTGGTTGCGGCCACCAGTACCACTGTTGTGATCGTCCCTCGCCTTCGGGCCCGCCGGACGAACCTGATGTGGACGGTACGCGACCACCCTGATTAAGCAGGGTTCGGAGGCCGGGCCCACCGGCACGAGCGGGGGACTCCCTAATTCAACTCCCTATGTGATCATGAATGCATGGCTCATGAAATCGGAGCCCGACGAGTGCTCGATTGACGATGCGCTCGGAGCGCCGCAACGCATCACACCCTGGACCGGGGTGCGCAACTATCAGGCGCGCAACTTCATGCGCGACGCGATGCGCATCGGGGACGGCGTGTTGTTCTATCACTCGAGCTGTCCGGAACCGGGCATCGCGGGCCTCGCCGAGGTGGCGTCCGTGTCCTATCCCGACCCATCCCAGTTCGACCGCAAGAGCCCCTACTACGACGCGCAGTCCGTTCGAGCCGCGCCGCGCTGGATCTGCGTGGACGTGCGCGCGATGAAAAAGACGCGGCTGGTACCGCTAGCGGCGCTGCACGCGCACGCCGTACTGAAGAACATGCCGGCGCTGCGTCCGGGCAATCGCCTTTCAATCACGCCGGTCACCGCGGCCGAGTGGAATTTCATCTGCGGCAAGCTGATTTGAAGAACGACATCCTGCTGCGGGCGTTGGCGCGGCAACCCACCGAGTACACGCCGGTCTGGCTGATGCGACAAGCCGGGCGCTATCTGCCCGAGTACAACGCGACCCGGGCGAAGGCGGGAAGCTTTCTGAAGCTCGCCAAGACCCCGGCGCTGGCCACGGAAGTGGCGCTGCAGCCGCTGGCGCGTTTTCCGCTGGATGCGGCGATCCTCTTTTCCGACATTCTCACGGTACCGGACGCGATGGGCCTGGGGCTCTACTTCGCCGAGGGAGAAGGTCCGCGTTTCGAGCGGCCGTTGCGCGATGAAGCGGCAATCATGCGCCTCGCGGCGCCCGACCCCACCGCCGAACTGCGCTACGTGCTGGATGCGGTGCGCGAAACCCGTAGCGCGCTCGGCGGCCGAGTCCCCCTGATCGGTTTCTCCGGCAGCCCGTACACGCTCGCCTGCTACATGATCGAAGGATCGGGCAGCAACGATTGGCGCGCGGTCAAGGAAATGCTTTACGCCCGCCCGGATCTGCTGCACCACATTCTCGACGTAAACGCGCGCGCGGTAACGGATTACCTCAATGCACAGATCGAAGCCGGCGCGCAGGTGGTGATGCTGTTCGATACCTGGGGTGGGAGCCTCACTGCAGCGCAGTACGAAGAATTTTCGCTGTCGTACATGCGCAGGGTACTGTCGGAAGTACATGGAGCGCCACGCATCGTCTTCACCAAGGGCGGCGGCGGCTGGCTGGAGAGCATCGCGGCCAGCGGTTGCGACGCGGCAGGCCTCGATTGGACCGTCGATGCCGGCGATGCACGTCGCAGAGTCGGCAACAGCGTGGCGCTGCAGGGCAACCTTGATCCTGCGGTACTCACTGCACCGCCGGCGCGCGTGCGCGAGCAGGTGCGGCGCGTGCTCGACGCGTTTGGCAGCGCGCCTGGTCATGTCTTCAATCTGGGACATGGGATCTCGCCGCACGCGCGGGTCGAGGCGGTCGAAGCCCTTGTAGACGAAGTGCGCACTTACAGCACGCAACTCCGGGCGCGTCCAAGCTGACTTATGCACACGGGCACGGCAGAGGGACAAACGGCCATTCTCCCGGGCGTACGCCCCGGAATATCCGCGCAAGCAGTTGATCACAGGAGGGAAATCGTCTCTATTTCCTGCGGGTTTTTGCGTTGCGCCATCGTCTTGTGGATAACTACCCCGAAGCGTCCAATGTTATTCACAGTTTTACCCACAGCAGGATCTGGATCGGAAAATTCTCCTTCTGGCGCAAGGAGAACGGTTGGATTCGCGATGCGAAAACTCAACTTTCACGGATGAAGGTTCTGCGTGTCGCGCTCGATGTTCCGGTCGCCAAGCTATTTGATTACCTGATCGACGACGCCAGCCCGGTCGTCGCCGGGGACCGCGTCGTGGTTCCCTTCGGCGCACGCCAGCGCGTCGGTGTCGTGGCCGAAGTCGCGGACACCAGCACCGTGGCGGCTTCAAGGCTCAAGCCGGTCGAGCGCGTCCTGGAGGACGCGCCGCGGCTCACCACCGGTTGGCTTGAGCTGATGCGCTTTCTTTCAGCGTATTACCAGCGGCCGTTCGGCGAGACCGTGGCCGCCGCGCTGCCGGCGCGCCTGCGTTCGCTCAAAGCGCTGCCCAAACGCAGGAAATCCGGCGATAAAGAAACATCCGACGCAGCGCACCTCTTCGTTTCAGGTCACGACCCGAATCCGGCGCAGTCCGGCGCGATCGAACGCATCGGCGCCGCGCTCGGTTCTTTCCGGCCGTTTCTGCTGCACGGCATTACCGGCAGCGGCAAGACCGAGGTCTATCTGCGGCTGATCGCGCAGGTGCTGTCCAGAGGCATGCAGGCGCTGGTGCTGGTTCCCGAGATCGGACTGACGCCGCAACTGGAAGGGCGATTCCGTCATGCGTTCCCTGGCGCCCGAATTGCCGTGCTGCACAGCGCGCTGCAGGACACCGCTCGCACGCATGCATGGCTCGACGCCGCGCGGGGGGATGCGCCGATCGTCCTCGGCACGCGGCTGGCGGTACTGGCGCCATTGCCGCGGCTGGGGATCGTGGTGGTGGACGAGGAGCACGACGCCTCGTTCAAGCAGCAGGAAGGCTTGCGCTACTCCGGGCGCGATGCGGCGGTGCTGCGCGCCAAGTTCGCTGCCTGCCCGGTCGTGCTCGGCAGCGCGACGCCATCGCTGGAGACCTGGTTCAACTGCCGCGCGGGCCGCTACGCGTTGCTCGCCCTGCCCGAGCGCGCCGTACCAGGCGCGAGGCTGCCGGCGGTCCGCACCGTGGACCTGCGCATCGAGAGTGCCGAACACGGACTCGCGAAACCGGTGCTCGAGGCAATTCGGGCACGCCTAGCGCGCGGCGAGCAAAGCCTGGTTTTCATCAACCGCCGCGGCTACGCGCCGGTCCTGTCCTGCGAGGCCTGCGGCTGGGCGGCGGGTTGCGCGCGCTGCAGCGCGCATATGGTTGTGCACTCCACGGACCGGAGTTTGCACTGCCATCATTGCGGCGCCCGGCAAAAAGTCCCGCGCGAGTGCCCGAGCTGCGGCAACGTGGACCTGCGGCCGCTGGGGCGCGGCACGCAACGCATCGAGGAAACCCTCACCGCTCTCTTCCCGGAGGCGCGCATCCTGCGCATCGATCGCGACAGCACCCGCAAGCGCAGCGATCTCGCCCGCACCCTGGAGGGGATCGGCCGGGGCGAAGGCGACATCCTGGTCGGCACCCAACTGCTCGCCAAGGGCCATGATTTTCCCAACCTGACGCTGGTTTGCGTTCTGAACGCCGATAGCGCGCTGCTGTCCACGGACTATCGCTCCGCCGAACGGCTTTTCGCCACGCTCTCCCAGGTCGGCGGCCGCTCGGGCCGCCGCGAGCAGCCCGGCGAAGTTCTGGTGCAGACGCGCTATCCCGGGCATCCGATGTTCCAGGCGCTGATGCGCCACGATTACGCCGGCTTCGCCGAGTCCCAGTTGGCGGAGCGCGAAAGCGCGGGCTTCCCGCCTTTCGTCCACGAAGCCGCCCTGCGCGCCGAAGCGACCAGGCTCGACGCCACGATGACGTTCCTGCGCGCCGCCGCCCGGCTCATTGAGGTACCCGACGGCGTCCAGATCTACGACCCGGTGCCGCACGTCATCACCCGGCGCGCCGGTTTCGAGCGCGCGCAGCTGCTGCTGCAGTCGCCCTCGCGCCCCGCGCTGCAGGAGTTCCTGCGCCTGTGGTCCGCCGCCCTGCCCGCCTCCACCTCGAGCGGCGTGCGCTGGCATCTCGACGTGGATCCGATCGAATTCGACTAATTAGTGTACAATTCAAAAATGTACACACATTACCGCTGGAGATAACCCATGCAAACCGCACGCGTTTTCACCAATGGCAACAGCCAGGCAGTCCGCTTGCCCAAGGCATTCCGGCTTGAAACCCGTACCGTGTTCATCCGCAAGGACGCGACCACCGGGGATATCGTGCTCTCGGCGCGTCCGGCGCCAGGAGGGTGGGATGACTTTTTCACATTGCGCGCGAAGACGCGCATGCCCGCTGACTTTCTGGTGCGCCGGCCATTGAACGAAAGCAAGGCCGCGCGCGACCCATTTGCTGGCGCCCATCGCTCAGGGCCTGCGCGCGGAAAGTAGAGCGGCATGCTCTATCTGATGGATACCGATACCGCCAGCTACGCCATTCGCGGCGCTTCGGCGGCGCTCGACGCGGCGCTGGCGGCGTCGGCTCCCGGATCGCTCGGGATATCCGCGATAACGCGCGCCGAACTCATGTTCGGACTTGAGAAACGGGGTAATCCGCGCGCGCTGGCGCGATTGGTCCAGGGCTTCATGGCCCGCGTCACCGTCATGCCCTGGGGCGCGGCCGCCGCCGACCGCTACGCAAAGCTGCGCGCGCAGTTGGAGCGCAACGGCACGCCAATCGGCCAGTTCGACACCATGATTGCCGCACACGCTCTGGCATTGGGCGCGGTGCTGGTGAGCAACAATCGCAAGCACTTCCAGCAAGTCAAGGGGCTCATGCTGGAAAACTGGTACGGGTGATTCCGACGTCTCGATGGCGCATCACGTTTGGCCATCCCATCGGCACCGGTTTTTCGCCCGTGAGCGGGGAAAAACACCACTCATCCGGCTGAAATATCTTGTTTTGCAGGATAAAGATAGGTATATTGGAATCATGAAAACCACCGTGGATATTCCAGAAAAAGTACTTTCGGAAGCTGTGCGCCACACGCGCGCCGCCACCAAGCGGCAAGCGATTGTCACGGCGATGGAAGACTTCAACCGGCGCCAACGCATGGCGGAACTGGTCAAGCACGCCGGCAGCTGCGATCGACTGATGAGCGTCGAAGAACTCCAGCGGCAGCGGCGCCGGGGCTGAAGCATGGTTCTGGTGGACTCGTCCTCCTGGATTCATCTATTGCGTCCAGACGGCGACAGAAAAGTGCGGGCCCGGGTCGAGCAGGCCTTGCAGTCAGGGTTGGCCTGCTGGTGTCCGATGATCAGACTTGAATTGTGGAACGGCGCGGCGGGAGACCATGAAAAGAAGGTTTTGCGGGATTTGGAGCGATCGTTGCCCGAACTCGCCATCAATGACGCCGCTTGGAAATCCTCGTTCGAGTTGGCCAGGCGGGCGCGCGCCAAAGGCATCACCGTGCCGGCTTCCGGCCTACTGATCGCGGCCTGCGCGCAGGCGCACGGCGCGCGGCTTGAATCGTCGGATTCGGACTTTGAGCTTCTCGCGAAGCTCTGAGTTCGCAAATCTTGGACGCCAAAACTCAGTTGACGGCGCTGTTCCGGGAAGCTCTCCGGGAAATCGCGCCGCAAGCGGCGGACACGGAAATCCATTTTGAACGGCCGCGCGATGCGGCCCACGGCGACCTGGCCACCAACATCGCCATGCAGCTCGCGCGGCAACTCAAACGCAATCCCAGGCTGATCGCCGACGCGCTGCTCGACTACCTGCGCCCGAAGGCGGCGAATACCGTGGAGAGCCTTGAGGTCGCGGGCGCCGGCTTCATCAACATCCGCCTGAAGCAAGCCTCGAAGACGCAGATCGTCCGGCAGATTCTCGACGCCGGCGCCGGCTTCGGCCGGGCGAAGGCGGAAAAAGTGCAGAAGACCCAGATCGAGTTCGTGTCGGCGAACCCGACCGGGCCGCTGCACGTCGGCCACGGCAGGCAGGCGGCGCTCGGCGACGCGCTGGCCGCGCTGCTCGAATCGCAAGGGCACGAGGTCACGCGCGAGTTCTATTACAACGACGCCGGCGCGCAGATCCAGAACCTCGCTCTATCAGTGCAGGCACGCGCGAATGGCATCGAGCCCGGCGGCGCGGGTTGGCCCGCGGACGGCTACGCCGGTGACTACATCGGCGAAATTGCGGAGTCCTTCGCGGCACAAAAGGGAATTCTGAGCGACCTGGACGCGGTTCGCCAGTTCGCGGTGGCGTTCCTGCGCAAGGAGCAGGATATCGACCTGCAGAAGTTCGGCGTCAAATTCGATAGCTACTACCTGGAATCGAGCCTGTACACAGACGGCAAGGTGGACGCCGCCGTCCAGTGCCTGGTTGCGAACGGCAGGACCTACGAGAAAGACGGCGCGTTGTGGCTGCGCACCACGGACTTTGGGGACGACAAGGACCGCGTGATGCGCAAGTCCGACGGCAGCTTCACCTACTTCGTGCCGGACGTCGCCTATCACGTGACCAAATGGCAGCGCGGCTTCGTCAAGGTGATCGATGTCCAGGGCGCCGATCATCACAGCACGGTGACGCGCGTGCGCGCGGGCCTGCAGGCGCTCGGCATCGGCATACCGCAAGGCTATCCGGACTACGTTCTGCACAGCCTGGTCAAGGTGATGCGCGGCGGCGCGGAGGTGAAAATCTCCAAGCGCGCGGGTTCTTATGTGACGCTGCGCGACCTCATCGACTGGGTGGGCCGCGACGCGGTCCGCTTCTTCCTCGTGTCGCGCAAGGCCGACACGGAATTCACCTTTGATATCGACTTGGCGCTCGAGAAGAGCGAGGAGAACCCGGTTTACTACGTGCAGTATGCCCATGCGCGCGTCTGCAGCATGCTGGCGCAATGGGGCGGTGACCCGGCGCGGCTCGCTCAAGTGGAGCTGGGATCCCTGAAAGGCGAAAAAGAACTCGCGCTCGCGCAACGCCTCGCCGAATTCCCCGCAATGGTGAGTGCCGCGGCCGAGGAACTCGCGCCGCACGCGGTTGCGTTCTACCTGCGCACCCTCGCGGGCGAATTCCACAGCTACTATAATGCCGAGCGCATCCTGGTCGAGGACGAGGCCTTGCGCGAGGCGCGGCTCGCGCTGTGCGCGGCAGCGCGGCAGACCCTCGCCAACGGTCTTGCGCTCCTTGGCGTGAGCGCGCCGGAGAAAATGTAATGCGCAAGCAAGTAAAACGTTCCGCTCCACCGAGCCGCTCCGGCGGCAGTTTCCTGCTCGGCATGTTCGTCGGCTTGCTGACCGGCCTGGGCATCGCGCTGGGGGTCGCTTTCTATTTGAACAAGACGCCGCTGCCGTTCCTCGGCAAGGCCAAGCCTGCCGCCGGCAGGGACGCGCCCGCCGACCCCACGAAACCGGCGGTGGTGGCCGGCATGCCGCAGGGCGCGGCCAAGGGGGACAAGCCCAAGTTCGACTTCTACAAGATCCTGCCGGGCAGCGAGGAGCCGGTCTCGGAGAAAGAGCTGAAGGACGCCGGCAAGGCCGCGAAGGGTCAACCTGAAGCGGCCAGGGGCGTTTATTTCATACAGACGGGCTCATTCCAGAACCCGGCCGATGCCGACAACCAGAAAGCGAAGATTGCGATTCTTGGTTTCGAGTCGAGCGTCGAGCCGACCGTCCTGCCCGACAAGGGAACCTGGTACCGCGTGCGGCTCGGGCCCTATACGACGCTGGAGGAATTGAACCGGGTGCGCCGGACGCTGTCACAGAGCGGTATCGATGCCAGCCTGGTCAAACTCAAAGACGTTGCCGCCAAGGATAATTAGGAAAATTTCCGGAAAGAACCTTCAATGAACAAAATTCGCCGCTCCCTGATTGGCGCCATGGCCGCCGCGCTGGCCCCCGTATCACTCGTGCGCGCCCAACAGGGCGCAGCCGCGGGCTACACCACGCTGCAAAATGCGCTGCCGGTCGAGAACCCGGCCAAGGTGGAGATTGTGGAGTTCTTCTGGTACGGCTGCATCCACTGCTACAACCTTGAGCCCTTGCTCGATGCCTGGCTGCCGAAGCTGCCCGCTGACGCATACTTCCGCCGCATCCCGGCGGTGTTCAACGAGCGTTGGGCGCATGACGCCACGATCTACTATGCCTTCGACGCGCTTGGCGTGCTCGACAAGCTGCATCGCGCGTTCTTCGAGGCGATCCACAAGGACCGGTTGAAGACCGACAACCCGGCCGCGCTTAACGAGTGGCTCGTCAAGAACGGCGTTGAGGTGACGAAGTTCAAGGCAGCAATGAAATCCTTCGGCGTGCAGAGCAAGGTTAAGCGCGCAACGCAGCTCACCACCGGTGCGCAAATCGACGGCACGCCAGCCCTGATGATCCAGGGCCGCCACACCGTCAGCGTCGATCAGGGCCGCTCGCGCGAAGGCATGCTTGCGACCGCCGACACGCTGGCCGGCATGGTGCGCAAGAGTTTCGCCGGCAAGAAATAGCGCTCGCCGGGCTGCCGTGCGCCGCGTCTTCATCACCGGCGCATCCACGGGAATCGGCGCCGCGCTGGCGCGGCACTACGCCGGCGCGATAGACGCGCAAAGCACCGACAGCGCGATCGGCCTCTTCGCGCGCTACGGCGCGCCCGACCTGGTGATCGCCAACGCCGGGGTTTCGGTCGGCACCCACGGCGATGAACTGCAGGACGTGGAGAAACTGCGCCGCGTACTCGATGTGAATGTCGCCGGCCTGGCAGCGGCGTGTCGGTGGTCACCATCTGCCCCGGCTACATCGATACGCCGATGACGCAGGTCAACAAGTACCCCATGCCTTTCCTCATTTCCGCCGACGACGCGGCGCGACGCTTTGCGCGCGCCATCGAGTCAAAGCGCCGGTTGGCAGTGATCCCCTGGCAAATGGCGATCGTCTCGGCGCTGCTGCGCGCCCTGCCCGGCTGGCTCTACGACCGGCTCGCCGCCCGCGCCCCACGCAAACCGCGCGACGTGCAGATCTAGACGCGCCCTTTGAACCGGATAGTTTCGCTGGTTCCATCCATCACCGAGTTGGTCTGCGAGCTCGGGCTCGCCGGGGAGCTCGTCGGCCGCACGGGTTTCTGCATCCACCCGAAGGAAACACTCAAAAGCATCCCCAAGGTCGGCGGCACCAAGTCGGTCAACCTGAAGAAGATCCGCGAACTGGCGCCGAGCCACGTCATCGTGAACGTGGACGAGAACAAAAAGGAAACTGCGGACGCGCTCGCCGAATTCGTGCCGAACCTGATCGTCACGCATCCGCTCGCGCCGCTCGACAACCTCGCGCTCTACCGGCAGATGGGAAGCGCTTTCGGCAGAGAACGCGAAGCGGAAGCCCTTTGCGTTCGCTTTGATTCGGCTTACCGTGCCGTTCTTCAGAAGGACTTCCCGAAAAGAAGCGTCCTCTACCTGATCTGGAAAGATCCGTGGATGACCGTGTCGCGCGATACCTACGTTTCTCGCACCCTCGCCCTGTTCGGCCTGCAAACGCTGCCCGAATCAGCGGACGCGCGCTACCCGAAGATTTCGCTCGAAGAATCCTGGCTGCGGAATGTCGAGTTGGTACTTCTCTCTTCCGAGCCTTACCGATTTCGCGAGAAACATCTGGATGAAATCAAAAACACCCTGAAGAAACCTGCCTACCTCATCGACGGCGAGATGACGTCCTGGTACGGACCCCGGGCGATCGCGGGCTTTGGCTACCTCGCGGACTTCTCCAGTTCGCTCTGAAGGCGCTCGACGCCGTCCATCAGCCCAGAGCAGTATTCGCCATATTGCTTCCAGACCATATATAGCTCACAATGCATTGGATGAAAGCAATACTGGTCCTGCGGCGCCGGGAAGTGTTGCGGGCCGGGCTCACGGTCGAGATAGTGATCTGGCAGTTGTCAGCACCCACCGCCGATCGCCCACACGGGCTGAAGTACCGGCTGCAAGCCCATCGCGGCGGCCGCACGCTGGTCCGCTACGACAACGAGACCGGCAAGGGCGACCACAGGCACTACGGGCGCAAGGAAGAGCGCTATGCGTTCGCGAGCATGGAACGATTGATCGAGGACTTCATCGCCGACGTCGAGCGGCTGGGAGGCGGACATGGTTGACAGAGCAGTCATCGGTGTTGCGGATTGGAAGCGCACCAAAGCCGATTTGCGCCGGCTCGCGAAGGCGCTGGATGCCGCGAAACGCATCGGCCATGCGGACTTCGAGTTGAACTTCGCCCAGGCGGGCGACCTCGTGGCCGAGATCACGCGCGAGCGCCTGCGTCTGCTTGCGGCATTGCGCGCGGCGGGTCCGCTCACCGTTTACGCTCTGGCCAGGGAACTGGGGCGAAACTACAGCAACGTGCATGCCGATGTGAAACGCCTCCTCGCGCTCGGACTCATCGAGCGCGGCGAAGACAAGCGCGTATTCGTGCCCTGGTCGGAAATCCGCATCCGGTTGCCGCTCGCTGAGACGACGTAGGGAACGGAAATGAGCCAGGACATCCGCATTCAGTTCACGCGCTTCTCGGCCTTCTACTCGCCGCTTATCGCCACCATGGCGGGCGGTTTCCTCGAGCAGGAAGGACTGCGCGCCCGGCATTCGGTGTCGGCGCCGGGCACTTCGGCGATCACCGGCCTCGTCGATGGCTCGGTGCACGTCGCCCAGTCCGCGCCCTCGCAGGGCTTCGGGCCCCTCGAGCAGGGCAAGACGCCGCCCGCGCTGCACTTTGCGCAGATCAACGAAATGGACGGCTTCTTCCTCGTCGGGCGCGCGGCCGAGCCGCAGTTCTCCTGGGACCGGCTGAACGGCCGCAAGGCGCGCGCCTGGGTCATCAGTGCGCCCGCCGCGGAAATTGCCAAGGCCGAAGCGCCGTTCTTCCCGGATGTCGATCCTGGCGTCCTGACCACGACCATCGCCACCTACCAGACGCTCGGCAACTGGACCCCGCACGTGGAGATCACGCGCCCGGCCTGGGAAGCGACCGTGGATATCTTCCTGCACGCCGGCTTGATCAAGCGGCGGCACCGCTACGAGGACGTGATCGCCTCGCCGCCGGGCGCGCCGTAGGCGCCTGCCGCGCGCTCGGCGAAAACGCGGCCGCGCTGATCGTGCGGTATGCTGTCTTACCTCAGTTTTACCGTGGAGCGCGCATGGACCGGGCCAGGATCTCGAGCAAAGGGCAAATCGTCATCCCGAAGCAAATTCGCGATCGGCACCAATGGAGGCCGGGCACAGAGCTCACGGTTATCGACTCGGCCGGCGGGGTGCGGATTGAAGCGCTGCAGCGGGGCAAGACACTCGTTGCAAGCGACGTATTCGGCTGCCTGCAGCACAAAGGCAAGCCGCTGCCGATCGATCGGCTGGCCGCTCCGGTGAAGCTCGCCAAGAAAGACTTCAGATGATCGTCGTCGATACCAATATCGTGGTTCGCTTCGCGCTCAACGATGATCCCGATCACGCGGCGATCGCCAGGACGCTGTTCGAGACGCACACCATCTCGATAAGTAGAACGGTCGCCCTTGAAACCGAGTGGGTTTTGCGCTCGCGCTACGGCAAGGGGCGCAAGCAGATCGCCGGGTACTTCAACAAGTTGCTTGCCATGAAGAACGTGCGCATAGAAGCCGAAAGCGCGTTTCGCAACGCTGTCGCGTGGTACGCGGTCGGCGACGATTTCGCCGACGCCCTGCATCTGGCGAACGCCGGGGTCGTGCCGTTTTACACCTTCGACGCAGAGTTCTGCAAACACGCGATCGGCCGTGGCAGCGCCCCTCCGGTGGTCAATCCCGTGAAGTGAACCAAGAAATCAGCATTCAATTCACGCGCTTCTCGGCGTTCTACCCGCCGCTCATCGCCACCACGGCGCGCGGCCGCTGGCGATGTTCAAGTACGCCTTCCGCAAGGGCGACGGCGACTACATCCACCTGCAGGGGCCCGCGCCGCAACAGCTCGAGCACGACGGCGACGGCCATATCGTCGCCTCGCTGGCCGGCGCCATCGGGCCGTGCGCGTTCTCGAGCCTCGCCGCGACGCGCGACTGGCTCGCGACCGACATGGCGCTGCGCTTCATGCGCGCCTACCGCAGGGCGCGCGCCTGGCTGATCACCACGCCCGCAGCGGAGGTCGCGAAGGTCGAGGCGCCGTTCTTCCCCGATGTCGATCTTGGTGTGCTCACCAAGACCATCGCCACCTACCAGACCCTCGGCAACTGGACTCCGCACGTGGAGATCACGCGCCCAGCCTGGGAGGCGACAGCGGACATTTTCCTGCACGCAGGCCTGATCACGCGGCGGCACCGCTACGAAGACGTGATCGCCTCGCCGCCGGGCAGCCCGTAGGCAGACACTGGGTTTCGGCACGCCGACTCACGGCTCCCGAAAGCTCGCCATCGACCCGGAGCAGCTATTTAGACGTAGACTTTCCTGCAGACCACTATGTTTACGCGCCGAACTATCGATCAAGAGATGCTGCGACACATTTTGATCGTGCTGCTCTGTTCGCTCGATTTGTTGATGCCGCCTGCCGCTGGTGCCCAGGTCAGTCGGGTCGCGCGGCTCGGGTTTCTCTCGAGCTGCGCGCCGAGCGGGTGATCGAATGACAGGTGGCCGAATGACCTCGATGCCGATTAGGCGAGGAGGGGTCCATCCCATTGTTTCTTTAATCGGACGGGCTTGTTAGGCAGCCCGTTTCTCGATCGGCTTCACTGCGATCCGAAGGCCCGTAGCCTTCAGTACGGCGCTGAGACTGCGAAGTTCCGGATTGCCGGACTTCGAGAGCATCTTGTAAGTCGCCTCGCGCGTGAGATGCGCTTTGCGGGCGATGCTGGCGACGCCGCCTTGTGCCTGTGCCACTTGGCGTAGCGCGAGCATGATCGCGGCTTGGTCTCCTTCCTCAAGCACGGCTTCGAGGTACGCCGCGGCTTCGACCGGGGCCTT
>CAMDRF010000014.1 GCA_945906765.1 Nitrosovibrio sp. Nv4 | reverse complement strand
ACGTCGATGGTCACCTTGCCGCCGTGCACCAGCTTGCCGAACAGCAGTTCGTCGGCGAGCGCGCGGCGGATTGTGTCCTGGATCAGGCGCGCCATCGGGCGCGCGCCCATCAGCGGATCGAAGCCTTTCTTCGCCAAATGCTCCTTCAGCGCCTGCGTGAAATGCGCCTCGACCTTCTTCTCGGTCAACTGCTCATCGAGTTGCATCAGGAATTTGTCCACCACGCGCATGATGATCTCCGGCGACAGCGCGCCGAACGAGATCACCGCGTCGAGGCGGTTCCTGAACTCCGGCGTGAACATCTTCTTGATCGCTTCCAACTCGTCGCCGGCCTTCACTGATTTTGTGAAGCCCATCGAGTTCTTCGCTAACGACTCGGAGCCCGCGTTGGTCGTCATGACGATCACGATGTTGCGGAAATCGGCCTTGCGTCCGTTGTTGTCGGTGAGCGTGCCGTGGTCCATCACCTGCAGCAGGATGTTGAAGATGTCCGGGTGCGCCTTCTCGATCTCATCCAGCAGCAGAACCGCGTACGGCTTCTTGGTGATCGCCTCGGTAAGCAGGCCGCCCTGCTCGAAACCGACGTAGCCCGGCGGCGCGCCGATCAGCCGGCTCACCGCGTGCCGCTCCATGTATTCGGACATGTCGAAACGGATCAGCTCGATGCCCATGCAGTAGGCGAGCTGGCGCGCCACCTCGGTCTTGCCGACGCCGGTCGGGCCGCTGAAGAGGAAACTGCCGATTGGTTTCTGCGGGCTGCCCAAGCCGCTGCGCGCCATCTTGATGGCGGCGGTGAGCGCGTCGATCGACGGATCCTGGCCGAACACCACCGCTTTCAGGTCGCGGCCGAGGTTGGCGAGCGCGCTGCGGTCGTCGGTGGAGACGCTGCGCGGCGGGATGCGCGCGATCTTGGCGATGATGTCCTCGATCTCGGTCTTGCCGATGACCTTCTTCTGCTTGGCCTTGGGGGCGATGCGTTGCGCCGCGCCCGCCTCGTCAATGACGTCGATCGCCTTGTCGGGCAGGTGTCGGTCGTTGATGTATTTGGCCGACAGCTCGGCCGCCGTGGTTAGGGCGTTGGCCGTGTATTTAACGGCATGGTGCGCTTCATACCTCGTTTTCAGGCCCTTCAGGATCTCCACCGTCTCCTCGATCGAGGGTTCGACGACGTCGATCTTCTGGAAGCGCCGCGTCAGCGCGTGGTCCTTCTCGAACACGCCGCGGTACTCGAGGTAGGTGGTGGCGCCGATGCACTTCAGCTGGCCGTTGGAGAGCGCCGGCTTGAGCAGGTTGGAGGCATCCAGCGTGCCGCCCGAGGCGGCGCCGGCGCCGATCACGGTGTGGATCTCGTCGATGAAGAGGATCGCGTTCGGGTTGTCCACCAGCTGCTTGAGCACCGCCTTCAGGCGCTGTTCGAAATCGCCTCGGTATTTGGTGCCGGCGAGCAGCGCGCCCATGTCCAGCGCGTAGACGGTGGATTTTTCCAGCAGCTCCGGCACGTTGCCTTCGACGATGCGGCGCGCGAGGCCTTCGGCGATCGCGGTCTTGCCAACCCCGGCTTCGCCCACCAGCAGGGGATTGTTCTTGCGCCGCCGGCACAACGTCTGGATCACGCGCTCCAGTTCCTTGTCGCGGCCGATCAGCGGATCTATCTTGCCGGCGAGGGCCTGCGCGTTCAGATTCTGGGTGTAGTTGTCGAGCGGGCTGTTGGCGGCTTCGGCCGGATTCTCCTGTTCGGACTCCGCTTCGCCCTTGCCCTGCTGCGGCTGGGTGCTCTTGGTGATGCCGTGCGCGATATAGTTGACGACGTCCAGCCGCGTGATGCCCTGCTGCTGCAGGAAATAGACCGCGTGCGAATCCTTCTCGCCGAAGATCGCCACCAGCACGTTGGCGCCGGTGACTTCCTTCTTGCCCGAGGACTGCACGTGCAGGATGGCGCGCTGGATGACGCGCTGGAAGCCGAGCGTGGGCTGCGTGTCCACTTCGCGATCGGCCGCGATGCGCGGGGTCTGCTCGGTGATGTGCTGCGTCAGGTTCTTGCGCAGCTCGTCCATGTTGGCGCCGCAGGAGCGCAGCACTTCGGCGGCGGTTGGATTGTCCAGCAGCGCGAGCAGCAGGTGCTCGACGGTGATGAACTCGTGGCGCTTCTGGCGCGCCTCGACGAACGCCATGTGCAGGCTGACTTCGAGCTCTTGGGCGATCATTTCAGGTTTCCTCCATCACGCATTGCAGCGGATGCTGGTACTTGCGTGCATAGGCCGCGACCTGCTGGACTTTGGTCGAGGCCACGTCGCGCGGAAAAACGCCGCAGATCCCCATTCCATCGCGATGGACTTTGAGCATCACCTGGGTCGCCCGCTCCCGGGTCATGCCGAAAAACTTCTGCAGCACCAGCACCACGAACTCCATCGGCGTGTAGTCGTCGTTGAGCAGCAATACCTTGTACATAGGCGGAAGTTTGACCTTCGCCTTTTTTGCCTCGAGTACCGAGTCGTCCTTGTGTTGCATGAGCCATGTGGTGGTCTATCGTTTCTATCCTAATCAATGCTACCCGCGAGTGCAAACCGTTCAGAAGGCGGAACGCGCAGTTCCTCACGCGGATGGCCGGCAAACGACGCGGGCCGGCCCCCTCTTGACGGCGCTGCGGAAGGCGCGTAGGGGCCGCCGGACGATGGCAGCGAGGATCTGTTAGACCTGAAACCCCTGCCCCGCAAGTGGAAATAAGCCGCCTTCGGGCGGCTTTTTGTTGGCCCGTCGGCCTGCCCGCAGCCGCGCGAAATATACGATTGAATCGCATATTTCGCCGAGGACGGTCTGGCCGATATGGAACCAGCGGTTTTCGGGCCTTGTTCGTCGCTGACATTATGTAAGCGGCGTACCCTACAACGACCAGAGGGGGATCGAATGAACAGGCGTCACACGGTACTTGCACTGCTTGCGCTCGGCGCTTCGCCGCTCTCCGGTTTCGCCCAGCAGCAGCCCCAAAAAGTCGCTCGGATAGGTTTCTTGGGTTCAGCCTCTGCTTCCCACTTTACGAGTCAGGTGGAAGCGCTACGGGCGGGCCTGCGTGACCTCGGCTATTTCGAGGGCAAGAACATTGTCATCGAGTACCGATGGGCGGAGGGGAAGTACGATCGGCTCCCCGCCCTAGTCGCAGACCTTGTTCGCCTCAACGTTGACGTTTTCGTGACCCATGGGATACCGGGGACCCGCGCGGCCAAGCTGGCGACCACCACGATTCCCATCGTCATGGCGATCAGCGGCGACGCGGTTGCTACCGGCCTCGTCGCCAGCCTCGCGCGGCCCCCGGGGAACATCACCGGGTCGACCTTCTTTCTCCCGCAACTCAACATGAAAAGGCTTGAGCTGCTCAAGGATGTCTTTCCAAACACGTCTAATGGACTCGATGCATGGCCGAATTCACGGCTTTAATGTATCGGTGGCCCATGTCTGGGCGGAGCAGGAGCATCTGCTCGAAAAAGCGGGACGCCGGATGCCGGTCGAGGACAGTTACATCGCAGCGACCGCGCGCCGGCACGGACTGACGATTGCCACGGGCAACGACCGGGACTTTCGCGGCCCCGGCTTGAAGGTTTTCAATCCGTTCAAGGAACTCCCGGCGCTGACCTGAGCCGGGAGCGGCGTTACATCCGCTCGATCATCGCCTGCCCGAAGCCGGAGCAGGAAACCTTCTTCGCGTCCGGCATCTGGCGCGCGAAGTCGTAGGTGACGATCTTGTCGTTGATCGCCTTCTCCATCGATTTGACGATCGCGTCGGCGGCTTCGAACCAGCCCATGTGCCGCAGCATCATCTCGGCCGAGAGGATCAAGGAGCCCGGGTTGACCTGGTCCTTGCCCGCGTATTTCGGCGCGGTGCCGTGGGTGGCTTCGAACATGGCGATCGAATCGCTCATATTGGCGCCCGGCGCGATGCCGATGCCGCCGACCTCCGCCGCCAGCGCGTCGGAGATGTAGTCGCCGTTCAGGTTGGTGGTGGCGAGTACGTCATATTCCGCCGGCCGCAGCAGGATCTGTTGCAGCATGGCGTCGGTGATGACGTCCTTGACCATGATCTCCTGGCCGCTTTTCGGATTCTTGTAGCTGCACCAGGGGCCACCATCGACCAGCTTGGCGCCGAACTCCTTCTGCACCAGCTTGTAGCCCCAGTCGCGGAAGCCGCCTTCGGTGAACTTCTGGATGTTGCCCTTGTGGACGATGGTCACCGACTTGCGGTTGTTGTCGATCGCGTACTGGAACGCCTTGCGCAGCAGGCGCTCGCTGCCCTCGATGGAGATCGGCTTGATGCCGATGGCCGAAGTGTCCGGGAAGCGGATTTTCGTGACCTTCATTTCCTTGATCAGGAAGTCGATCACTTTTTTCGCCTCAGGGGTCTGCGCTGCCCATTCGATGCCGGCGTAGATGTCCTCGGAGTTCTCGCGGAAGATCACCATGTCGACGTTATGCGGTTCCTTGACCGGGCTGGGCACGCCCTTGAACCAGCGCACCGGCCGCAGGCAGACGTAGAGATCCAGTTCCTGGCGCAGCGCGACATTGATCGAGCGGATGCCGCCACCGACCGGTGTCGTGAGCGGTCCCTTGATCGACACCACGAACTCCTTGGACGCTGCCAGCGTTTCCTCGGGCAGCCAGACATTCTCGCCGTAGACCTTGCAGGATTTCTCGCCGGCATACATCTCCATCCAGGCGATCTTCTTCTTGCCCGCGTAGCACTTGTTGACCGCGGCGTCCACCACCTTGAGCATCACCGGGGTGATGTCGATGCCGGTGCCGTCGCCCACGATGTACGGGATGATCGGGTTGTTCGGCGCCGAGAGGGAGAAGTCCTTGTTGACCTTGATCTTCTCGCCGTCCGTCGGGACCTTGAGGTGCTTGTATGCCATGGCTGCTCCAGCAGATTGAAATCGGGAGAGGCGGAATTATAAGAGTTTGAGGTCGAAAATCCGTTCCACCAGCCAAATCAGCGCCACCAGCGCGATGGCGACCGAGCCCCCTGTGAACACCAGCCGGCGGTAGAACCAGCTGCCGCGCAGGGCGTAGGCGAGCGGCAGGAACGTGCCCACGATCGCGAGTTGACCTGCCTCAACTCCGAGGTTGAACCCGATCAGCGCCAGCAGCAGCGTGCCCTGCGGTAGCCCCAGGTCCGCGAGCACGCTGGCGAAGCCGAAGCCGTGGATCAGGCCGAAAGCGAAGGCGACCGCCCAGCGCCGCTCCGCCACCACCGGCTTGAGGTTGTTCAGCGCGGCGAGCACCACCGACAGCGCGATGGTCGATTCGACGAGGCGCGAAGGCAGCGCGATAACCGACAGCGCCGCCAGCGACAGGGTGATCGAATGCGCGATGGTGAAGGAAGTGACGACCTTGAACACGTCCCAGAACGTGTCGCGAAAGCGCTCGGCAGCCTTCCATTCCTTGTTCCTGAAAATGAAAACCGAAGGCAGCAGCAGCGAAAGGATGAACAAGATGTGGTCGAGACCGATCCAGATGTGCCAGACGCCCTCGCGCAGGTAGTCGAAAAACTGCGCCGGCCGAGAGTCTTCGCCCGCCTTGAATGCGAGGCGCGGACGTTCCGGCGACAGCACCCCTGTTTGCGCCGCGCCGCCACGCTCGAAGCGCAGCAGGCCCCGGTGCGTGGGGTCCAGGTCGAAGAACAGGCTGTAGGCGAGTTCGATGGCCACCGGCGCGCGCGTGCCGCAGTCGGCGTCGAAGCGCAGCACCGCATAGGCGCCGTCGCTGTGCTCATCCACCAGGTGCGCGGCAGGGGAGAGTTTGCAATCGCGGCCGTCGGCCCGCACCACCAGCCTGGCGAGCGCATAGGCCGCGATGTCGTTGTGCCTGGCGCGCAATTCGCCCCAGGTGATTTCGCCGTTGCCGTCGGCGTCCAGTCCGATCGCGAATTCGAGGTCGCGCAGCGCGATGTCCCACTGGCCGCGCACCGCAGCGCCATCGACGCTCAGCGCGAGATAGCTGTCGCTCGGCTTGTGCGCGTGCGCAGCGGCCGCAAACAGAAATGACAGGAGGACGAGGTATTTCGATTTCACGGTTTCAGCGCTTTTAGCCTCACAGCAGCTTCCCGGAACCGCCTGTCTTCAAACCCGGAGGACTCCAGCCATTGCAGCGCAGGTGCGGCCGCGGCCGGATCGCGCGCCGCGAGCGCCGCCTCGATGAGGATCAGTGCGTCGCGAGGCTCGCGCTGGGTCCGGTAGTTCTCGCTCGCCGCCGCCAGCGCGGCGGGCGCATCGCCCCTGAGATCCAGCAGGTATCTCGCTTCTTCTTGCTGGTGCAGTTTCTCGCCGCGTAGCGCGGCGTCGGCGAAGCGCTCGCCCAGCGTGCGTGCGTATTTTTCGCCCTCTGCGAGCTTGAGCGTCCGCGCGGCGAGCGCGAGCCGCAGCAGCAAGGTGTCCGATCGCGCCCAGCCCTTCAGCAACGGCATCACCTCCGCGGCGCGGCCCTGCTCAAGCAGGAAATCGGCATAGGCGGCAAGCAGGAAATTGTCATCGATGCCGAGAGCGATTCCTTGCCGGAAATGCCTTTCGGCCGCGGCAAGATCGCCGATCCGCCATGCCATTTCGGCGAGACGGGTCACGATCCAGACGCGGAAGTCAGGATCGACGTCGGTTCGCCGCGCCAGCGCCGCGGCGAGCCGCTCGTGGGCCGCGCGCGCGTTACCGGTGGTCGCCTCGACGTACGTGGTGCAAGCCGTTGCATGCAGCTCGGTCGCGTTCTCTGCGAGTAACGCGCATTCGCGGCGCGCAGCCGGATAGTCCGCCTGCACCATCAGGATCGCCGCTCGCCAGGCCCTCGCCTCGCTATTGGCCGGGTCCGTCTTCAGAGCGAGTTCGAAGTTCTCCATCCCACGCCCGAAGTTATGGCGGTATTGGTGAAGCATTCCGTGCAGGACAAGGATTTCAACCGGCGTAGCCGCGGTTTCGGGCCATGGACGCAGCGCGGCTTGCGCGTAGCCGACGTAGCGCGGATCTCCCTCGGCCATCGCCAGGTCGAAATAGCGGCGCGCAAGGCGCGCCGCCGCTTCAGCGTTACGCGGGTCCGCTGCAACTGCGGCGCGAAGCCGGCGCAGTTCCGCCGCGGCCGGATCGCCCGGCTTGCTGGGGAGGGTCTCAAGGACCACCGCTTCGTCGCGGGGCACGAACGGCGCCCCGGCCGCCAGTTGCGAGGCAAGTAGAGCCGCCGCGAGCAGCACCAAACCTGGAGCTCGATGGAATATCATCGGCAGGACATCCAGACAACCCTGTAAAAACAATAGCTTATCACGGTTTGATACCAAATCTTCTTTTGTTTACGATGGTTTGCGCGGTGAAGGCCGCGTGCAGGGAGGCAAAAACGGGGTCAACCGGGAGGAACGGTCAACCGCCAGCAGTTTCGCGCGTTTTTCGACGCGGGGAGAGGCGGCAACTCGTTGCGTCACCCCGTTTAAACATTCCTATATCTGGAGATAAAAATGACCAAGCTGCTGTCGATGATTGTTGCCGCCATGTTCGCGGTTGTGAGCGTTAACGCGTTTGCCGCCGCCCACGCGGGGGCGAAGGGCGACAAGAAGGACGAGAAGATGGAGAAGAAGATGGACAAGAAGGCCGACAAGAAAGACGAAAAGAAGGCCGACAAGAAAGACGAAAAGAAGGCTGACAAGAAAGCCGACAAAAAAGCCGACAAGAAGGACGACAAGAAGGACGACAAGAAGTAATCGTCCGCCGTTGCGTTACGGAAAGGCAGGGCGCGTCCCTGCCTTTTTCTTTTCAGCAGCCATGAAATACATCGCTCTCCTGTTCGCGGCCTGGTTTTCCGCAGTTGCTCAAGCGGAACTACCCGCTGTGCAGTTGTCTACCGGCATGCATCTCATCCGTGCCGAGCTTGCCGACAGCATGGGCACGCGCATGCAAGGCCTGATGCACCGCAAGTCGATGCCGCAGGGTTCGGGCATGGTGTTCGTGTTCGACGAGATCGCCGCTCACTGCATGTGGATGAAGAATACCTTGATTCCGCTGTCGGTCGCATTCATCGACCAGGCCGGTGCGATCGTCAATATCGCCGACATGCAACCGCACAGCGAACAGTCGCATTGCGCCACTCGCCCCGCGCGCTATGCGCTGGAGATGAACAGGGGCTGGTTCGCGCAACGCGGTATCAAGCCCGGCGCGAAGCTCCGGGGCCTGGAAAAGCTCTCCCCCCGCTAGAAGATCAAAGCCCGCCGTTCTGCTGCGCCACCATGCAGTAGAGCATCGGGATGGACAGCATGGTGTTGAAGCGCGAAGTCAGCATCGCCAGGCGCGCCGCCTTGGCCTTCTCGGGCGCCTCCACCGTCACGATGCCGAGCGCCTTCTTCTGATTCGGCCAGATGATGAACCAGACATTGAACGCCATGATCAGGCCGAGCCACATGCCGATGCCGATGGCCGTGAACGGCGCCTGCAGCGTGAGCAGCGCGCCGATGTATTTGCTCATCGCCGCGAGCAGCAGGCCGGTAACCACCGTGGCGAGCGCTGCCCAGCGGAACCAGAACAATACCTCGGGCGCGATCACCTTGGAGATCGCCGGCTTGTGCTCGTCGGGAATCTTCGGCATCGAGGGAATCTGCACGAAATTCAAGTACCACAGCAGCCCGATCCACATCACTCCGGAGAGCACGTGCAGGTAGCGCATGAAGAACATTCCCCATGCGTGATCCATCTTGCCGAAGGTGCCGGCGATGCCCATCAGGATCGCGACGAGAACGACTCCGGCGATGATGGTGCGACCGAGAGACTGGAAAATAGCGCCCATGTCTACCTCCTGTTGTTACGGCAAGGATCCGGCAGAGAGCTTAGCACAGCTAGTGGCCGAGGATCTGGCTGAGGAACAGCCGCGCGCGGTCGGTCTTGGGCGCGGCGAAGAAATCTTTTGGCGCGCCGGTCTCGACGATCTCGCCCTGGTCCATGAAGACGATGCAATCGGCGACCGTGCGCGCGAATCCCATCTCGTGCGTCACCACCACCATCGTCATGCCTTCCTGGGCGAGTTCGACCATCACGTCGAGCACTTCCTTGATCATTTCCGGGTCGAGCGCCGAGGTCGGCTCATCGAACAGCATGACCTTCGGGCGCATGGCCAGCGCGCGCGCGATGGCGACGCGCTGCTGCTGGCCGCCGGAGAGCTGGCCGGGGTACTTGTCGGCCTGTTCCGGGATGCGCACCCGCGCCAGCAACTGCCGCGCGATTTCCTCGGCCTCTTTTTTCGGCGCCTTGCGCACCCAGACCGGGGCCAGCATCAGGTTCTCCAGCACCGTGAGGTGCGGGAACAGGTTGAAGCTCTGGAACACCATGCCCACCTCGCGGCGGATCGCCTCGATCGCCTTGACATCGTCGGCGACCTCGATGCCGTCGACCATGATGCGGCCGCTCTCATGGCGCTCGAGCCGGTTGATGAGCCGGATCATGGTGGACTTGCCCGAGCCAGAAGGGCCGCAGACGACGAACTTCTCGCCCTTGCCGACACTCAGGCTGACGTTCTTCAGCGCCTGGAAATCGCCGAACCATTTGCTCACGCCCTGGATCTCGATCATGGTGCCCTGCGGCGCCCGCTTTGCTGCATCGTCGGTCATCAGGTGTCCTTCAGGGCTCTTGCCGTGGGGCCGCGCGCAAGGTCGCGTTCCAGCCGCTGGCTGTACTGCGACATCGCGTAGCAGAAAACGAAATACACCAGCGAGGCGAACAGGTAGGCCTCGACGCCGATTCCGCTCCACGCCGGCTCGTTGAGCGCGGTCTTGAGCGCGAGCAGCAGGTCGAAGAGGCCGATGATCACCACCAGCGAAGTGTCCTTGAACAGGCCGATGAAGGTGTTCACCAGCGGCGGGATCGAAATCTTGAGCGCCTGGGGCAGGATCACCAGGGCGGTGCGCTTCGCAAAAGACAGGCCCAGCGCTTCGGCCGCCTCGTACTGCCCGCGCGGGATCGCCTGCAGCCCGCCACGCACCACCTCGGCGAGATAGGCGGCGGCGAACAGGATCAGCGCAGTCTGCGCGCGCAGCAGCTTGTCGACAGTCACGCCGCTGGGCAGGAACAGCGGCATCATTACCGAGGCCATGAACAGCATCGAAATCAGCGGCACGCCGCGGATGAGTTCGATGTAAATGACGCAGACGGCGCGCACCACGGGCATCTCCGAGCGCCGGCCGAGCGCGAGCACGATCGACAGCGGAAACGCGAACGCGATGCCGAAAGTGGCGAGCAGCAACGTGAGGACGAGGCCGCCCCAGCGCTCGTTCTCGACATAGCGCAGGCCAAACACGCCGCCCCACATGAGCATGCCGATCAGCGTCAGCCCCGCCAGCCACGCCAGGACCAGCCAGGGCGTCCAGAACCGGCGCATCGCGCTGACCGCATATAATGCGAGGAACAGCAGGATCGACACCCCGGGCCGCCAGTGTTCCTCGAACGGGTAGGTGCCGAACAGGATGAAGCGGTGCTTTTCGCCGATGAACGCCCAGCAGGCGCCGGCGCCCGCCGCCTCGCGGCAAGCCTTGGAGCTCGGTGCCTGCCAGACCGCGTCGAGCAATGCCCAGCTGACGAACGGCGGCACGTACTTCCACAACAGGTAGAGCGAAAGCAGGGTGAGCAGCGCGTTCGGCACACTGGAAAACAGATTTACCCGCGCCCACTCGAGCGGACCGGGCAGCGCAGGCGTGCGGCGCAGCACCGCGCTCACGCCCTTGCTCCCGTCAGCGCCACGCGCCGGTTGTACCAGTTCATGAACGCCGAGATCGACAGGCTGAGCGTGAGGTAGACGAGCATGATGATCAGGATGCCCTCGATCGCCTGGCCGGTCTGGTTCAGCGTGGTATTGGCGATCGAAACCAGGTCCGGGTAGCCGATCGCCACCGCAAGGGAGCTGTTCTTGGTGATATTCAGGTACTGGCTGGTCATCGGCGGCACGATCACGCGCAGCGCCTGCGGCAGGATCACCAGCCGCATCGCGCGCCGGCGCGGCAAGCCGAGCGCGTGCGCCGCCTCGGACTGGCCGCGGTCCACCGCCAGCACGCCGGCGCGCACGATTTCGGCGATGAACGCGGCGGTGTAGATGACCAGGCCGAATAGCAGCGCGGCGAACTCCGGGGTCAGCGTCGCGCCGCCGGTGAAGTTGAAGCCGCTGAGCACAGGCTGCTCGAGTTCGTGCGGCGCGCCGGCGCCGAGGAACACCAGCAGCGGCAGGCCGAGCACGACGCCTAGGCCCGCCCAGAATGATGGAAACTGCTGCCCGGTCGCCGCCTGGCGGCGCGCGGCCCAGCGCGCGAGCAGCCAGGCGAGCACGGCGCCCGCGAGCAGCGCGGCCACCATCCAGAGGTGCACCGGGTGGTCCTGCGGCAGCGGAAACTTGATGCCGCGATTGCTGAGAAACACCCCCGGCAGAGGGCTGAGCGCGTCGCGCGGGCCGGGCAGGTTCTCGGAGATGATCGTGTACCAGAAGAACAGCTGCACCAGCAGCGGCACGTTACGGATCACTTCTACGTAGAGTGCGGCGAGCCGCGCGACCAGCCAGTTGTGCGACAGGCGAGCGAGTCCGAGCAGCGTGCCGAGCAGCGTGGCGAGAACGACGCCGATCACGGCAATGCGGAAGGTGTTGGCAATGCCGATGCCCAGCGCCCGCAGGTAGGTGTCGGCCGCGCTGTAGGCAAGAGCGCTGGTCTCGCCGATCTCGAAGCCCGCTTCGCGGGTTAGGAAGGCAAAGCCGGTGGCGATCTTGCGCTCGTCGAGGTTGCGCAGAGTATTCGAGACGAAATACCAGCCGACGAACACGACCGCGGCGATCAGCGCGGTCTGGTAGACGAGCGCGCGGACGTGCGGGTCGTTAAACGACCGGCGCGC
The DNA here is from genome assembly GCA_945906765.1 of Nitrosovibrio sp. Nv4. Lineage (GTDB taxonomy): Bacteria > Pseudomonadota > Gammaproteobacteria > Burkholderiales > SG8-39 > RBG-16-66-20. Next base: position 32,357 of record CAMDRF010000014.1, on the reverse strand, counting down.
CCGCGGCTTTGCCGCGCGCGGGGGCGCTGGCGTCAGCGGAGCGGCGGCGCGTACAGGATGCCGCCCTTGGTCCAGAGTTGGTTGATGCCGCGCTCAAAACCGAGCGGGGTCAGGTTGGCTTCGAAGCTCTCGCCGTAGTTGCCGACCTGCTTGATGATGTTGAACGACCACTTGTTGTCCACGCCCAGCATCTTGCCGAAGTCGCCGGTGGCGCCGATGAAGCGCTGCACGGCCGGGTCCTTGCTGGCGGCCTGCTGGTCGATGTTCTTCGAGGTGAGGCCCATTTCCTCGGCCTCGATCATCGCGTACAGCGACCACTTGACGATGTCGAACCAGCGGTCGTCGCCGTGCCGCACGGCGGGCCCGAGCGGCTCCTTTGAGATCACTTCAGGCAGGATGACGTGATCGGCCGGGTTGGGCCGCGAGCCGCGCGTCGAGACCAGGCCCGAGACATCGGTGGTGAACACGTCGCAGCGGCCGGCGTAGTAGGCGTTCAGCACTTCTTCCAGTTTCCCGATCACCACCGGCTTGAAGGTCATGCGGTTGGCGCGGAAGTAATCGGAGAGGTTTAGCTCGGTGGTGGTGCCGGGTTGCACGCACACGGTGGCGCCGTTCAACTGCTTGGCGCTCTTGATGTTGAGCTTTTTCGGCACCATGAAGCCCTGGCCGTCGTAATAGTTCACGCCGACGAAATTGAAGCCCAGGCTGGAGTCGCGGGTAACTGTCCAGGTGGTATTGCGCGCGAGCACGTCCACCTCGCCCGACTGCAGCGCGGGGAAGCGCTGCACGGCGGTAGTCGGGGTATAGCGCACCTTCGTCGCATCGCCGAATACGGCGGCGGCGATCGCGCGGCACATGTCCACGTCCAGACCCTTCCAGGCGCCCCGGGAATCGGGCTGCGAGAAGCCGGCCAGGCCGACATTCACGCCGCACTGCACAAAGCCCTTCTTCTGCACTGCTTCCAGCGTACCCTGCGCATGGACCGCGCCCGCGCCGAAGAGCGCAACTCCGATGGTCAGACCAAGAACTCGTTTCATGGTGTTCCTCCTTCGAGTCAGTGTAGCCCACAGTCCCCGTGGTGGACAACCTGCCCGCGGGGGACGCATTCAATGGGGTTCAGAAAGGGGGCCCAGCAGGTTGCCGCGGCGGGAGGTCCGGCACGGCGCGTTGGGCTAGGGCCGCGAATGCGGCGTCGTCGTCGGGGTAGAAGTTCCCGGCGCCGCTGCGCTGCGCGAGTCCGGTGCGTTCGAGCACCGCGCGCACGCCACGCAAGGAAGGGCAGGAGGCGACGCAGCGCCAGGGAGAGGGACGATTTCAGGGGATTCTTTTCGATCAACCCCAATCTTAGCTAACATGGGGCCTATGCCCAAACTCGCCGCCAACATCTCGCTGCTGTTTCCGCAGCTGCCGTTCGTGGAACGCTTCGCCGCCGCCGCGAAGGCCGGGTTCCGCTGCGTCGAATACCAGTTTCCGTATGCTTTCGGCAGCGCGAACGAGATCGCCGGGCGGGCGCGCGCGGCCGGCGTCGAAGTGGTGCTGCACAACCTGCCAGCCGGCGATGCCGCCAAGGGCGACCGCGGCATCACCTGCCAGCCCGGGCGCGTGAACGAGTTCCGCGAAGGCGTGGAGCGTGCAATCGAGTACGCGAAAGCGGCGGGCTGTCCGCGCCTGAATGCGCTCGCCGGTATCGCGCCAGCCGGCGTGCCGCGCGACAAGGCGAAGGAAACGCTGGTCGAAAACCTGAGATTCGCTGCCGGCAAGTGCGCCGCCGCGGGACTGACGCTGCTTACCGAGCCATGCAATACGCGCACCATCCCCGGGTTTTTCCTGAATACCTCGAAAGAAGGTATCGAAGTGATCGACGCCGTGGGCGCCGACAATCTGCTGTTGCAATACGACGTGTTCCACATGCAGATCGTCGAGGGCGACATTGCCAAGACCATCGAGCACCTGCTGCCCAGGATCGGCCACATCCAGGTCGCGGACGTGCCGGATCGCAACGAGCCCGGCACCGGCGAGATCAACTTCAACTGGCTGCTGCCGCACATCGACCGCCTCGGCTACAAGGGCTGGATCGGCGCGGAGTACATCCCGAAGGGCGATACGGCTCAAGGATTGTCGTGGGCAGCGCCCTTCCTCAAATAGATCTGCCGCAGCAGAAAAAGGTCGCGCAGGCGCTGCGCGCATTCCTGCCGGAGCGCTGCGTGCTCTGGCAGGAGGAAGACACGCGCCCCTATGAGTGCGACGGCCTGACCGCCTACCGGCGCCTGCCGATGGTGGTGGCCCTGCCCGAGACCGACGAGCAGGTGCAACGGATCCTGCGCACCTGCCACGCGCTGGGCGTACCGGTGGTGCCGCGCGGCGCCGGCACCGGTCTCTCGGGCGGCGCGCTGCCGCCGGGCGACGGCGTGCTGCTGTCACTCGCCAAGTTCATGCGCGTTTTGCGCATCGATCCGCTGGCGCGCGTCGCCGTGGTGCAACCGGGCGTGCGCAATGCTGCGATCTCGGATGTGGTTGCGCCCTTCGGCCTGTACTACGCGCCTGATCCTTCCAGCCAAATTGCCTGTTCCATCGGCGGCAACGTCGCCGAGAACTCCGGCGGCGTGCATTGCCTGAAGTACGGCCTGACGGTGCACAACGTGCTGCGCGTGAAGGGCTACACGATGCAGGGCGAAGCGGTCGATTTCGGCTCCGAGGCGCTGGATGCGCCGGGCTACGACCTGCTCGCGCTCGCCATCGGTTCCGAGGGATTGCTCGCGGTGACGACCGAAGTGACCGTAAAGCTCCTGCCCAGGCCCGAGATGGCCCGCGTGGTGATGGCCTCGTTCGACAATCTGGAGAAGGCGGGCGACGCGGTCGCCGCGGTGATCGCCGCGGGCATCATCCCCGCGGGCCTGGAGATGATGGACAAGCCAGCCACGCTCGCGGTCGAGCAGTTCGTGCATGCGGGCTACGATCTGGAGGCCGCGGCCATCCTGCTGTGCGAATCCGACGGCAGCGCCGCGGAAGTCGAGGACGAAATCGCCAGAGTGAAAGAAGTCTTCACGCGGGCGGGCGCCACGCGCACGACGGTGTCGCGCGACGAAGCCGAGCGCCTGCGCTTCTGGTCCGGTCGCAAGGCGGCGTTTCCCGCGATGGGCCGCATCTCGCCCGACTACTACTGCATGGACGGCACCGTGCCGCGGAAGCGCATCGGCGAAGTGCTCAACTTCATCGGCACCATGGAGAAGAAATACGGCCTGCGCTGCCCCAATGTGTTCCACGCCGGCGACGGCAACCTGCACCCGCTAATCCTGTTCGACGCCAACGATGCGGACCAGCTCAAGCGCACCGAGGAGTTCGCCGCCGAGGTGCTGCTGAAGTGCATTGCGGTGGGCGGCACCATTACCGGCGAGCACGGCGTGGGCGTGGAAAAGATCGGCCAGATGTGCATGCAGTTCGGCGCTGCCGAGCTGGAGATGTTCCACGCCGTCAAGCGGGTCTTCGATCCGAAGGGGCTGCTCAATCCGGGCAAGGGGGTCCCCACGCTGTCGCGCTGCGCCGAGTTCGGGCGCATGCATGTGCATGCCGGAAAGCTGCGCCATCCGGACTTGCCCAGGTTCTGAATTCTTGGAGCCTGAATTTTCAAAGGCATTTTCGGACCAGATCCGCGCTGCGGCGGCCGAGCGGCGCGCACTGCGCATTCGCGGCGGCGGCACCAAGGACTTCTACGGCAACGAGGCGCGCGGCGAACTGCTCGATACACGCAGCTGCTGCGGTGTGGTTGACTACGAGCCGACCGAGCTGGTGATCACGGCGCGCTGCGGCACTTTGCTTGCCGAATTGCATGAGGTGCTTTTCAAGCAAGGACAATTCCTTCCCTTTGAGCCCCCCGGTTTCGGTCCTGGCGCGACGCTGGGCGGCTGCGTTGCTGCGGGGTTGTCCGGTCCGCGCCGGGCGAGCGCCGGCGCGCTGCGCGATTTCATCCTCGGCGCGCGGATCGTCGACGGGCGCGGACAGTTGCTCGCATTTGGCGGGCAGGTAATGAAAAACGTTGCCGGCTACGATGTGTCGCGCCTGCTCGCCGGCTCCCTTGGCACGCTCGGGTTGATTCTGGAAGTCTCGCTCAAGGTGCTGCCACGCCCGGTATCCGAGCAGACGCTGACGCTCGAATTGCCGCAAGCCAAGGCGCTGGAGAGCATGAATCGCTGGGCGGGTCTGCCGCTGCCGATTTCGGCGAGCGCGTGGCGCGATGGCGAGCTCAGCGTGCGGCTTTCGGGCGCGCAGAGCGCGATCCGGGCGGCGGCGCAAAAGCTCGCGGGCGAGACAGTGGCCGCGGCACAGGCGCAGCAGTTCTGGGACGGAGTGCGCGAGCAGACCGATGCATTTTTCGCGGCTGACGCGCCGCTGTGGCGCTTGTCGTTGCCTTCCAACGCGCCCGTCGTCGATCTGCCGGGAGCGCAGCTGGTCGAATGGGGAGGCGCGCTGCGCTGGCTGAAGAGCGGCGCCGACGCGGCTACGGTGCGCGCGGCTGCGGCGCGCGCGGGCGGGCATGCGGTCCTGTTCCGCGCCAACGAAAAACCGGCCGGCGCATTCGCGCCGCTGCCGCCCGAGCTGGCGCGGCTGCACCGCGAACTCAAGCAAACCTTCGATCCGGCGGGCATTCTCAATCCCGGCCGGCTCTACCCGGAGTTCTGATGACCTCGTCGTGGGGCCGATAATGCGGGCCGATGAGCTTTCCGTCCTTCTTGCGCCTGACCTGCGCGCGCAGGTCGATGCGCTGTGTGCTGCGACCGACGCGGCGCGCGCGACGGAGCGCCTGGCGTGCCTGGCGTCCGAACCTGCGCTTGCCGAAGTGGCGCAGCATGCGGGCAACTGGGAAATTCGCCTTTCCGCGGCACAGCGGATTTCAGATCCCGAACTGCTGGTGCGCATCGTCGAGGCGACGCGGCACCGGGACAATCGCGTTTTCCGGCACTGCTCCGGCCTGTTGCGCGCGCGCCGCCGCACGCTGGGACACGCCATGCGCGCGGCGGAACTTGCGGCGGCGTTTCGCCGCATCCTTGCAACGCAGTCCGATCACGACGCGCTGCCCGCGGACGGGTTCGACGAGTTCGATTCGGAGTTGAACAGCCTTCGGCAGGAGTACGACGTGCCGCAGGAATGCCTCGATCTCGCAGCGGCAGTGCGCAAGCGGGTTCAGCGGGACGCACAGGCGATGCGCGATCTCGGGGTTGACGCGGCAGAGGCGGAAGCGCTATGCGCTCGCATCGCGTCGGCGGCCGCGCCGGCAGATGCGGAGGTTTTTCGCGCGAACGTCAAGGAGATCGTCGAGCGATCGTCGCGGCGCGTGTCTTGGCTGGCGGCTCATCCGACGGCGGCTGCGCTTGCGCATTCGATAGCGAGGGCGAATGCGGCTCTCGATGCGCTGGCGCCGGAGCCGAAGGCGGCTGAGCCGGTGCGTAGCGCGCCGGCGCCCCGCGAGGCGAACTCACGACCCGCACGACCCGCACGACCCGCACTGCCCGTGGGTGAGCGCGACGCCGTGCGCGACCTGCTCGATCGCCTGGCGCTGCAACTTCAGGCAGGCCAACTTGCCGATGCGGAGGACACGGAGCGGCAGCTCGTCGAGAAGGCGGGCGCCAGGCCGCTGCCGGAATCCCTGGTGCGGCGGCTGCGCCGCGAGCGCGCGCAGCTTGGACGCATGCGCGACTGGGCGCGATGGGGCGATGATCAGGCGCGCGGGCACCTGATTCTGGCCGCGCAGGAGTTGCTGCGAGGGGAGCGCGATCCGGAGAAGCTGGCAACCGCTGTAACCGGCCTGCGCGAGCAGTGGCAGCGGCTGGATGCCAACCGGCACGCGACCCGAAAGCAGTGGGAGCGTTTTGATGCCGTCCTGACCCAGGCATTCCGGCCGGTGCTCGAATTTCGCGCCAAGCGTGCGAGCCAGGAAAAGGCCGCGGCCCTCGCTAAGGCGTCCGTCTGTGAACACTGCGAGGTCTGGGCCTCAGGCATCGATTGGCAGCACGCGGATTTGCGCGCGATTGCCGCGCAGCGTCACGAATTCGGCACACGGTGGCGCGCCCTGCCGTTCGCCGGATTTCGCGAAGAACGGCGTCTGCGCAAGCGGTTCGACAAGCCGGTCAAGGCGGTGGATGAGCGCCTTGGCGCGGTACGACAGGCCGAAAGGAGCAGGCGCGAGACGCTCATCGGCGAGGCGGAGGCATTGCGCGAAGCCCCGCAAGTCGGCGATGCGATCAAGGCGGCGGTGGCCCTGCAGGCGAGATGGAGGGATGGCGCGCGTAGCGTGGGTCTTGCGCGCCAGGACGAGCAGGCGCTGTGGCAGCGATTTCGCGGTGCCTGCGATGCGGTGTTCGTGCGGCGCGACGGGCAGCGCGATGCACGCGCGGCGGAGCGCGCCACGCGCCAGGCCGAGCAGACTCGTCAGCTGCATGAACGCAAAACCCTGGCCGCGCGTCGGCTGGACGCGGCGCGCGGCCGATTCGAGCTGCTGGCCCGCAACTCAGCCCTGGCTGCCGTGCAGGCGAGCGCGGCCACGCTCGATAAAGGCCGCGCCGAGCGCGAAGCGCTGCTGCTTGACCTCGAGCTCGCACTCGGCCTGCCATCGCCGGCATCTGCCTCCGGCGCGCGCCGGGCGCGTCAGTTGCTGAAGCTGCAGGAGCGCTTCCGGCCAGGGAAGACGGAATCCGCGGATCCGGAAGCGCTGGTGCGGCGCTGGTATGCGGCGGCGGCGCGCAGCGATCCGGAACACGACGCGCGCATGTCGGCAATTGTCGAGGCGCTGGTCATGGCAAGCCGGCAGCCCGCGCAATGACCTATCGTTCCTTCGAAAAGTATAGCGAGAGCGGACCGGGATAGCCGTGCAAACCGCGCTTGCAGACTTCATTCGCGACACGCCCGAGGGCAGGGAGGCGGACGCCATCCTGCGCAAGTGCGTGCATTGCGGCTTTTGCAACGCCACCTGCCCGACCTACCAGCTGCTGGGCGACGAACTCGACGGTCCGCGCGGCCGCATCTATCTGATCAAGCAGGTGCTCGAAGGCGCGGCGCCGACGGCGAAGACGCGCCTGCACCTGGACCGCTGCCTCACTTGCCGCGCCTGCGAGAGCACCTGTCCCTCCGGCGTGCAGTACGGGCGGCTGGCGGATATCGGCCGCGCCATTGTCGAGGAAAAAGTCGGTCGCGGCGCACGGGACCAGTTGAAGCGGGCGGCGCTTTCATTTGCGCTGCCCCGGACGGGTTTATTCGCCTTCTTTCTGCTGCTGGGAAGGATCGCAAAGCCGATCCTTCCTGCATCCCTACAGGAAAAAATTCCGGCCCGAGGCGAACCGGCTGGCGCGTGGCCCGCGCCGCGCCACAAGCGGCGCATGCTGGTGCTCGCGGGCTGCGTGCAGCCGGCACTCGCGCTGGCGATCAACGCGGCGGCGGCGCGCGTGCTCGACCGCAGCGGAATTTCCCTCATCGAAGCGCCGGGGGCCGGTTGCTGCGGGGCGGTTCGTTTTCACCTCAACGAGCAGGAAGCCGGCCGCGGCGACATGCGTGCGCTGATCGATGCCTGGTGGCCGCTGATCGAAAGCGGCGATATCGAGGCGATCGTCATGACGGCCAGCGGCTGCGGCTCGACGGTGAAAGAGTATGGCCATCTGCTGCAGCACGATCCCGCGTACCGGGAGAAGGCGGCACGAATTTCGGCGATCACAAGGGATCTTTCCGAGATTGTTCCTGAAATTCAGTTAAAGCAAAAAAAACCTGGCCGCGTTGCGTTCCAATCGCCATGCTCGCTGCAGCATGGCCAGCAGATCCGCGGCAAGGTCGAAGCGCTGCTGCAGGGGGCGGGATACGAACTGGCGCCGGTCGCCGACGCTCATCTTTGCTGCGGATCGGCCGGGACCTACTCGATTCTCCAACCTGAGCTTTCGGAGAAGCTGCGCGAGCGCAAACTTGCCGCGCTCGCCGCCGGCGGCGCCGGCACCATCGCCACGGCCAACATTGGTTGCCTGAGCCACCTGCAGGCGGGCAGCCGCGCGCCGCCGAGCGGAACGCGAGTCCGCATCGTGCACTGGATACAGCTCCTGGACGAGTAGAATTTACGCATGGAAACCATCGTCCGCGCCGCCTGTCCCCATGATTGCCCCGACACCTGTGCCATGCTGGTGACGGTGAAGGATGGCGTGGCGGTGAAAGTGCAGGGCGATCCGCTGCACCCGTTCACCGACGGGACGCTCTGCACCAAGGTTGCCCATTACGCGGAGCGCACCTATTCGCCGGATCGCCTGCTGCATCCGCTCAAGCGCATCGGGCCGAAGGGCAAGGGCGAGTTCAAGCAGATCAGCTGGGATGAGGCGCTTGATGAAATCGCCGCGCGTCTCAAGGCCATCGCCGCGGTGAATCCGGAAGCGATTCTGCCGCTGAGCTACGCCGGCACTATGGGCATGCTGCAGTACAGCTCGATGGACCGGCGCTTCTTCCACAAACTCGGCGCCTCGCAGCTCGAGCGCACGCTGTGTTCGTCCGCGGGCAAGGCCGGCATCAAGGCGACGCTCGGCGGCAGCTACGGCATGGACCCGGAGCACTACCAGGATTCGAAGCTGATCGTGATCTGGGGCTCCAACCCGATCGCCTCCAACCTGCACTTCTGGTCGCGCGCCCAGGAAGCCAAGCGGCGCGGCGCGAAGCTGGTGGCGATCGACCCGTATCGCAGCCTCACCGCGGAGAAATGCAGCCAGCACATCGCGCTGCTGCCGGGCACCGACGGCGCGCTCGCGCTCGGCATGATGCACGTGCTGGTCGCCGAGGGACTGATCGACCAGGATTACGTTTCGAAGTACACCCTGGGATATGAAGAACTGAAGAAAAGACTCAAACAGTATCCGCCCGATTGGGCTGCGACGACCTGCGGCATCACTCTCGAGGAGGTGGTTCAGCTCGCGCGCGACTACGGCGCCGTGAAACCAGCCGCGATCCGGCTCAATTACGGCATGCAGCGCCACGCCGGCGGCGGTATCGCGGCGCGCACCATCGCCTGCCTGCCCGCGCTCACCGGCGCCTGGCGCGATCCCGCGGGCGGCATTCTGCTGACGACGGCCGACAACTACCATTTCGACCACGCGAAACTCGAGCGCCCGGATCTCATGCCTGCAAAGCGCCCCCGCGTGATCAACCATTCCAAGTTGGGGGATGCGCTCACCGCCCCCGAGTCACCGGTCCGTGCCGTCGTGGTCTACAACAACAATCCGGTCGCGGTGTGTCCTGATTCGTCCAAGGTGATCGAGGGCTTTGCGCGGGAGGACCTCTTCTGCGTCGTCATGGACTCCTTCATGACGGACACCGCGGATTACGCCGACATCGTGCTGCCCGCGACGACCCAGCTCGAGCACACCGACATCCACAAGTCCTACGGGCACCTGTACGTGCTCGCGAACAACCCGGCCATCGCGCCGGTCGGCGAATCTCTGCCGAACGTCGAAGTCTTCCGGCGGCTGGCGGCGCGCATGGGATTCGACGACGATTGCTTCCGCGATTCGGACGACGCGCTCGCGCGCCAGGCGATCGGCTCGGGCCACGCCAACCTCGCGGGCATGGACTGGGAGTCGCTCAAGCGCGATGGCTGGAAGCGGCTCGCGCTGCCGGCGAGCTTCGCGCCCTTCGCCAAGGGCGGCTTCCATACGCCCTCGGGCAAATGTGAGTTCTACAGCGAATCGCTCAAGGCGCAGGGTGTCGATCCGCTGCCCTTCTACAACCCGCCGGCCGAGCTGCCATCCAGCAATCCGCAACTGGCGCGCCGGTTTCCGCTGAATTTTCTGTCGCCGCCGGTGCGCAACTTCCTCAACTCCTCATTCGCCAACCTGCCGCGCTTCCGCGATGCGGAGGGCGAGCCCAGCCTGGAGCTGCATTCGGACGATGCGGCAAAGCGCGGCATTGCCGATGGCGATGCGGTGCGCGTGTTCAACGATCGCGGCAGCTTTACGCTAAAAGCGCGCGTCAATGACAAGCCGCGGCGTGGCGTGGTGGTGGCGCCTTCGGTGTGGTGGAAAAAATTCGCACGCGACCGCAAGAACGCAAACGACCTCACCTCGCAGCGCACGGCCGACCTGGGCGGCGCGGCGACCTTCTACGACTGCCTGGTCGAAGTCGAGCGCACCGGCCTGACGTAGAGTGGCGCCCATGAGGCATGCACTGCGCCTGGCGCGTTTTCTCGCCCCGTACCGCCTGAAGATCGCGGCGGCGCTGCTCGCCCTGGTGGTGGCCGCGGGTTGCGTGCTCGCGCTGGGCCAGGGCCTCAAGCACGTGGTGGACAACGGCTTCGGCAGCGCCAATCCGCAACTGTTGAACGGGGTGCTCGCCGCCCTGATCGGCGTCGCGGTACTGCTCTCGGTCGCGACCTTCGCGCGCTTTTACCTGATGATGAGCATCGGCGAGCGCGTCGTCACCGACCTGCGGCGCACGGTCTTCAACCACATCCTGGCGCTCGAACCGGCCTACTTCGAGGCCACGCGCACCGGCGAAGTTATCTCCCGGCTTACCAACGACACCACGCTGGTGCAGCAGGTGATCGGCTACGGGCTGTCGATGTTCGTGCGCAACCTGCTGATGATGCTGGGCGCGGCGGTGATGATGTTTGTCGTGAGCTGGAAGCTCGCGGCCTGCGTGCTGCTCGGCATTCCGGCCACGCTGGTGCCGATCCTGCTGCTCGGCCGCCGGGTGCGGCGCCTGTCGCGCGACAACCAGGACCGCGTCGCGGACGTTTCGGCCTACGTGGACGAGGCGGTGCACGAAATACGCACGCTGCAGGCCTACGCACACGAGGAGGCCGACCGGGCCGCTTTTGGCCGCCATGCCGAGGCCGCCTACGAATCGGGCGTCACGCGCATCGGCCAGAAGGCGATCCTCATCGCGCTGGTGATGCTGATCGCGTTCAGCGCCGTGGGCGTGATCCTGTGGGTCGGCGGCCACGACGTGTTCGCCGGGCGCCTGTCAGCGGGCGAGCTTTCGGCGTTCGTGTTCTACGCCTTCGTGGTGGCGACCGGGGCGGGCACGATATCGGAGGTCTGGGGCGAGCTGCAGCGCGCCGCCGGCGCGACCGAGCGGCTGATGGAGATCCTCGACACGCAGCCGGCCATCTCCGCGCCCGCGTTGCCTGCGCCGCGGCCAGTGCACACCGAGATCGCCTTCGACGCCGTCAGCTTTACCTATCCCGCGCGGCCCGGCACGCCCGCGCTCGATCGATTCTCGTTTGGCCTGTCGCAGGGCGAGCGCGTGGCGCTGGTCGGGCCCTCCGGGGCGGGCAAGACCACGGTTCTCTCGCTGCTGCTGCGTTTCTACGATCCGCAGGCCGGCGCGGTGCGCATCGGCGGCACTGACCTGCGCGAGTTCGATCCCGCCGCCCTGCGGCGCCTGATCGCGGTGGTGCCGCAGGACCCGGTGATCTTCGCCGCCAGCGTGCTCGACAACGTGCGCTACGGCAGGCCCGGGGCGAGCCGCGAGGACGCGGAGCGCGCCTGCGAACAGGCCTTCGCGCTGGAATTCATCCACCGCCTGCCGCAGGGGCTGGACACGGTTCTGGGCGAGCGCGGCGTGACGCTCTCGGGCGGGCAGCGCCAGCGCCTGTCGATCGCGCGCGCGCTGCTCGCCGACCGGCCGATCCTGCTGCTCGATGAAGCGACCAGTTCCCTGGATGCGGCGAGCGAGCGCATGGTGCAGCAGGCGCTCGAAGCGCTCGAGCGCGGCCGCACCACGCTGGTCATCGCGCACCGCCTCGCCACGGTGCAGCATGCCGATCGTATCGTCGTCATGGACCGCGGCGCGATCGTGGCGCAGGGCACGCACGCCGAACTGATGAAGCAGGGCGGCCTGTACGCGAACCTCGCGGCGCTGCAGTTCCTCGACGGCGGGGCGAAGAAGCTCGAAAGGGCCGCATGAAATGGTTTTTTCTTTTGCTGGCGATTTTCTTGCTTCCCGCAAAGGCGGAAAGCATGAAAATCGGCTCCAAGCGCTTCACCGAGTCCTACATCCTCGGTGAGGTCCTGGTTCGCGCGGCGGGCGGCGCGGTGCATCGCCCCGGGCTCGGCAACACCGGCATCCTCTACGCGGCGCTGAAGTCCGGCTCCATCGACTTGTATCCGGAATACACCGGCACCATCGCGAAGGAGATCCTCAAGCTGGAGGGCAGCCCGGACCTGGCGGCGCTGAACCGCGCGCTCGCGCCGCTCGGCCTGGGCGCCGCGGTGCCGCTCGGTTTCAACAACAGCTATGCGCTGGCGATGCGCGAAGAGCGGGCGCAGGCGCTCGGCATCCGCTCGCTGTCCGATCTGGCCAGGAGCTCGGGCCTGAAGCTCGGCCTGTCGCAGGAATTCATCGGCCGCGCGGACGGCTGGCCGGGCCTCAAATCCGCCTACGGCATTCCGTTCGCGGCGCCTTCGGGCCTGGACCACGGCCTGGCCTACGAGGCCATCGCGGCCGGCAAGATCGACGTGATGGATGTCTACACCACCGACGCCAAGATCGAGCGCTTCCAGTTGCGCGTGCTCCAGGACGACCGCAAGTTCTTCCCGCGCTACGACGCGGTGCTGCTTTACCGGCTGGACGTGCCGCAGCGCTTTCCGGAGGCCTGGGCGAAGCTGCAGAAACTGGAACGGCGCATCGATGAGGCGACGATGATCCGCCTGAACGCGGCCGCGGAATTGCAGGGCAGGAGCTTTGCGGAAGCTGCTGCTTTGCTTGATTCGAACTCGCCCGCAACCGCCCCAAGAACCTTTCTCAAGGTTCTTTTCGGTCCGGATTTCTGGCGGCTTACCAGCGAGCACCTGGTGCTGGTGCTCGTCTCCCTGGCGGCGGGCATTGCTGTTGGGGTTCCCTTGGGAATTCTTTCTCAAAAAGTAAAAGCAATGACTCAGGTTGTTCTCGGCGTGGTCGGCGTCATCCAGACGATTCCGTCGCTCGCCCTGTTCGCCTTCCTCATCGCGCTGCTCGGCATGATCGGCACGCTGCCGGCGCTGATCGCGCTGTTCCTCTACGCGCTGCTGCCCATCGTGCGCGGCACCCACGCCGGGCTGGAGGCGGTCGGCAAGGGCATGCGCCAGGCGGCGCTCGCGCTCGGCCTTACCCCTGGCGAGCGGCTGCGGCGCATCGAGATCCCGCTCGCCTTGCCTTTCATCCTCGCCGGCATCAAAACCTCCGCGGTGATCAACGTCGGCACCGCGACGATAGCCGCCTTCGTCGGCGCCGGCGGCTACGGTGAGCGCATCGTCTCCGGCCTCGCGCTGAACGACAACGCGACACTGCTCGCCGGTGCGATTCCCGCGGCGGCGCTGGCGCTCATCGTGCAAGGCGCGTTCGAATTTGGCGAGCGACGATTCGGCTGGATGGCGCGGGCAGGCGGAAGGTTGTAGGCGTTGGACAAGACGTCAGGCACTTGCGATTCCGCTAGGTGTTGGGCATAACCTCCACATGTCGTTACCCACCGCATCGGCCGGATTCCCGCGCGTGCGCAAGCTCTCGAAGCAGCGCGTGCCCGGCGGCCGTCCGCCGCGTACCCGCAGAGCCGTGCTAAAGCAGGCCGCCTGCGGTAAAAAAGGCGATGCTCAGGGATGCGTGCCGTGCCAGTGAGCTTTGACGACCGGCTTGCGCTCGTAGCGCAACAATAGGAAGAACGTGCCGATCACGCTCCAAGAGATCAGCAACCGCGCCCTGGCTTTTTCGCGCGAGTGGAAGCACGCCGAGTCCGAGGACGCGGACGCCAAGTCGTTCTTGGACGCGTTCTTTGAGGTATTTGGAGTATCGCGCCGGCGCGTTGCCAGCTTCGAAAAGCGTGTCAAGAGAATCGACGGCAAGGACGGCTACATCGACTTGCTCTGGAAGGGCACGCTGCTCATCGAACACAAGTCCCGTGGCAAGGACCTCGACCGCGCCTACAAACAGGCCACGGATTATTTTCCGGGCTTGAAGGAAGAAGAACTGCCGCGCTACGTGCTGGTATCGGACTTCGCCCGTTTTCGCCTCTACGACCTGGACGAGGGACGCCAGCATGAATTCGCGCTGAAAGACCTTCACAAGAAAATTCACCTGTTCGGTTTCATCGCCGGATATCGCAAGCACGTCGTCAGGGAGCAAGACCCGGTCAACGTGCGCGCGGTGCAGCAGATGGGATACCTGCACGACGCGCTGAAGAAGGACGGCTACGCCGGGCACGCGCTAGAGCATTTCCTCGTGCGGCTGATGTTCTGCCTATTCGCCGACGACACCGGGATTTTCCAGCCCAAGGGCAGCTTCCGCGACCTGATCGAGAGTTGGACTTCCGAGGACGGTGCCACGGTCGGCTCGCTCTTTGAACAGCTTTTCGACACCCTGAACCGGCCTGTCGAGTCGCGCCAGAAATCGCTTCCCGAGCACTTCGCGCTTTTTCCTTACGTCAACGGCAAACTGTTCGAGGAGCGCATCGCCACGCCGCAATTCAACGGCGCGATGCGCAAAATGCTGCTCGATCTGTGCGCGCTGTCCTGGGGCTCCATCTCCCCCGCGATCTTCGGCGCCATGTTCCAGAAGGTCATCGAACTGGAGGAGAAGGACCGCCGCCGCCAGCTCGGCGCGCACTACACCAGCGAAGCCAACATCCTGAAACTGATCGGGCCGCTTTTTCTCGATGAGCTGCGCGCCGAGTTCGAGCGGGTGAAGGGCAACAAGGACAAGCTGTTCGAATTCTGGAAAAAGCTCGCCAATCTGCACTTCCTCGATCCGGCGTGCGGCTGCGGAAACTTTCTGGTCATCACCTACCGCGAGCTTCGCAGGTTGGAAATGGACGTGCTGCGCGCGGCGGAGAAGTTCGGCCATCGCATCGGCTCGGTGTTCCAGTCGCTCAAGCTCGACGTGGACCAGGTCTATGGCATCGAGATCGAGGAATTCCCAGCGCAGGTGGCGCAGGTGGCAATGTGGCTGGTCGATCACCAGATGAACGTCGAGGCGAGCGAGATTTTCGGCGAACCGGTGCTGCGCATACCGCTGTTAAAGAGCGCCAACATCCGCCTTGGCAACGCCCTGCGCATTGATTGGGCCGAGTTCGTCCCTCCTTCGCGGCTCGACTACATCCTCGGCAATCCGCCTTTCGTCGGCAAGCAGTACCAGACCGACGAGCAGAAAGAGGACCTTGAGGCGGTCATGCAGGGCATCAAGGGCGCAGGCGTGCTTGACTTCGTCACCGGCTGGTACGTCAAAGCGGCTCAATACCTGACCTCGGGCGATGACACCGGCGGCATTGTCGCCAAAGCCACGAAAGGCCGGAAAAAACACAAGGACGTGCGCTTCGGCAAGGGCGAAGCGGTGGTTAACGATCTGTTCGTCGATATGGCGGACGTGGATTCACGCCAGCGCCGCGCCATCAAGTGCGCCTTCGTCTCGACCAATAGCATCACGCAGGGCGAGCAAGTCGGCGTCCTCTGGTCCCAAATGCTGGCTCAAGGCATCCGCATCCATTTCGCGCATCGCACTTTCCAGTGGACTAACGACGCGCCGGGCAAGGCAGCGGTGCATTGCGTCATCGTCGGCTTTGCCGCTTTCGAGGCGGGCAAGAAGCGCCTGTTCGAGTACGCCGAAATTCAGGGACCGCCGCACGAGGTAGCTGTCGAAAACATTAACCCTTACCTCGTTGATGCGCCAGATGTGGTACTTGGCAAGCGAAGAGTGCCGATATCAAGAAATGCACCTCCAATCGTTTTTGGCAGTATGCCGAACGACGGCGGTAACTTGCTTTTATCGGCAGAGGAACGCAAAGCGCTCCTCGATGCTGAACCCGAATCGCAACGGTTTTTACGCCGTCTTCTCGGGAGCGAAGAATATATTAATGGCGTCGAGCGCTGGTGTCTGTGGCTGGTTGATGCGTCGCCAAGCCAACTTAAGGCGCTCCCGCTCGTGCGCAAACGGATCGAAAGAGTCAAAGCAAAGCGGCTGGAAAGCTTAAGGGCGACTACGCGGGAATTAGCCGATACGCCTTCCTTGTTTGGTGAAATTCGGCAACCGCGTGGAAGGTACGTTGCCTTGCCCGAGGTGTCTTCGGAGAATCGACATTACATCCCGATGGGCTTTCTTGATCGCGATGTTGTTGCGACGAACAAGCTTTACACCATCGATGGCGCGTCGCTATATCACTTCGGCGTCTTGACGAGTGCTATGCACATGGTCTGGACACGCGCCGTATGCGGCAGACTCAAGAGCGACTATCAATACTCGGCGGGAGTCGTTTACAACAATTTTCCCTGGCCTGAGCATCCGACAAACGAGCAGCGCAAGACCGTCGAGGATGCAGCGCAGGGCGTGCTCGATTTGCGTGAAGCGGAGTTCAAGCGCGATCCTTCAGTCACGCTCGCCACGCTTTACGACCCGGATCTAATGCCGCCCGCGATGGTGAAGGCACACCAGGAGCTGGACCGCGCAGTAGATGCGGCCTACGTGTCGGATGGCGGCAAACGCAAATGGGGGAGCGACGCCGAGCGTGTCGCCTTTCTTTTCCGCCGCTACCGCGAGCTGACCAGCCTGCTTCCCGGCGAGGAACCGGGCTCGCGGTCAAGGGTGTTCCGGCGGCGCGGGAGCGGCGGTTGATGCGGCGGGAGGCGCCGCTTGACCGCGGTTCTTGCGGCCTGCAGAGTTGGGACATGGCGCACTCGAACCGCATCGATGTCAACAACGCCGGCAGGCGATTGCGCGCGTTGCTCATGGACGCGGAGAGGGGGCGCTCGACCATCATCACGCGCTATGGGCGCTCAATTGCCGCGATCGTCCCGGTCGACTGCGCGGCGGATCTGCCGCGGCAAAAGTCGCTTCTCGGCCTTGCCGGCTCCGGAAAGAGCTTGTGGGGTAAGGACAGCGCGAAGACGCTGCGCCGGTTGCGGGACGAGTAGCGGCGCTAGATCTGGCTGCCCGACGCGATTCAGATCGCCAGCGCGCTTGCCGTCAATGCGGACGCGCTGGTGACGCACGACCGGGATTTTTCGAAGGTGAAGACACCGACGGTGTTGCGCTGACCTCGTCGTCCTTCAAGACGTTCCCGGCGCCTGTGCCACGAATTCTCTGGGGGGATGTTGGTGCTGGTTGGGTGGCGCCCATCAGCCCGCTTTGATTTCCTTCAGTAATTCCGGGTGGCGCTCAAGCAGCCGGAAAAGATTGATGACGGCCGCTACCGGTTTGGCCTGCCCGCGCTCGTAACGTGAGAAGGCGTTCTTCCCTCCGCCGGTCAGCCGGGCGGCTTGCTGTTGGGTCAGCTTCAGGTTCTTGCGTATGCGCGCCAGCTCCGCTGCCTCCGCGGTATCCACCCGGTCGCGGAAAGCTTCCCAGGCTTTTTCTTCGCGTTCGTCTTGATCCGCGAACCCGTCCTGGCAATGGCCGCAAAACGCCCCGCGCGCCGTGTATTCGTAGCTGTGCCCGCGATATTCCAGTTGCTGACGCTTTGTTCCTTTGCGCAGGGTGCCCTCGAAGCAGATGGGGCACCGCTTCCCGATCCATTTGGATGTCATGTCATCGCTCCTTGAACGACACTACAAAATACTCACCGTCCTGCTGAAACTTCACATAGAGCAGCTTTTCCCGCCACTCGGCGTGATACACGTCCTGCCACACGCGATGATCCCCATGCGTGGTCATGCTCTTGTAAAAGTCCTTGCGGCTCAGTTTCAGCACGACCTCAAGCGCCTCGCTCGTCGTCATGCCGGCAGCACGAATGCCAATGCGGGCCGACTCGGTCAGATTCATCGCTTCAACGCTGCTCATCTGCGCCTGAATGTCGCTCAGGCGGTAGTGAGGCAGACGTTTCTCCATGGAGACAAATTACCCTATTAGGGGATTATTGGCAAGAGAGGGAATGATAATTAACCTCTTGCGGTTCCGCTAGAGGTTATGCATAATCCTCGCATGTCCGCGCTTGTCTCGTCCGCCGGATTCGCTCTCTCGCGCAAGCTCTCGGAGCAGCGCGTGCGGCAGTTGCTCGCCGCCGGCAAAGTCGCCGGCGCGATTCGCGTCGGGGAGCGCTGGGCGATACCAGCCGACGCCGAGATCCGGCGCGTGCCCGGCGGCCGTCCGCCCCTCACTCGCGGAGGCGTGCTCAAACAGGCCGCCCGTGCCTGCAGCAGCGCCCTCGCGCACGCCGGGGTGCGCGCGTTGGTGGTCGGGTCCGTCGGCTATGGCGCAGTTCGCCCGGAGTCGGACCTCGACCTGTTGATCGTTTCCCATGCGGGAAAGACCTGGGGCCAGGTGCGCGCGGTGGTCGACGAGGCGGCGGCGCCTTACGGTGTTCCGGTCGACGTGATCTTTGCCGATACGCTGCCGCCAGCGGTCAGGAAGGCCATGCTCAAGGACGCGCGCCGTGCCAGCGAGCTTTGAGGACCAGTTGGCGGTCGTCACAGAATTGTTGCGCGAGGCCGGACGCATGGAGGAGGGGGAGAAGCGTCACGCGGCAGGACCCTCGCCCGACGGTTACGAGCGGGAGTTGCGGCTCGCCGGTCTGGCCCAGCGCATCGCGCAGGCGTACACGATCATTGAAGGTGTGCTGGCCTTCGTCGCCCGGCGCATCGACCGCGTACCGGTCACGGGGGAGGACTGGCACAAGAAGCTGATATCCAGGTGCGCAATGGCCTGGGAGGATCCGAAACGGCCGGCTGTCGTATCAGCGACGCTTGCGGAGGAATTGTACGAACTGTGCGAGTTCCGGCACGTGGTTCGCAACATCTACCCGACGCGCCTTGACGTAGCGAGGGTGCGGGAGAGCTTGCAGCGGCTCGTCCGCGTGACTCGGGCATTCGATACTGACGCCAAGGCGTTTGCCGCGGGCCTTTCCCCTGCACGCAGGTCAGGGCGCAAGCCGTCGCGGCGCTAGAGAGGAAAGTGCTCGCCGCTGAAGTATGATTCCGGGAATCCCGGATCGAGGAGTTTCATGTCACAAGTGATAGGAGTGCCGCGCGAGACGTTCGCGGGCGAGAAGCGCGTCGCCACCGTTCCCGAGGTAGTGGAAAAACTCATCAAGCTGGGCTTCAAGGTCGCCGTGCAGTCCGGCGCCGGCGATGCGGCGAATTTCAGCGACGACGTCTACCGCGCCGCCGGTGCGCAGATCGTCGCCGATGCAGCCGGCCTCTGGGCGGGGTCCGACATCGTCTTCAAGGTACGCGGGCCGAGCCCGGAAGAAGTCGGCCTGCTGCGCGAGGGCGGCGCGCTGGTGAGCTTCCTCTGGCCAGCGCAGAACCCCGAACTCCTGCAGAAGCTGGCGGCCCGCAAGGCTACCGTCCTGGCGATGGACAGCGTGCCGCGCATCTCGCGCGCGCAGAAGCTGGATGCGCTCTCCTCGATGGCGAACATCGGCGGCTACCGCGCGGTGATCGAGGCCGCGCATCATTTCGGCCGCTTTTTCACCGGCCAGATCACCGCCGCGGGCAAGGTGCCGCCGGCGAAGGTTTTCATCATCGGCGCCGGCGTGGCGGGTCTCGCCGCGATCGGCGCGGCGGCGGGCCTGGGCGCCATCGTGCGCGCCAACGACACGCGTCCCGAAGTGGCCGATCAGATCCGCTCTCTAGGCGGCGAATTCGTGCCGGTGGAATACACGGAGGAAGGCTCCGGCGCCGGCGGTTACGCCAGGGTGATGAGCGATGGCTTCCAGAAGGCCCAGCGCGAAGTCTTCGCGAAGCAGGCGAAGGAAGTGGACATCATCATCACCACCGCGCTGATTCCCGGCAAACCCGCGCCCCGGTTGATCACCGCCGAAATGGTGCAGTCCATGAAGCCCGGCAGCGTCATCGTCGACATGGCCGCGGAGCAGGGCGGCAACTGCGAATTGACCGAGCCGGGCAAAGTGGTGGTGAAGCACGGCGTGACGATCATCGGCTACGCTGACCTGCCCAGCCGCCTGGCGAAGCAATCGAGCACGCTGTACGCGACCAACCTGTTCCGGCTTGCCGAGGAATTGTGCAAGACCAAGGACGGCGTCATCAACGTCAATATGGACGACGAGGTGCTGCGCGGCACCACGGTCGTCAAGGAAGGCAGCATCACCTGGCCGCCGCCGGCGCCCAAGCTTTCCGCCGCACCTGCCGCCAAACCGGCGCCATCTGCGCCGGTCCTGAAAAAGGGCCGCGGCCACGGCGGCGGCGCCCCCATGTCCGGCAACCGCCTCGCGATCATGTTCGGCGTGGCCGCGGCGCTGTTCTGGTTCATCGGCGCCTATGCGCCTGCGGATTTCCTCGGCCACTTCACGGTTTTCGTGCTGGCCTGTTTCGTCGGCTACATGGTGGTCTGGAACGTGACCCCGGCGCTGCACACGCCACTGATGAGCGTGACCAACGCCATCAGCAGCATCATCGCCATCGGCGCGCTGGTGCAGATCGCGCCTCCGGTCACGTCGGGCGCGGGCCGCCCGGATGACTGGATACGCTGGCTCGCGGTGGCGGGCATCGCGCTCACGGCGGTCAACATGTTCGGCGGTTTCGCCGTCACCCAGCGCATGCTGGCGATGTTCCGCAAATAGGGGCGATGACCATGTCCCAGAGCCTCGCCAGCGTCGCCTACATCGGCGCCACCATCCTGTTCATCCTCAGCCTCGGCGGCCTCAGCAATCCGGAGAGCTCGCGGCGCGGCAACCTCTACGGCATGATCGGCATGACCATCGCCGTGCTGGCGACGGTGCTCGGGCCGCGCGTCACGGCGGCGGGAATTCCCTGGATCATCGGCGCCATGCTGGCGGGCGGCGGCGTCGGGCTCTATGCGGCGCGCACCGTGCAGATGACGCAGATGCCGGAACTGGTCGCGCTGATGCACAGCCTGGTGGGCCTCGCGGCGATGCTGGTCGGATTCGCGACCTACATCGATCCTGCCGTCTCTTCCCAGTACACAGGCGCCGCCAAGGCGATCCACGAGATGGAGATCTACGCCGGCATCCTGATCGGCGCGGTGACCTTCTCCGGTTCGGTGATCGCCTTCGGCAAGCTCTCCGGGAAGATTGGCGGCAAGCCGCTGTTGCTGCCGGCGCGCCACTGGCTCAATCTGGCGGGCCTGCTGATCGTGATTTATTTCGGCCGGGAGTTCCTGCGCGCCGAATCCATGAGCGACGGCATGAAGCCGCTGATCGTGATGACCGTGATCGCGCTGCTCTTCGGCATCCATATGGTGATGGCGATCGGCGGCGCGGACATGCCGGTGGTGGTGTCGATGCTGAACAGCTACTCCGGCTGGGCCGCGGCGGCCACCGGCTTCATGCTGTCGAACGACCTGTTGATTGTGGTGGGCGCGCTGGTGGGCTCGAGCGGCGCCATCCTCTCCTACATCATGTGCAACGCGATGAACCGCAACTTCATCAGCGTGATCGCGGGCGGTTTCGGCACGGGCGGCGGGACTGCGGCGGCCGCGCATTCTTCCGACGGTCAGCCGGCCGGCGAAGTTGTGCCGGTCAATGCGCTGGAGACCGCGGAGCTGTTGCGGGACGCGAAGAGCGTGATTATCGTGCCCGGCTACGGCATGGCCGTCGCGCAGGCCCAGCACACGGTCAACGACATCACCCGTCACCTGCGCGGCAAGGGCGTCAACGTGCGCTTCGGCATCCACCCGGTCGCCGGCCGCATGCCCGGCCACATGAACGTGCTGCTCGCCGAAGCCAAAGTCCCGTACGACATCGTGATGGAAATGGACGAGATCAACGAGGATTTCCCGGACACCGATGTGGCGATGGTGATCGGCGCCAACGACATCGTGAATCCGGCCGCGCAGGAGGACCCCGCCAGTCCGATCGCCGGGATGCCGGTGCTGGAAGTCTGGAAGGCGAAGACCTCGATCGTGATGAAGCGCAGCATGGCCTCCGGCTACGCCGGCGTCGACAACCCGCTTTTCTACAAGGACAACAACCGCATGCTGTTCGGCGACGCGAAGAAAATGCTGGACGAAGTGCTGGCTGCGCTGAAGGCCTGATCCTTGTTCCCGGTCGAATTCCTGCTGTTCGGCCTGACCCTCGCCGGCGTTGCGCTGTTCCACCGCTATACGCTGCAGGTCGCGCTGGCGGGGCTCGCGGTGATCACGCTGTACAAGCTCGGCTTCACCGGCTTCAAGGCCGGCGCGGGGCTGGACGGCCTGGCGCGGCACATGGCACACGAGTGGGTGATCCTCGCCAACCTGCTCGGCCTCTTGCTCGGTTTCGCGCTGCTTTCCAAGCACTTCGAGGAGTCGAACATCCCGGCCGAGCTGCCGAAGTTTTTACCCGACGACTGGAAGGGCGGCTTCCTGCTTCTGGTGATCGTCTTCGTGCTGTCCTCTTTCCTCGACAACATCGCCGCCGCACTGATCGGCGGCACCATGGCCGGCGTGGTGTTCCGCCGCAAGGTGCACATCGGCTACCTCGCGGCGATTGTCGCCGCCTCGAACGCCGGCGGCGCGGGCAGCGTGGTCGGCGACACGACGACGACCATGATGTGGATCGATGGCGTGAGTCCGCTTGCGGTGCTTGATGCTTACATCGCCGCCGTACCGGCGCTCCTGGTGGTCGGATATTTCGCGGCGCGCCAGCAGCACGCGTATTCCCCGATCAGCAAGGACGCGCCCCCGGGCATCTCGGTGGACTGGGCGCGCGTCGGCATTGTCGTCGTCATACTTGTTGCGGCGATCGGCGCCAACGTGGCCTGCAATATATGGTTTCCATCGCTGCTGGACCATTTTCCGGTCATCGGCGCGGCGGTATGGGTGGCGATTCTCGCCACGGCGCCGCTGCGCAAGCCGGACTGGACGCTCCTGCCCGAGGCGTTCAAGGGCACGGTGTTCCTGCTTTCCCTGGTGACCATCGCCTCGATGATGCCGGTGGAGAAGCTGCCGCCGGCGAGCTGGCAGAGCGCGTTCAGTCTTGGTTTCATCTCGGCGGTGTTCGACAATATTCCGCTGACCGCGCTGGCGCTGAAGCAGGGGGGCTACGACTGGGGCATGCTGGCTTACGCCGTGGGATTCGGCGGCTCGATGATCTGGTTCGGCTCCTCCGCCGGCGTGGCGCTCTCCAACATGTATCCGGAGGCGAAGTCGGTGGGGCGCTGGTTGAAGGCGGGGTGGCACGTCGCGCTTGCCTACGTGATCGGTTTCTTCGTCATGCTCGCGGTCTCGGGCTGGCATCCGACCGACAAGCGCGGCAAGCCGCTTTCTGGCGCGCCGACTCCCGCAGTGCAATATGCGGCGGCTTGACCGCGGTCAAGAATCCCGTTTCACATCGTGAAGTTGTCTTGCGGAGCGCGCGAGCGGGAGAGTAAAATATGCTGGCTTTTCGTCCGGGGGCACAACCCCGCGCCGGAGCAAAACTTCCTAGGAGGAGGCATCAAATGAGCAACCAGAAAGACAAAACCACCGCTTCGCGCCGCAAGTTCCTGTCGGGCGCGGCAGTGGCGACGGCCGGCGCGGCGACTCTCGGGTTCCCGATGATCGGCCGGACGCAATCCCCCATCGTCATCAAAATGCAGGGCGCGTGGGGCGCCAAGGATATCTTCAACGAGATGGCCGAGGAGTACGTCAAGCGCGTCAATGAAATGGCGGGCGGGCGCCTGCGCATCGACTACCTGGTGGCCGGTGCGGTGGTGAAGCCGTTCGAGGTGATGGATGCGACCAGCAAGGGTGTATTGGATGCCAGCCACGGCGTGCCGGTGTACTGGTACGGCAAGAGCAAGGTGGCGTCGCTGTTCGGCTCCGGCCCGATCAACGGCTGCGACGCACCCCAGACGCTGGCCTGGATCCACAGGGGCGGCGGCATGGAGCTCTACAACGAACTGCTCGCCAAGATCAACCTCGACGTGGTCGGCTTTTTCGTCATGCCGATGCCGACCCAACCCCTGGGCTGGTTCAAGAAACCGATCACGGACGCGAAGCAGCTAAAAGGCCTCAAGTACCGTACCGTGGGCCTCGCCGCGGACCTGTTCCAGGAAATGGGCGCGAAAGTGACCCAGCTTCCTGGCGGTGAGATCATTCCGGCGCTGGAAAAGGGCGTCATCGACGCCTTCGAGTTCAACAATCCGACCTCCGACAGCCGCTTCGGCGCGCAGGACGTGATCAAGAACTACATGATGGGCAGCTACCACCAGGCGATGGAGTTCTTCGAGATCGCCATCAACAAGAAGAAGTGGGCCACGATTCCGAAGGATCTGCAGGCGATCCTGCAGTACGCCGCCGAGGCCGCCAGCTCGTCGAACTGGTGGACGGCGATGGACAACTACTCGCGCGACCTGCAAATCCTGAAGGACAAGCACAAGGTCAACGTGCTGCGCACGCCGAAGTCGATCATGGCCGAACAGCTCAAGGCCTGGGACGTCCTCACCAAGAGGCTCTCAGACGAGGATCCGTTCTTCGCCAAGGTGGTCGAATCGCAGCGCGCCTGGGCCAAGCGCGTCGCCTACTACATGTTCCTCAACGAGGCGGACTACAAACTCGGCTACGAGCATATCTTCAAGACTAAGATTCCGGTTTGAGCCGGGCGCACGGCGTTCGTGACGGCTGGGGCGGCATCCGCGGGTGCCGCCCCATTTTCTTTCCCTCCCCGGGCTGAACCATGCAGCGCCTGATTTTCGCGATCGACCGGTTGAACAAGACCATCGGGCACGCGTTTGCCTGGTGCATCATCATCGCCACCTTCGGCACCTGCTACGAGGTGTTCGTGCGCTACGTGCTCGACGACCCCACCAGCTGGGCGTTCGACATGAGCTACCTGATGTACGCTGCGGTGTTCTACATGGCCGGCGCCTACACGCTGTCGCGCGGCGGTCACGTGCGCGCCGACATGTTCTACCGGCTGTGGTCCGAGCGCACCCAGGCGAGCGTCGAACTCGTCCTGTACGTGCTGTTCTTCTTTCCCGGCATCCTTGCCCTCGTCGTGGCGGGATGGGGCTATGGCACCGAGTCGCTGAGGCTGCGCGAGGTGAGCGTCAACAGCCCAGCGGGCGTGCCGATCTGGCCGCTCAAAATGATGATTCCGATCGGCGCCGCGCTGATGGCGCTGCAGGGCTTTGCCGAGGTCCTGCGCTGCGTGCAGTGCCTGCGCGACGGCCGCTGGACAGAGCGGCTGCATGATGTGGAAGAACTCGAGAAGCAGATTCTCGCGGAGCACGCGCGGAAGGCCGCCGCGCAGACGGCGCAAGGAGCGGTGTGATGAGCGATCCGGGAGTAGCCCTGACGATGCTGGGGATCCTGGTCTTCGCGATCATGATCGGTTTTCCGGTCGCCTTCACGCTGATGGCGCTGGGCGTGGGGTTCGGCTACTACGCCTACTTCCAGGCGGGGACGGCGTTCTTCGACAACCGCGTGTTCTACCTGCTGACGCAGAACACCTTCACCGTGCTCAACAACGATGCGCTGGTGTCGATCCCGCTGTTCCTGCTGATGGGCTACCTGGTCGAGCGCGCAAACATTCTCGACGGCCTGTTCAAGAGCCTGCAGATCGCGCTGAAGGGGGTTCCTGGCTCGCTCGCGGTGGCGACGCTCGCCACCTGCGCGCTGTTCGCGACCGCGACCGGCATCGTCGGCGCGGTGGTGACGCTGATGGGCATGCTCGCGTTCCCGCAGATGATCAAGGCCGGCTACGACACGCGCTTGGCCGCCGGCGTGGTCTGCGCGGGCGGCTGTCTCGGGATTCTGATCCCACCCTCGATCATGCTGATCGTCTACGGCGCGATGGCCAGTATTTCGGTGGTCAAGCTGTACGCCGCCGCGATGATTCCCGGTTTCTTTCTCGCCGGCATGTACATCGTCTACGTCATTGGCGTGGGGATCTTAAAGCCGCACCTGGCCCCGCGGTTGCCCAAGGGAGAGGGTGACGTCAGCAAGCGCGTAATGTTCGTGATGCTGGCGAAGTCGTTTTTCCCGCTCGCGATGCTGATCCTGTCGGTGCTGGGCGCGATCATGTTCGGGCTGGCGACGCCGACCGAGGCGGCGGCGGTCGGTGCGCTGGGCGCCATGCTGCTGGCGGCGGGCTACCGCTCGCTGACCTGGAAGGCTTTGCGCGAGTCGGTGTTTCTCACCGCGCGCACCTCGGCGATGGTGTGCTGGCTGTTCGTCGGTTCGGCGACCTTCGCCTCGGTCTTCGCCTATCTCGGCGGCAATGTGTTGATCAAGGATTTTGTGTTGAGCATGAACCTCAATCCGATCACCTTCCTGCTGTTGTCGCAGCTCATCATCTTCGTGCTTGGCTGGCCGCTGGAATGGACCGAGATCATCATCATCTTCGTGCCGATCTTTCTGCCGATGCTGCCGCACTTCGGCATCGACCCGATACTGTTCGGCATCCTGGTGGCGATCAACCTGCAGACCGCGTTTCTGTCGCCGCCGATGGCGATGGCGGCGTACTACCTGAAAGGCGTCAGCCCGCCCTCCGTCCTGCTGACGCAGATTTTCAGCGGTTGCATGCCGTTCGTGTACATCGTGCTGGTGACGATGGTGATCATCTACGTTTTCCCGCAGATCACGCTTTGGCTGCCCAGCGTCCTCTACAGCTCCTGACCCATGGACGCCACGCGCCTTGAATGGCTGAGCGCGACCGACGCGGCGCGCGCGATCGCCGAAGGGGCGGTCAGCTCGGAGCAGCTGGTCGAGGCCTGCCTGGCGCGCATTCGTGCCGCCGAGCCGGAGGTGCAGGCCTGGCAATTCCTTGATCCGGAACATGCGCTCGTCCAGGCGCGCGCGCGCGACCTTGATCGGCGCGAGGGACGCGCATGCGGACCGCTGCACGGGGTGCCGGTCGGGATCAAGGACATCATCGATACCGCCGACATGCCGACCGAAGACGGTACGGTGCTGCATGCCGGGCGAACACCGGACAGCGACGCGACGGTGGTATCGGCGCTTCGCGCGGCCGGCGCGGTGATCATGGGCAAGACCGTGACCACGGAATGCGCCACTTATGCGCCTGGCAAGACGCGCAATCCGCACAATTCAGCGCACACGCCGGGTGGGTCGTCCTCTGGCTCGGCGGCCGCGGTCGCTTCGGGCATGGTGCCGCTCGCCGTGGGCAGCCAGACCAACGGCTCGGTGATCCGGCCGGCGGCATTCTGCGGCGTATACGGCTTCAAGCCGACGCACGGCCTGATACCGCGGCACGGCATTCTCAAGCTCTCGCGGACCCTGGATCACGTCGGCTTCTTCGCCCGCACGCTGGAGGACATCGCATTGCTCGCCGAAGCGCTGGCCGGGCACGACGAACGCGATCCCGACACGCATCCGCGCGCGCGCATTCCGTTCGTGCGTACGGCGGCCGAAGAGCCGCCGCTCACGCCGCAGCTGGCGTTCGTGAAGACGCCGGTCTGGGACCGCGCTGCCGCGGAGACGCGGGACGCCTTCGTCGAGTTGATCGAAGCGCTCGGCGCGCAATGCGAGGAGTACGAGCTTCCCGAATCGCTGCGCGAAGCGTGGGACTGGCAGCGCACCATCATGGAAGCCGAGATGGCGGTGAACCTCGATCTCGAGTGGGACAAGGGGCGCGACCGCCTCTCGGAGTCGCTGCGCAACCAGCTGGCGCGCGGGCGCGAAGTGAAGGCGATCGATTATCAGAAGGCGATTACGCGTATTCCGATCCTCAATTCTGGATTCGAAGAGCTGTTCTCGCGCTTCGATGCGGTACTGACCCCGTCTGCCGCCGGAACTGCGCCCGAAGGGCTAGCGGCAACCGGGGATCCGGCCTTTTGCACGCTCTGGACGCTATGCGGCATGCCCGCGCTCAATGTACCGTTGATGCGGGGCGAAAACGGATTGCCCCTCGGCGCGCAACTGGTCGGAGCGCGCCATAGCGACGCGCGCCTGCTGCGCACCGCGCGCTGGCTCGTTTCCCGCGTGCAGGCCGATTAAGACGCGACCAAGGAGAATCACACCATGCCGATCAAGATCTTTGCCGCAGTCATCGCCGTGGCGCTGATGCTGTCGTTTCTCAGCCCGGTGGTGCTCAAGTTGAAGGATGTCGCGCTAGGGGTCATCATTCTGATCGGTATCGTCATGATGCTGATCGATCTCTGGCAGTCGCTCCAGTCGAAGGAGGACTGAGCCCGCTCGAAGCTCAGGGTGCCGCGGAAATCGCCCTGAGCACGCGCAGTTCTTCCTGCATGCGAGCGATTTCGCCGCGGTCGGCGAAGGCGAGCACCCAATGCGTCAGCAGGCCTTCCACGCCGTGCACCATGCCGATTGATAGTTCGACATCGGCGCTCGGCCGTCCTTTGGCGCCCGCATCGGCAAGCGCCAGCGGGAAACCGCAGGCCGCGAGCGCCGCGCGGCTGAGCGCGCTGTCCGCGAGCAGGCGGGCAAGCGCGGGCGCTGCCACCGTTTTTGCGCCGTTGGGCAGCTTGTCAGGAAGTGTCACGCCGCACTTGTGCCACGGCTGGGCCCCCGCGACAAGGGGTGGAATGCCAAAAAGAGAAGTAAATTCAGCGAGGTGTGACAAACCCCACGGATTTCAGGCGGCTTCGCTGTGCCGGCTGGAGAGGGAATAGCAGGCCCGTCGCAGGCGGCCGAGGTTCGCCTGCTCGATCGCCTCGCGCAGGAAGCGGAAGTTGGCGTCGATCTCGGTCTGGTAGAGGCTGGGTCCGTCGAAGTGCGCTTCGGCGTAGCGGTCGGCGGCGCCAAGCTTGCGGTGGATGCGGTCACGCGCCACGTACTCGTAGAAGCCCGGCGTCTTGCAGATCAGATCCTCGGGCGAGGCGTAGCGCACGATCTCGCGCCCGTCGGGCAGCGTCTCGCGCGCAATCGATCCCCACACGAACTCCTGATACAGGAACTCGCGGCATTTCTCGAGGTACATGCGGTCCGACATCTGCCCGATCAGGTCGGCGGTGCCGACCATGTGGCCGAGCAGGCGGTCTTTCGGATCGGCGATCTGGATGTCGTCCACGTCCATCTCGTAGCCGGTGAAGTGCACCAGGCGCGCCGCGACTTCGGCCTCGGCGCCGAAGCCGATCGTCGGCAGGTAGCGGGCGAGGAAATCGGCGCTGCGGCTGACATGCACTTTGGTGAAGATCGCGCCGTTATCGACCTGTGCTTCCGAAGCGCGGCGCAGGTAGCCCGAGTCGTGCAACAGCGCGATCACCACGCCAAGCACCGCGCGGCGTGGCCCCATCTGTTCGGGGGCGAGTTGCGTGCGATCGTGGCCTTCGACCAGGCGCGCCATCGCAAGCGTCATGTCATACGTATGACGGGAGTCGTGGTACAGCGTGTCGCAGGCAAGGTAGCCCGGGTAATTGCCCTCGAACAGCGCCTTTACGTCAGCGAAGGCCCGGGTGAGGGCCGCCAGATCGGCCCCGGGGTAGCGGGCGCCGTAGATGGCAATAATCGCATCCCGGACGCGGCCGGCGTCCTCCACGTTGACGAGGTTGGTGACGTCGTTCTGGCTGAGGCGGGAATGCATATCCGTGGGAGCCCTGCGTAACAATTATCCGTGCTTGCCCAGCCCGGGAGCAAGCGCATTTATCCCGTTGTCCCACAGAATCTGACACAGCAACAGCGGGAGCCGGCCGATAAGCCGGGTTCTGTGGCAGGGCGCCCCCCGAAAGGGACGCCCCCGACAGCCATTCCTCTGGTCCGGAAGTCACCCCCCGGATCGTCGCGCCAGGGAGCTTGCGCCCCCAGGCCCTGTTGCCACCTACCCGCAAGCCCGACCGAGCCGGCCTCCAGCACCGAAGTTGCCTTCGGACGCCATGCTTGCCTATTTGGTGTTGCTCCGGATGGAGGTTGCCGCGTTTCACCCCCAGGCCACCGCAGGCTTGTACCTGCGGTACTGCGTAGCCTGGGACTCGTCTCTGTGGCCCTCTTCGTCGTGTCGCCACGCCGGGTGGTTATCCCGCATCCCGCCCTATGGAGCCCGGACTTTCCTCTGCCCCGCATTGACTGCCAACGGATACAGCGGCTGCCTGGCCGACTCCCGCTGGAATTTTAGCAGGAACGCACTTGTGCGTTGGCGCGCCGCAGCGGACGAAAGTACCGCTCGTCTGAATAAAAGTCCGCCCGGCCGCCGCCCTCGAACCAGCCGGGGTAACCGAACACCGGCAGTGGGGGCAGGTCACGGGGTGACCTGCCAACGGTTGCGAGCCAGTTCGCGGCCTGCATATCAAGATCGCGCGACGGGTCCGCAAAGATGACCTTGCAGGTGATGCCGGGATGCGGCGCAAGCGCCTGTTCGAGCACCGCGTGCCCGACAACCACGATACGCAGGTCGCGGTGATGCTCGAGAAACAGTTCGGACCAGCGCGCCTCGCGCACGAGGTCCGCCACCGCCCCGCTGCAGGCGACGATCGCGCCGCCCTCGTCGAATATCGTCAGCATGTCGCGCACACGCCCGCGCTTGCCTCCTTCTCGGGGTATCTCCGCGGCGTGCATCGCGTTGATGCGAGCTTTCGTTTTCGGAAACGCGAGCCAGGCCAGCGCGTTGAACAGGTCGTGCTTGTTGTCCGGGCGGGTCTGCACATAGCCGGTCTCGAAGACATGCACTTCGTAGTACGGATCGGCCGAAGAGGGCGGGACAAAGCGAATAGGTTTTCCGCTTTCACTCTTCAGATCTTTTTCCGCAGAAAAAAAATTCAAAAGTTCCAGCGAGGGCGCATTGCCTATCCGCGCAACCCATTGCCTGACGGAATCGTAAATCGGATGATTCAGACCAATTGCCACGGAATCGTTTCGCCAGCGCGCAGCGGCACCACTTCCTCGCCGCCGAAGCGCAGGGTCTTCGGCACCGTCCACTCTTTTCGCAGCAGCGTGATCGTGTCCTGGTTGCGCGGCAGGCCGTAGAAGTCCGCGCCGAAGTGGCTCGCGAATCCTTCGAGCTTGTCCAGCGCGCCGGTTTCCTCGAACGCCGTGGCGTAGAGCTCGATCGCGGCGTGCGCGTTGTAGACGCCGGCGCAGCCGCAGGCCGCTTCCTTGGTGGCGCGCGAGTGGGGCGCGCTGTCGGTGCCGAGGAAGAACTTCGGATTGCCCGACGTCGCCGCCCCCACCAGCGCCTCGCGGTGCTCTTCGCGCTTGAGCACCGGCAGGCAGTAATGGTGCGGGCGCATGCCGCCGAGGAACAGCGCATTGCGGTTCAGCAGCAGGTGATGCGGGGTGATGGTCGCGGCGACATGCGGGCCGGTAACCTCGACGTACTGCACGGCATCGCGTGTGGTGATGTGCTCGAGCACGATTTTCAGGCTGCTGAAGCGTTCGACGATCTGGCCGAGCACCTCGTCGACGAACGCCTTCTCGCGATCAAACACGTCCACCATCGGATCGTTCACTTCGCCGTGGATCAGCAGCGGCAGGCCCAGCTGCTCCATTTTTTCCAGTGTGCGGAAGCAGCGCGAGAGGCGCGTCACGCCTTCGTCCGAGTTCGTGGTCGCGCCCGCCGGATAGAGCTTGACGCCGTGCACGTGCCCCGAGAGCTTGGCGCGCCCGATCTCCTCGGGCGGCGTGTCGTCGGTGAGATAGAGCGTCATCAACGGCTCGAAGGTCGAACCTTCCGGCAGTTCGCCCAGAATGCGCTCGCGGTAGTGCAGCGCCTGCTGCGTGGTGCGCACGGGCGGCTTGAGGTTCGGCATGACGATCGCACGGCCGAAGCGCCGCACGGTGTCCTCGAGCACCGAGGCCATCGTCTGCCCGTCGCGCAGGTGCAGGTGCCAGTCGTCCGGGCGGGTGAGGGTGATGCTATCCATGACGGGATTTTACTTTGAGCCCCGCTTGTCCCGCGCGACCGCCGCTGCATACAACTCTTTTCGCGGTACGCCGGTTATTTTCGCCGCCAGCTTGGCCGCCTCGCTGGCGGGCATGGATTGAAGAAGAATGCCGAGCACCCGCTCGCCCTCCGCGAGTTCGGCGCGAATTTCCTCACCTGGGCCGAGGATCAGCACGAATTCACCCTGCTGCCGATGCGGCCCCGCGGCAAGCCAGGCTGGGGCGTCGGCGAGCCGCATGCGCGCGACTTCCTCGAACTTCTTGCTGATCTCGCGCGCGATCACCAACTCCCGCTGCGGCCCGAAGTGCTCGAGCAGCGCCGCAACGGTTTCGAGCACCCGGTGCGGGGCTTCGTAGAGGACCACTGGCCAGGGAACGTCCAGTGCATTGAATGAATTCTTTTTTCTGGCAGAAAGAAAACCCACAAACTGAAAGCTTTCGGCGGCAAAGCCGGAGGCCGAGTAGGCGGCGATGGCGGCATTCGGCCCCGGCACCGGGATCACGCGCAGGCCTTCGCGGTGCGCGGCGGCCACCAGCAGCGCGCCGGGGTCCGAGATCGCCGGCGTTCCGGCGTCGCTCACCAGCGCCACGTTGCTGCCCTCGCGCAACGCGCGCAGCAGCTTCTCGCCCGCCTCGCGCTCGTTGTGCGCGTGCAGCGCCACGGTGCGCGCGCCGATGCCGTGGTGGGCGAGCAGCGTGCGCGAGGTGCG
>CAMDRF010000013.1 GCA_945906765.1 Nitrosovibrio sp. Nv4 | reverse complement strand
GGGATGCCGGTCGCCTTGGAAACGAAGGGCACGGTGCGCGAGGCGCGCGGGTTGACCTCCAGCACGTACACCGTGCCGCGCTGGATCGCGAACTGCACGTTCATGAGACCGACCACGCCGAGGGCTTTGGCCATGAGCACCGTCTGCCGGCGCAGCTCGCGCTCGACGTGGCTGGCGAGAGA
Source organism: Nitrosovibrio sp. Nv4 (assembly GCA_945906765.1). Lineage (GTDB taxonomy): Bacteria > Pseudomonadota > Gammaproteobacteria > Burkholderiales > SG8-39 > RBG-16-66-20. Next base: position 44,196 of record CAMDRF010000013.1, on the reverse strand, counting down.
ATGCGGCGGCAGGCAGCAGGCGGAATCGCCCGAATGCACGCCCGCCTGCTCGATGTGCTCCATGATGCCGGCGATCAACACGTCCTTGCCGTCCGATACCGCATCCACGTCCACTTCGATCGCGTCCGACAGGTAGCGGTCGAGCAGCACGGGCGAATCATTCGACACGCGCACGGCGTTTTCCATGTAGCGCTCGAGTTCCGACTGCTGGTGCACGATCTCCATGGCGCGCCCGCCCAGCACGTAGCTCGGCCGCACCACCACCGGATAGCCGATCTCTTCGGCGCACCTGACGGCCTCCGGCGCCGAACGGGCGGTGCGGTTGGGCGGCTGCTTGAGCTTGAGCTTGTGCAGCAGTTTCTGGAAGCGCTCGCGATCTTCCGCAACGTCAATCATGTCGGCGCTGGTGCCGATGATCGGCACGCCCGCGGCGGCAAGGTCGCGCGCCAGCTTGAGCGGCGTCTGGCCGCCGTATTGCACGATCACGCCGAAGGGCTTTTCCTTGTCGACAATCTCGAGCACGTCCTCCAGCGTCAGCGGCTCGAAGTAGAGCCGGTCGGAAGTGTCGTAATCCGTCGACACGGTTTCCGGATTGCAGTTGACCATGATGGTCTCGAAGCCGTCCTCGCGCAGCGCCATCGCCGCGTGCACGCAGCAGTAGTCGAACTCGATGCCCTGCCCGATGCGGTTCGGCCCGCCGCCCAGCACCATGATCTTCTTCCGCTCGGTCGGATCCGCCTCGCACTCCTCTTCGTACGTGGAGTACAGGTAGGCGGTGCGCGTCGCGAACTCGGCGGCGCAGGTATCCACCCGCTTGTAGACGGGACGGATGCCGAGAGAATGTCTTTTCTCCCGGATGAGTTTCTCATTCGAGTTGAACAGATAGGCCAGGCGGCGGTCGGAGAAGCCTTTTCTTTTCAACTCCCTCAATTTTTCCTTGCCGATGTCCGCAAGATGCTGATCATCCAGCTCCATTTCCAAATCAACGATCTCCTTGATTTGCGCGAGGAACCAGGGGTCGACGTGCGTGAGCCGGTGCACCTCCTCCATCGAAAAGCCGTTCTCGAAGGCATCGCCGACGTACCAGATGCGCTCCGGGCCGGGGGCACCGAGCTCGCGCTCCAGCGTCTCGCGATCCGTCGTCTTCTGGTTGAGGCCGTCGACGCCGACCTCCAGGCCGCGCAGCGCCTTCTGCAACGATTCCTGGAACGTGCGGCCTATGGCCATCACCTCGCCGACTGATTTCATCTGCGTGGTGAGCCGGTCGTTGGCTTGCGGGAACTTCTCGAACGCAAAACGCGGCACCTTGACGACGACGTAATCAATGGTCGGCTCGAAGGACGCCGGCGTCGCGCCACCCGTGACCTCGTTCCTGACCTCATCCAGCGTGTAGCCCACCGCCAGCTTGGCCGCCACCTTGGCGATCGGAAAGCCGGTCGCCTTGGAGGCCAGCGCCGAAGAACGCGACACCCGCGGGTTCATCTCGATCACTACCATGCGCCCGTCCTGCGGGTTGATGGCGAACTGCACGTTCGAGCCGCCGGTGTCCACGCCGATCTCGCGCAGCACCGCGATCGAGGCATCGCGCAGGATCTGGTATTCCTTGTCGGTCAGCGTCTGCGCGGGAGCAACCGTGATCGAGTCGCCGGTGTGCACGCCCATCGGGTCGAGGTTCTCGATCGCGCAGACGATGATGCAGTTGTCCGCCTTGTCGCGCACCACTTCCATCTCGAATTCCTTCCAGCCGATGAGCGACTCTTCGATCAGCAGCTCATGCGTCGGCGAAGCTTCGATGCCGCGTTCGCAGATGGCGACGAACTCCTCGCGGTTGTAGGCGATGCCGCCGCCGGTGCCGCCCAGCGTGAAGGAAGGCCGGATCACCACCGGGTAGCCGAGGCTCGCCTGCACCTGCAGCGCTTCCTCCAGCGAGTGCGCCAGGTAGGAGCGCGCGGACGCAAGGCCGATCCGGGTCATCGCCTGCTTGAATTTCTCGCGGTCTTCGGCCTTGTCGATCGCCTCGCGCGAGGCGCCGATCATCTCGACACCGAATTTCTCCAGCACGCCGTGCTTGGCCAGGTCCAGTGCGCAGTTGAGCGCCGTCTGCCCGCCCATGGTGGGCAGCAGCGCGTCCGGGCGTTCCTTCTCGATGATGCGCGCCACCGTCTGCCAGGTGATCGGCTCGATGTAGGTGGCGTCGGCCATCTCCGGGTCGGTCATGATGGTCGCCGGATTGGAATTCACCAGCACCACCCGGTAGCCCTCCTGGCGCAGCGCCTTGCAGGCCTGCGCGCCGGAATAGTCGAACTCGCAGGCCTGGCCGATCACGATCGGCCCCGCGCCGATGATCAGGATGCTCTTGATGTCAGTCCGCTTTGGCATCGCTCATCATCTTCGCAAAGCGATCGAACAGGTAGCCGATGTCATGCGGTCCCGGGCTGGCCTCCGGATGGCCTTGAAAACAAAACGCGGGACGGTCGGTGCGCGTCAATCCCTGCAGCGAACCGTCGAACAATGAAACATGCGTGATTCTCAAATTCGCGGAAATGCTGGCAGGGTCAACGGCGAAACCGTGATTCTGGCTGGTGATCACGACCCGGCCGGTGTCGAGATCCTTCACCGGATGGTTGGCGCCGTGATGGCCGAACTTCATCTTCATGGTCTTCGCGCCCGAGGCCAGCCCCATCAGCTGGTGCCCGAGGCAGATGCCGAACACCGGGATCCGCGTACTATCGAGAATTTCGCCGATCGCCTCAATGGCATAATCGCAGGGCTCGGGATCGCCCGGCCCGTTGGAGAGAAAAATGCCGTCGGGCCGCATTTTGAGGACTTCTTTTGCTGAAAAAGAAGCAGGCACAACAGTCACCCGCGCGCCGCGCTCGACAATGAGCCGCAGGATGTTGCGCTTGATGCCGTAGTCGTAGGCTACGACATGAAGTTTATTTTCCTGTTTTTGTTCAAATCTTTTTCCTAGAATCCAGCGGCCCTCGTTCCACGCATAGGGCTTCGCGACGCTGACCACTTTGGCAAGATCCATCCCCGCCAGCCCGGGAAACGCCTTCGCAGCCACCAACGCCATCTTCTCGTCGATGTCCCCCGCCATGAGGCAGCCGCTCTGCGCACCTTTTTCCCGCAGCAGCCGCGTCAGCTTGCGCGTGTCGATGTCGGCAATGGCGACGATGCGGTTTTTCTCAAGGTATTGCCCTAGTCCCGATGTCGAACGGAAGTTCGAGTACAGGGCCGGCGAATCGCGCACCACCAGACCTGCGGCATGCACCTTCGAGGACTCTTCGTCCTCGGCGTTGACGCCCGTATTGCCGATATGCGGATAGGTCAGCGTGACGATCTGGCGGCAGTACGAGGGGTCGGTGAGGATCTCCTGGTAGCCGGTCATGGCGGTGTTGAACACCACCTCGCCCGCCGACAGGCCGCGCACGCCGATGGAGCGGCCCCGAAACACCGACCCGTCGGCAAGGACGAGGACGGCGGAATCGAGCGCTGGCACGGCAACTCCCGGATTAGATGTGAAAAAGCGGAAGAGGCTCGCGCCCCTCCCGCTCAATTTGAGCGCCGAATTATACCGCGCCGGCTACCGCAGGCCAAGCGCCACGGCAAGCCGGGCGCTTCCTACTTAAGGCCAAGCACATCCTTCATGTCGTAGACGCCGGGACGTTTGCCGCGCAGGAAGCGCACGGCGCGCAGCGCCCCGAGGGCATAGGTCATGCGGCTCTGCGAACGGATGGTGAGTTCGACCCGCTCCCCGGCACCGGCGAAGATAACCGTGTGCTCGCCGACGATGTCGCCGCCGCGGATCGCATGGAAGCCGATCTGCTTGACCGGCCGCACGCCGGTGTCACCCTCGCGGCCGTGTGCGGCCTCATTTTTCAAATCTCGTTTCAGCGAGGCAGCGATGATCTCTCCCAGCCTGAGTGCGGTACCCGAGGGCGCATCCACCTTGTTGCGATGGTGCGCTTCGACGATTTCCACGTCGAAATCGTCGCCGAGGATTGCGGCCGCCACTTCGGCGAGCTTGAAAAGCGCGTTCACACCGACCGCGAAGTTGGGCGACAGGGCGATCGGGATCTTGCGTCCGGCCCGCAGGATCGCCTTCTTGAGCAGATCGGAAAATCCGGTGGTGCCGATGACGATAGGTTTGCCGAGACGGGCGCAGACCTCGAGATGTTCAATGGTGCCCTCGGGGCGCGTGAAATCGATCAGCACGTCCCCGGCCGAAATAGCCGTGGCCGCGTCCGACCCTACCGTTACCCCGCCGATGTTGGTGCCTACCGCCGGGCTGCCCCTGACATCGAGCGCGGCGGCAAGCGCCAGCGATTTGTCGGCGCGCACGCCCTCAATGAGCGTTTGCCCCATCCTGCCGCCCGCCCCCGCGACCACGACCCGGATGACAGCGCGTTTCACAGACCGATCTTCTCGCGTAACCGGTCAAGGAAACCCGGCGCCTTCTTTTCTTTCGCTTCTTCGACCGCCTTGTTGTCTTCCGCCTTGGGCTCGGGACCGGCCACCGGCTTGGGCTTTGCTTCCGGCTTCACCTGCGTCTCGAATCCGCCCGATTGAACCGTACCTTCGGCGGGCAGCAGGTCGCCAAGCACCCGCGCCAGCTTGCTGTTCTCGAACACCACTGACAGGTTGCGCTGCTCGCGCTTGCCGTTGGGCATCTCTCGAAAGAAAACGTAGTCCCACCGCTCGGCGTGGAAAATGTCGGTGACCAGCGGCGTGCCGAGGATGAACCTTACCTGTTCCTTGGTCATGCCGGGCTTCAGCTGCGCCACCATTTCCTGGGAAATGAAATTGCCCTGCTGGATCACCATCCGGTAGGGCGTGATACCCGGGACCTTTGGCACGTCGACCGACTTGCAGGCGGGCAGCAGCGCGCCAATCAGCACCGCTGACGCAGCAGCAACCACTCGGCAGAGAGTCAATTCCATCGGCCTATAATGATAACGGATGAACACTGTCCAGAGCCTCAAGGAGATCGGCCTCAAGGCAACCCTGCCCCGGCGCAGGATTCTGGAGCTGTTCGAGGCAAGCAAGGTGCGCCATCTTTCCGCCGAGGACGTGTACAAGGCTTTGATTGCCGAGGGCATGGACGTTGGACTCGCAACCGTCTACAGGGTTCTCACGCAGTTCGAGCAGGCCGGGCTGCTGGCGCGGCAGCATTTCGAGACCGGCAAGGCGGTATTCGAGCTGAACCAGGGCGGGCACCACGACCACCTCGTGTGCCTGCAATGCGGCCGGGTGGAAGAGTTCTACGACGGCGAGATCGAGAGGCGCCAGAGCGAGATCGCCGGCGAGAAAGGCTTCGAGCTGCGCGGCCATTCGCTCGCGCTCTACGCCGACTGCACAAAACCGGACTGCCCGCACCGCGCTGTCTAGGCGTTATTTTCCCAGCAGTTCCGCGGCGTGTTTACGTGTCGTCGCGGTGATTTCCGTGCCCCCCAGCATGCGCGCCAGTTCCTCGATGCGCCCGGCACGGTCGAGCCGCGTGACAGCGCTGCTGAGCCTGCCGCGCTTGCTTCCCGCGGCGCCCGATTTCGACACCGACCACTGCTCGTCCGCCTGGGCGGCGACCTGCGGCAGGTGCGTGACGCAGAGCACCTGGCGCTCCCGGCCGAGCTTCTTCAGCGAGCGGCCGACGCTCTCGGCCACGGCGCCGCCGATTCCGCTATCCACCTCGTCGAACACCAGCGTGCCAATCGGCGACTGCTTCGCCGCCACCAGCTGGATCGCGAGGCTGACGCGCGACAACTCGCCCCCGGAGGCCACCTTCGCCAGCGGCCGCAACGGCAGGCTGGAATGCGCCGCCACTTCGAACGCGACTTCCTCGAGGCCCCCGGCGCCGGGCTCTTCCAGAGGACGCAATTCGGCGGCGAATCGTCCACCCACCATCGCCAGGCTCTGCATCGCCTGCGTCACCGCGCGCCCGAGCGCCTGCGAAGCGGCCTTGCGCTTCGCGGACAGCTTTTTCGCCGCCGCGTCGTAGCGCTCCTGCGCCGCGGCCACTTCGCGCTGCAGCGCCTCCGGACTTGCCGCCAGCTCGAGTTCCCTGAAGCGCTGCAGATGCCTGCCCTCCAGCGCCGGCAACTCCGCCGGCTTGACGCGGTACCTGCGCCCGGCGGCATGCAACGCCTCGGTTCTGTGCTCCACCTCGCGCAACGCGACCGGGTCCAGTTCGACGCGTGAAGCGTAGTCGCGCAGATCGCGCGCCGCCTCGGAGGCCTGGACCTCGGCCGATTCGAGCATTTCGACGATCGCCTTCAGATGAACGTCATGCGCCGACAACGCGCGCAACCGGCCGGCCACCGCGCTGAGCCGCGGCAGGCAGGCGCCCTCCGCCTCCGACAAGGCCTCCAGCGACGACTGTGAACCGGCGAGCAGGCTGGAGCCGTGCGCCAGCCGGCGCTGCTGCGCCGCGAGTTCGTCCCACTCGCCCTCCTTGAGGCCGAGCTTTTTCAGGTCGGCGACCGTTTCTTGCAGCTCCGCGCGCTCAGTTTGCCGCTTGGCGTACTGCTGCTCGGCTTCGGCGCTGAGCGCCGCCAGCCGCTTCCAACTGCGCCACGCATCGGCGCAGGCAAGCGCCAGTTCCCCGGCGCCCGCGTGCGCATCGAGCAGCTCGCGCTGCGCGCTGGCACGCAGCAGCGACTGGTGCTCATGCTGGCCGTGGATGTCCACCAGGTATTCGCCGGCTTCCCTCAACTGCGCCAGCGTCGCGGGATGGCCGTTGATGAAGCAGCGCGAGCGGCCCGCGCGGTCGATCGTGCGGCGCAGGATCACTTTGCCCGGATCGCCCTCCAGGCCGGCGCTGGCCAGGTAGGACTCGAGCGCGCTGCCCGCCGCAAGGTCGAATTCCGCCGACAGCTCGGCGCGCTCCGCGCCGTCGCGCACCAGCGACGCGTCGGCGCGCCCGCCCACCAGCAGCTCGATGGCATCCACCAGGATGGATTTGCCGGCGCCGGTCTCGCCGGTGAGCACCGTAAAGCCCGCGCCGGTCTCGAGTTCGACCCGCTCGACAATCACGAAATCCCGGATTCCAAGCGCGCGCAGCATTTGACGCATGCTGCCCCTATTTGTCCCGTTCAGGCAAGCGAAGCCTCGTCCGGGCAAGCCGCGGCTATGTGTCAGCCGCAGCCGCTGTCAGCCGCAGCCGCTTGCGTGCGCCATTGCAATGTAATAACATTGTTATGACTTCGCGGAGCGATGACGATGAAAATCACGGTGCGAAAAATTGGCAATTCACGCGGTGTTTTGATACCCGCGGCGCTGTTGGCCGCGTGCCGGATCGAAAGCGAAATCGAACTTCACGTTGACGAGGGGCGGCTGGTGATGGCACCGGTCCGCGCGCCGCGCGCCGGCTGGTTCGACAAGCTGGCCGCGGAAAAGGAGGCTGCCGGCGCCGGCTGGCCCGATGTACTTCCCGGCGGCGACAAGGATTGGGCATGGTGAAGCGTGGCGAGGTTTACTGGGTCAACCTCGACCCCACCATCGGCACGGAAATCAAGAAGACGCGGCCGGCGCTGGTAATCTCGCCCGACGACATGAATCAGGCGTTGCCGCGGGTCATCGTCGCGCCGATCACCAGCAAGGGCCAGCCGCTCGGCTGCCGCCCGGAAATCCGGCTGCAGGGCAAACGGGGGCGTGTGTTGCTCGATCAGATTCGCTGCGTCGACAAGGTCCGGCTGACCGGCAAAATCGGCAAGCTGGATATTGCGTTGTGGCACCCGGTGTTGCTGGAGATGCTGGCTTAATGGCGGTACCGGCCTGCCGGTGATAGGGGAATCTGGTAACCGAGCACGTCCTTGGCTTCGCGGTCCAGCTTGGCGGCGCGCCGGTTGATGATCGCGAGGTCGCGCAGATTCTCCCGCTTGCGCACCAGGGTCAGGATGTAGCTGCGCACCGCGGTCTCGATGAACTCTGAGCGGTTCGCGCCCCTGCCGGCATGGCGGTCGATCTCGGCGAGCAGCGTTTCAGTCGAAGAACAGGTTCTTGAACCGTCGCCCGCCCGCGCCCCGATACACCGCGAAGTCAGTCCGATCCATCGTCGCAATCAGCACGGCGCCGAGGTGGCGCGACAACCACACCAGCGACGCGTCGGCCAGATCCATCGGCAAATCATCGTATTGTTCCATCCATCCGGCAAGCAGCGCGGATTGTTCGTCCGGCACGTGAAACACCGAGGCGCCGCCCGCGGCGATCCAGCGCAAGAAAACGGCACGGGCCGGCTGCGGCGCAAGATGACAGACTTCGGTAATCACCGGCCAGGTGGTCACCAGGCGCTCGCGCCGCGCCTTGAAGAAATCAACCGCGCGCGCGTGATGCTTGTCGCGCGCGTTGAGCCACGCGACAAACGGCCCGCTATCGACGGCGAGCGGACTCGGCACGCAGCTTCTGTCTGACGCGGGAGGCGACAGTCTCGGACAAGCCGGCAGGTCCGCGAAAAGCGCCGATCAGGCCCAGCTTTTCGGCCAATTCGTGCGGCGATTCGCCACGCAACTTCTGCCGCGCCAGCGCGGCAATGCTGCGCTTGACCACCTGCGAGCGCGTCTCGCCCAGTTGCTCGCTCAATTGGGACAGCGCGGCAAACTCGGCATCGTCCAGACGCACGGAAAGCATTTTCATGACAGCCTCCATCGCCATTTGTATGACATCGCATCATACATGAGCGCTGCTGTCCTGCCAACGTGGCCCTCCGAGCCTGCGCCGGTTCCCGCGTGGAAGGGTAAGTTTCCCGCAGCCTGTTAGAATATGACCATCGAGATGACCATGAGGAAAGCGTCATGAGCGCCTACAGCATTGCCGAAGCGAAAGCCCACCTGAGCGCGCTGGTGGAGCAGGTCGCGCGCGGCGAGCCGGTCACGCTGACCAAGCGGGGCAAGCCGGTGGCGCGCATCGTGCCGGCGGGCGCATTGAACCCCAAACCAAAGCTCGACCTTGCCGCTCTCAAGAAATTCCGCGCCAGCCTGCCTCGTTCGCGCCTCAGTTCCGCGGTCATGGTGCGCAAGATGCGCGATGCAGCGGACGGCTGGTGATCTACGCCGACACCAACGTCCTGCTTTCCCTGTTTTGCCCGGACAGCCTGACGGCGGCGGCGGTGGCGTGGTATCAGAAGATCGACGACCCGGTCTGCATCAGTTCCTGGAGCGTTATCGAGTATCGGGCGAATATGGGATTGCGGGTACGCAAGGGACTGCTGCCGCGCGCCAAGGCAGTGGCCGTGTTGAAGCAACTGGACTCGGCCGCCACCAATAGTTTTCACCTGCTCGCGCCCTCGCCGGAGCATTTCACCGCCGCCGGGGGTTGGCTCGCCCGGCCGGAATGCGCTTTGCGCAGCGGCGATGCGCTGCACCTTGCTATCGCCTTTGGTTACGGCTGCAAGCAATTCATCACCTTCGACCAACCCTTGGGCGCGGCAGCCAGAAAACTCGGGTTGCCGGTCGCAGCGCTCAAACCTTAGCCGGGCTTCTCCCGCATCGGCAGCAGCCAGAGCAGCACGGCAAGCTGCAGCACCCCGATAATGCCGAAGGCGACTGCATAGCCCTCGGCGGGATAGCGCCCATCCACCGCGGGCCAGAGCCGCAGCAGCACGCCGACGCCCCACTGGAAAGCGAACGAGGCGAGGAACATGAAGATGTTCGCCGCTGTGATGACGCGCCCGGTGAGCCCGCGCGGGAAGTGCTGCGACAGGATGGCGTAGGGCAGCGCCGCGGCGCAGGCGCCGAAGCCGTAGAGCATGACGATCGCGAGCGCAGCGTCACCCACGCCGGCGGCGATGGCGAAGAACGCGACCACGGCGAGCGCCTCCACCGGCGCGGTGGCCGCCATCGCCCCCAGCGCGCCGATGGCGAGGATCCAGCCGTTCAGCGTCGCCAGGCGCGAGAGCGGGAACCAGAGCGTGAAGGCCTTGATCGATCCCATCAGGCAGCCCGACACCCCGAGCCCCAGCAGCGCGCGCCCCAGCGCGAGCGTGGCGACGCCCTGCGCGAGACCGAAGATCAGGCCGCCCGCGGCGGCGAACACGAGCAGCGTGGCGAGCACGCGCCGCGGACCGAATCGGTCGAGCAGCACACCGAGCGGAATCTGGAACGCGGCGAAGACGAGGAAGTACGCGCTGGTGAGCAGGCCCAGGTCAGAGGGCGACAACGCGAAATCGGCCGCGAGGTCGCGCGCGATGACCGCGTTGACGTAGCGCAGCAGGATGGAAAGGAAGAAGCCGCTCGCGAACGGGATGAAAACGACCGCGATCAGCTTCGCGGGGAGCGCTTCGCGGACATCCGCCGGGTCCGCGTCAGTCCCCGGGAATGGTTCCCACCGCGTTGCTCCAGCGCAGCTTCTCGCGCAGCATCGTGAAGTAGCTGTAGCCGGGCGGATGCACGAAGCGGATCGCATCCGCCGAGCGCTTGAGCACCAGGCGGTCGCCGTCCTGCAGATCGGTCAATGCAAATCCGTCGAAATGGGCGCGCGCGTCGACGGCACGCACCAGCTCGATCTCGATCACGCTCGAATCGCTTACGCTCACCGGCCGCGCCGAGAGCACGTGGGGGTTGAGCGGCACCAGGGCAAACGCGCGCACCGTCGGCTGCAGGATGGGACCCTGCGCCGAGAGAGCGTAGGCGGTGGAGCCGGTCGGCGTGGCGACGATCACGCCGTCGGCGCGCAGGCGGTAGACGTACTCGCCGTCGATGGTCAGCTTGAACTCGATCAGGCGCGCCTGCGAGCCTTTGGTGACCACTGCCTCATTCAGCGCCACCGTGCGCAACAGCGATTTACCGCCGCGCAGGATCTCGGCCTCGATCAGCGCGCGCTCCTCCACCGTGTGGCGGCCTTCCAGGATCGCGCCGACCGAATCGCTCATCTCGGAGAGCGCGATATCGGTCATGAATCCCAGGCGGCCCTGATTGATGCCCGCAAGGGGCACCTTGTGGTGCGCCAGGTTGCGCGCCGCGGCCAGCATGGTGCCATCCCCCCCGACCACAATCGCCAGGTCGGCGCTGCGGCCGATTTCGTCATAGCCCACCGCATTGCAACCTGCGGCGCCGTTCTCGCCGACACCGGCCGCGGTGTCGCGTTCCAGCATCACTTCGCAGCCTCGCTGGCGCAGAAAATCGCGCAGCGCGCGCAGTGACTGGGCGATCTCGGGTGTTTGCTTGCCGATCAGAGCAACGCGGTGGAAGGCTGGCTGCATCGCGCGATTCTAACTGTAGAATCTTGGCATGCTCGACAGACGCGCGCAGATCCTGCTGAAAACGCTGGTCGAACGCTACATTGCCGAGGGCCAGCCGATCGGTTCACGGACTCTGTCGCGCCATGCCGGGCTGGACCTGTCGCCTGCCACGATCCGCAACGTCATGTCCGACCTCGAGGAGATGGGCCTCATCGCGAGCCCGCATACCTCGGCCGGGCGCGTGCCGACGCCGCTTGGCTACCGGTTCTTCGTCGATTCGCTGCTGGTGGTGAAGCAGATCGGCTCGGGCGATCTGCACCAGCTCGAGGACCAGCTGCACCCGGACAACCCGCAGCGCGTGATCCAGGCCGCCTCGCAGCTGCTGTCCCAGCTGACGAACTTCGCCGGCATCGTGATGACGCCGCGCCGCCGCGCCCTCAGCTTCCGCCAGATCGAATTCCTCCGGCTGTCGGAAAAACGCATGCTGCTCATCGTCGTGACGCCCGATGGCGACGTGCTGAACCGGATCCTGTTCACCGACCGGGACTACCGTCCCGCGGAGCTGGTTTCCGTGGCGAACTACCTCAACCAGAACTATTCCGGGCACAGCTTCGAGGACATCCGCCAGCGCGTCCACGAGGAACTGAGCGAGATCCGCCAGGACATGATGGGTCTCATGAGCGCCGCGCTGGAAGCAAGCAGCAAGGCGGTCGCGGAAGGCAACGAGCAGTACGTGATCTCCGGCGAGCGCAACCTGCTGGCGGTGCGCGACCTGTCGCAGGACATGAGCCGCATGCGCCAATTGTTCGAGCTGTTCGAATACAAGACCTCCCTGGTGCAGATCCTCGACCTGTCGCTGCGCGGCGAAGGCGTGCAGATATTCATCGGCGGCGAGTCCGGCGTCTCGGCGCCCGACGAAGTGAGCGTGGTGACCGCGCCCTACAAGGTGAGCGGCGAAGTGGTCGGCACCGTCGGCGTCATCGGGCCGACGCGCATGGCCTACGATCGCGTCGTGCCGATCGTCGACGTGACAGCGAAGTTGCTTTCCAGCGCGCTGTCACAAACGTAACCAGCCAATCCTGGACGGCATCCTCCTCGTCAACCTCGGCACGCCGGCGGCGCCCACGCCCGACGCGGTGCGCCGCTATCTCGCCGAGTTCCTGTCCGACCCGCGCGTGGTGCAGCTGCCCCGGTTCATCTGGCTGCCGATCCTGCATGGCATCGTCCTGCGCACGCGTCCGGCGAAAAGCGCGAAGAAATACCAGTCCATCTGGACGCCTGAAGGCTCCCCGCTCGCGGTGCACACAAGACGGCAGGTGGATTTATTGAGAAATTTTCTTTCACAAGAAAAAATAACAATTGAATACGCAATGCGCTATGGCGAGCCCACGATCGCGAATGGGCTGAGGAAGCTTTCGGGTTGCAAGAAAATCATCGTCCTGCCGCTCTATCCGCAGTTCTCCTTCAGCACGACCGAAACCATCCGCGATGTCATCGGCCCGGATGTCCCGATGGTGGAGAATTTTCACGACCATCCGGCCTATATCGGCGCGCTCGCCGCGGGCGTGCAGCGCCATTGGGCCGCGCACGGCAAGGGCGAAAAGCTGGTGATGAGTTTCCACGGCCTGCCCCAGCGCGCGGTGGACCTTGGCGATCCGTATCAGTCGCAGTGCCTGGTCACCGCGAAGCTGCTCGCCGCGGCGCTGCGCATCGCCCCGGGCGAGCACGCCGTGACGTTCCAGTCGCGTTTTGGCGCAGCGAAGTGGCTGCAACCTTATACGGAGCCGACGCTCATCGAACTGGCGAAGCAGGGAATCCGCCGCGTGGACGTGGTCTGTCCGGGTTTTGTCTCGGACTGTCTCGAAACACTGGAAGAAATAGCGATCGAGGCCCGGCGCGCATTTCTTGCAGCCGGCGGCACGGAATTCCATGCCCTGCCCTGCCTGAATGAAAGCGCCGAGTGGATCGCTGCCCTCGCGAAGATCAGCCTGGAAGCAGGTACTCGGAATAATCCTTAGGCGGCACGCGGTGCAGCGCCGGGTCGAAGCGCCGCCGCGCCCTTGAAATCGCGAATCGCGCCCCCATTTTGGAACAACGCTATGTCTCAGCCCCCTTCCCCCACGCCCGAGACCGCCAGCGCCAACGACCCGGCCAGCGCCGAAGAAAAGACCCTCGACAAGCTGCTCGCCGAGGCGCAGGCGCGGATCGACGAACAACGCGACGCGTGGTTGCGGGCGGTCGCGGAAACCGAAAACATCCGCAAGCGCGCCCAGGCGGACGTCGCGGCCGCGCACAAGTTCGGCGTCGAGCGCTTCGCCGAGGGACTTCTGCCGGTGATGGACAGCCTTGAAGCGGCGCTTGCCGTTGCCGCGGACTCGCCCCCGGCGCTGCGCGACGGCCTTGCACCGACGCTGCGCGACGGCCTTGAACTGACGCTGCGCCAGCTGAAGGCCGCGTTCCAGAAAGCGAACCTTGTCGAGGTCGCCCCGGCAGCCGGCGATCGTTTCGATCCCCACCAGCACCAGGCGATGGCCGCGGTGGAAGCGGAAAACGCGACGCCAAATTCGATCGTCTCGATCGTGCTCAAGGGCTACTGCCTGCATGAAAGAATTGTCCGTCCGGCGCTCGTCACGGTCGCCAAGGCCCTTGAAAACAAGGGTGGAAACCCCAACTCTGATAGTAACGTGGACACGAATTGAGGAACTGACATGGGCAAGATCATCGGCATCGACCTGGGCACCACCAACTCCTGCGTTGCGATCATGGAGGGCGGCAAGCCCAAGGTGATCGAAAACTCGGAGGGTGCGCGCACCACCCCTTCCATCGTCGCGTACACCGAAGAGGACGAGATCCTGGTGGGCGCGCCGGCCAAGCGCCAGGCGGTCACCAACGCCAAGAACACCCTGTACGCGGTGAAGCGGCTGATCGGCCGCAAGTTCGAAGAAAAGGAAGTTCAGAAAGACATCAGCTTGATGCCCTACAGGATCGTCAAGGCGGACAACGGCGATGCCTGGGTGGAGGTGCGCGGCAAGAAACTCGCGCCGCAGCAGCCCTCGGCCGAGGTCTTGCGCAAGATGAAGAAGACCGCGGAGGACTACCTCGGCGAGGAAGTCACCGAGGCCGTGATCACGGTGCCGGCCTACTTCAACGACTCGCAGCGCCAGGCGACCAAAGACGCCGGCCGCATCGCGGGCCTGGACGTGAAGCGCATCATCAACGAGCCGACCGCGGCCGCGCTCGCCTTCGGCATGGACAAGAAGGAAGGCAAGGACCGCAAAATTGCTGTCTACGACCTGGGCGGCGGCACCTTCGACATCTCCATCATCGACATCGCCGCAGTCGACGGCGAGCACCAGTTCGAGGTGCTCTCCACCAACGGCGACACCTTCCTCGGCGGCGAAGATTTCGACCAGCGGCTGATCGACCATATCGTCGAGGAATTCAAGTCAAAAAGCGGCGTCGACCTCGCCAAGGACGCGATCGCCTTGCAGCGGGTCAAGTCCGCGGCCGAGCGCGCCAAAATCGAACTCTCCTCGAGCCAGCAGACCGAGATCAACGAACCCTATATCGCGATGTCAAACGGCGCGCCGCATCATCTGACGATGAAGCTCACGCGCGCGAAATTCGAGTCGCTGGTGGACGAACTGATCTCCCGCACCATTGAACCCTGCCGCGTCGCGATCAAGGACGCGGGCGTCAGCGTCGGCGACATCCAGGACGTGATCCTGGTGGGCGGCATGACGCGCATGCCCAAGGTGGTGGACAAAGTGCGCGAATTCTTCGGCAAGGAACCGCGCAAGGACGTGAACCCGGACGAGGCGGTCGCCGTCGGCGCCGCGATCCAGGCCGGTGTGCTTAAAGGCGACGTCAAGGACGTGCTGCTGCTGGACGTGACGCCGCTGTCGCTCGGCATCGAGACGCTGGGCGGCGTGATGACGAAACTCATTCAGAAGAACACCACCATCCCGACCAAGGCGCAGCAGGTGTTCTCGACCGCCGAGGACAACCAGACCGCGGTGACCATTCACGTGCTGCAGGGCGAGCGCGACGTGGCGAGCGGCAACAAGTCGCTTGGCCAGTTCAACCTCGCGGACATCCCGCCCTCGCAGCGCGGCATGCCGCAGATCGAGGTCATGTTTGACATCGACGCCAACGGCATCCTGCACGTCACCGCCAAGGACAAGGCGACCGGCAAGGAAGCGAAAATCAAGATCCAGGCGGGCTCCGGCCTGACCGAGGACGAAATCAAGCGCATGGTGGCGGACGCCGAGACGCACGCCGAAGAGGACCGCAAGGCACTCGAACTCGTGAACGCGCGCAACCAGTGCGAAGCGCTGGTGCATTCGATCCGCAAATCGCTCACCGAACACGGCGACAAGCTGGATGCGGGCGAGAAGGAAAAGATCGAGGCCGCGCTCAAGGAAGCCGAAGGTGCGCTCAAGTCCGACGACAAGGCGCAGATCGAGGCCAAGGCAAAGGCACTGGCGGAAGCCTCGCAAAAGCTTGGCGAGAAGGTCTACGCCGAAACGCAGGCTAAGCAGCAGGCGCCCGCGGGCGAAGCGCAGCCTTCCGCCGATGCAAAAAAGGACGACGGCAATGTCGTCGATGCGGAGTACACCGAGGTCAAAGACAAGAAGACGGGCTAATCGCCGGTGGCGAAACGTGATTACTACGAAGTGCTAGCCGTCAACCGGGACGCCTCCGAGGAAGACATCAAGAAGGCGTACCGGAAACTCGCCATGAAGTGGCATCCGGACCGCAATCCGGATAACCCGAAGGCCGAGGAACACTTCAAGGAGGCGAAGGAAGCCTACGAGGTCCTGTCCGACCCGAAGAAGCGGCCGGCCTACGACCAGTATGGCCACGCCGGCGTGGATCCTTCCGCCGCGGCCGGCGCCGGCTTCGGCCAGGGCCAGGCTGGATTCGGCGACGTGTTCAACGACATCTTTGGCGAGATCTTCGGCGGCGCGCGCGGCGGCCGGTCCAACGTCTACCGGGGCGCGGACCTGCGCTACAACCTGGAAATCACGCTCGAACAGGCGGCGCACGGGTTCGAAACCAAGATTCGCATTCCGACGCTCGCCGAATGCGCCACCTGCCGCGGCTCGGGCGCCAAGTCCGGCACGCAGCCGCAGACCTGCGCCACCTGCCGTGGCGCCGGCCAGGTACGCGTCTCGCAAGGCCCCTTCTCCATCGCGCAGACCTGCCCGCGTTGCCATGGCAGCGGCAAGACCGTGGCGCATCCCTGCGCCACCTGCAGCGGCGCCGGGCGCATCAAGAATCAGAAGACGCTCTCGGTGAAGATTCCGATCGGCGTCGACGAAGACGACCGCGTGCGCCTGTCAGGCGAAGGCGAATCCGGCGTCAACGGCGGCCCGCCGGGAGACCTGTACGTCCAGGTGCATCTGAAGGCGCACACGGTGTTTCAGCGCGATCATGACGACCTGCATTGCGAGATGCCGGTGTCGTTCAGCATCGCGGCACTCGGCGGCGAGGTCGAGATCCCGACCCTCGACGGCAGCGCGCGCATCAAGGTGCCGAACGAAACCCAGAGCGGCAAGACCTTCCGCCTGCGCGGCAAGGGCATCAAGGGCGTGCGCAGCCACGCGCCCGGCGACCTTTTCTGCCACGTGGTGGTCGAGACGCCGGTGAATCTCACTGCTCGTCAGCGCGACCTGCTGCAGGAATTCGAATCGATCAGCCAGAAGGATACCGCGCGCCACAACCCGCGCGCCAAGGGCTGGTTCGACAAGGTGAAGGAGTTCTTCGAGGGCTGATCCGGGTCCACGAGCCATGTGATAGCATATTAATAATTGCTATCGATAGGAGGCATGCCATGGCCAACCTCAGCCTGCGGGGACTCGACCGTCCGACCCTGTCACAGATCAAATCGAACGCGCGGCGCCGCGGGATCAGCGTCAACCGCCTGATCGTCGAAACGTTGCAGCAACAGTATTCCGCCGGCACGAGGACGTTTGATGACCTGGACGCGCTGGCGGGCACGTGGACGAAAGCCGAGGCCGACGCTTTTGCTACCGCCGTCGCGCCGTTCGCCGAAATTGACGCGAGCCTGTGGGCGGCCGAACCGAAGCCCGCCTATCGCGTCAAGCGCACCACCAAGCGCCAGCCCCGCAGTTGACCGCACTCGTCATCGACACCAATGTCTATAGCGGCTTCAGGAGTGGCCTGCCCAGCGTGGTGCAGGCTCTGCGCGCCGCGCACGAAATTCATCTGCCTTTGATCGTATTGGCGGAACTGCTCGCCGGCTTCGCGGCCGGCACGCGAGCGAGGAAAAACCGCGACGAACTGGCTCAGTTCATGGCGTCCCCGCGCGTGCATCTCCTTAAACCCGACCAAAAGACGGCGCATCATTACGCGGACGTGTTCGCTGCCCTGCGCAAGATCGGCTCGCCGATCCCCGCCAACGATTTGTGGATTGCCGCGCTGGCGCGCCAGCACCGCCTGCCTTTGTTCAGTCTTGACGCGCATTTCGCCGCGGTGCCGGGCCTGGCGCTGGTCGATCCCGCCGCCGCGAAGGGCCAGAGCGAAGCCGAGCTGATTCGCGAAGCGTTGCGCGCCGCCACTACGCTCGGCGCTCCGCAGCGCCCCCGCTTGCCGTTGTTCGAGAGCGGCAAGCCGCGCCTGGCTGAGCGCGTTGAGGAGGCGCTCGCCGGCTTCGGCGAAGCGTGATCCTCCTCGATACCAGCGGCCTGCTCTCGGCGATCGACTCAGGCCAGCGCCACCACGCGGCTTGCGCAGCGGCACTTCAGAGTGCGCCAGGGCCGCTGCTGCTCTCCCCGTTCGTTCTTGCCGAACTCGACTACCTGCTGGCACGCCATGTCGGCGCCTCGGCGCAAGCGGCGCTGCTCGGAGAAATCGTTCGCGGCGCCTACCGGCTGGAACTCTTTCGGAGCGGCGGATATCGAGTCGGCGAAGGCGATCGTCGAGCGCTATGGCGACCTTCGCATCGGACTCGCCGACGCCTCGATCGTGGTACTCGCCGAAAGGCATCACGCGCGTGACGTGCTCACGCTGGACGAGCGCCGTTTTCGCGCGCTGCGCATCGGTCGGCGGCAGCGCTTCAGGATTCTGCCGGCGGACCGCCCCGCGAAGCCCTAGGCGCGCCTCCAGGACGTGCCTTTAGGTCCATCCTCGAGGATCACGCCCGCGGCCTCGAGTTCCTCGCGAATTCGGTCGGCCTCGAGGTAATTCTTCTGTTTGCGCGCGGCGAGGCGCGCTTCGATCCGGTCCTGGATGTCCTTGTCGGACAGAGCGCCGCTGGACCCGGCCTGCAGGAACGCCTGCGGATCGCGCTGCAGAAGGCCGAGTATCCCGCCCAAGGCCTTCAACTGTGCCGCCAGTTCCATCTTGCCGCGCCCGATCTCGTTGGCGAGCTTGAAAAGCTCCGCCACCGCCTCGGCCGTGTTGAAATCGTCGTCCATCGCGGCTTTGAACCGCACCGCGTGCGGCTCGCTCCAGTCGGGAGCGGTTTTTCCCGGAGCAGCGCCCCTCAGCGCGGTATACAACCGGGTCAGCGCTGTCTTGGCATCGTTCAAGTGTGCATCGGAATACGTCATCGCGCTGCGATAGTGCGCGCGCACGAGGAAAAAACGCATTACTTCCGGATCGAACACCTTCAGGATGTCGCGAATGGTGAAGAAGTTGCCGAGCGACTTCGACATCTTGGTATCGTCGACTTGCACGAAGCCGTTGTGCAGCCAGTACTTGACGAAGGGCTTGCCGTTGGCGCCCTCGGACTGCGCGATCTCGTTCTCATGGTGAGGGAACTGCAGGTCCTGCCCCCCGCCGTGGATGTCGAACGACTCTCCAAGCAGCGAGCAACCCATTGCCGAGCATTCGATGGCCCAGCCGGGGCGCCCGTCGCCCCAGGGCGAGGGCCATTTCGGCTCGTCAGGCTTGGAGTGCTTCCAGAGGACGAAATCGAGCGGATCGCGCTTCGCGGCGCCCACTTCGACCCGTTCGCCGGCACGCAGGTCATCGAGCAATTTGCCCGAAAGCTCGCCGTAGCCCGGGAACTTGCGCACTGAAAAATTCACATCGCCGTCCGCGGCCCGGTAGGCGAGTCCGTTCGCCTCCAGGCGCCCGATCATCTGCAGCATCTGCGGCACATACTGCGTGGCTCGCGGCTCATGGTCGGGCTTCTCCACGCCCAGCGCACCGACGTCTTCGTCCATGAAGCGGATGTAACGCTCGGTCAATTCGGCGATTGTTTCGCGATTTTCCGCCGCGCGCCTGATGATCTTGTCGTCTATGTCGGTGATATTGCGCACGTAGGTGACGCGGTAGCCGCTCGCGCGCAGCCAGCGCCGCACCAGGTCGAATGCCACCATCATGCGGCCATGTCCGATATGGCAGAAGTCGTAGACCGTCATGCCGCAGACGTACATGCGCACCTCGCCCGGGCGCATCGGCACGAAGTCCTGCTTGTCCCTGGCGAGTGTGTTGTAAATGCGAAGCATGCTGGGTCCCGGTCCTGCATAGAGCCAAGTTGTGAACCGGCGGGGCTTAGTCTAGAATGAGAAAGTTTCCGTAGAGCCTTGAAAACTATAACACAATGATGACTTTCATCGACCCGCGCCTAATGCTGGCCGTACTCCTCATGGCACTGCTCGCGATCTCGCGTCCGGCCCTCGCCGATGACGTCGAGGACGCCGCAAAAATGCTGAAATCAGGCCAGCATCAACAGGCACTGGAGCGCGTGAACAAAGTACTTGCCGCGAAACCCAGGGAAGCGCGCGCGCGCTTGCATTCCGGCGACCAGAACCTTGCCGAGTGGTCCGGGCACAAGCGCAAGGTCAACGCCGCCAAGAGCTGGATCACGGTCGCCGTGTCGAAGGTGGCGATGCTGCAGGATCCCCGCGAAAACTTTGTCGTGGTCAGCTTCGACCAGGACTACCGCTCGAGCAATCTTTCCAACGTGATGCGCAAACGCCAGTATTGGATCAAGGACGACGGGCGCTGGCGGATCCTCTATGAAGGTGGTGCATGAAGCTGATCGATATCTGGAAACCCCTGGTGATACTTTCTGCAACCGCGGCGGGTTCCGGCGCGCTTGCCGCCGATCCACAGGTGGACCTGAAAACAAATGCCGGCACCATCCGGCTGGAGTTGTACCCGGCCAAGGCACCGAAGACCGTCGAGAATTTCCTGCAGTACGTGAAGGACGGGCATTTCAACGGCACGATTTTCCACCGTGTGATCGATAATTTCATGATCCAGGGCGGCGGCTTCGACAAGGGCTACAAGCAAAAGCCCACCCGCGCATCGGTCGAGAACGAAGGCAAGAACGGACTGAAGAACGATCTGGGCACGATCGCCATGGCGCGCACCAGCGCGCCCCATTCGGCGTCTTCGCAGTTCTTCATCAACGGCAAGAACAACGACTTCCTGAATGCCGCCAGCGCCCAGGACGGCTGGGGTTATACGGTGTTCGGCAAGGTCGTGTCCGGCATGGACGTGGTCACCAAGATCTCCAAGAGCCCCACCGGGTCCGGCGGCCCCTTCCCCACCGACGTACCGAGGGACATGATCGTGATCGAGTCCGTTACCCTGGTGTCCGACAAGAAGTGATGTGAGCCAGGCGCTCTTCATCTCCGACCTGCATCTCACGCAGGAGCGCCCGGACGCGAACGAGCAGTTCTTCAGGTTCCTCGGCAGCGAGGCCAAGCGCGCGCAAGCGCTCTACGTGCTCGGTGACCTGTTCGAGTACTGGGCGGGCGACGACGAACTGAAGGATCCGGCCGGCGATCCCCTCGCCGCCGGAGTCGCGCACGGATTTCGCCGGCTTTCAGACGCCGGGATAGCGATCCACGTCATGCACGGCAACCGCGACTTCCTCGTCGGCAGCGGCTTTCTCGCCGCCAGTGGCGCCCGCTTCCTCGATGATCCCAGCGTCATACACGCCGCGAGCGGGCCCGTGGCGCTCATGCACGGCGATACCCTGTGCACCGACGACCGGGACTACCAGGCCTGGCGCCTCACCGCGCGCTCTGAAGCCTGGCAGCGGAAGTTCCTCGCCAACTCGCTCTCCGAGCGCCACGCGGCGATCGGCGCCCTGCGCGAGAAGAGCAAACAAGTGATCGCGGCCAAGCCCGCGGAAATCATGGACGTCAACGCCGACGCCGTGCGCGACGCGTTCCGGCGGCACGGCGTGCGCCAGCTGATCCACGGCCATACCCACCGCCCGGCGCGCCACGATATCGAAGTCGACGGCGCGCGCTGCGTGCGCTGGGTACTGCCCGACTGGTACGGCCGGGGCGGCTACCTCGCCCTGGACGACGTCGGCCCGCGGCTGGTTTCGTTCTGAGTTCAGGTGTACACTTCTGATGTACTTTCTGGAGCCTGCCACATGGACATCGGCACTAAAGAACTGAGAGACCACCTGAGCGAAATCCTCGACCGCGTCGCCCGTGGCGAGCGGATCCGGATCGTCCGGCGCGGCAAGCCCGCTGCGGAGTTGCGGCCGGTCGCTGCCCAGACGCGCGGGCTGCCCGACCTGAGCGTCTTCAGGGCGGGCATCAAGGTTAAGGGCAAGCCCACCAGCCAGCTCATTATCGAGGAACGCCGCAAGGCCCGGTACTGAATCTTGTACCTGGATACCTCTGTACTGGGGGCGCTTTACATTCCCGAAGCGCTTTCCGCAGCCGCGACTTCCGCGGTCGGCGCCGCGCCGCCCGCGATCTCGGCCCTGACCGAGGTCGAGTTCGCGTCAGTCGTCGCCCGCCGGTTGCGCGAACGCACGATCTCCGTGGCCGACGGCGCGCTGGTGCTGCGGACCTTCGATGCCCACGTCGCTGACCGCCGCTACAGGAGGCTGCCCGTCATCGCGGAAACCTTCATCGAGGCGGGCAGGCTGCTGCGCTCTGGCGCGGCGCCGCTCTCCACGCTCGATGCTCTCCACCTTGCCATCGCCGCCTCGAACCGCGAAACGCTGTGCACCGCGGACAGGCAACTTGCCCGCGCTGCGGTGCGCCTTGGCGCGAAAGTTCACCTGATCCGCTCCTAGAATTGACTCTGACCCCCGTTACCGCCGTGAAAGGGCTACCTAACAACCCCGCGAGACCCATTGGACGGGACGCGACACGTTCTAGGCGGCGCGTAGCCGGCGCCTGCCTAGCCCAGGCCGGGCACGAGATCCGCCTTAAGGTCCTCGACCGCCTCCAGGCCGACAGCGACCCGGACCAGCCCATCGTTGATTCCCGCGGCAGCACGCGCTTCCGGGGTAATCCGGCCATGGGTCGTCGTCGCCGGATGGGTGATCGTCGTCCTCACGTCGCCGAGATTTCCGGTAATCGATATCAATTTAGTCGAATCGATCACCTTCCACGCGGCCTCCTTGCCGCCCTTCACGTCGAACGACACGAGTGCGCCGCCGGTGCGCTGCTGGCGCATGGCGAGCGCGTGCTGCGGGTGCGAGTCGAGGCCCGGGTAGTAGACGCGGGAGACTTTCGGTTGCTTTTCCAGCCAGCGCGCAAGTTCGAGCGCGCGCTCGGACTGCGCGAGCATGCGGATTTCCAGGGTTTCCATGCCTTTCAGGATCACCCAGGCGTTGAACGCTGAAAGCGTAGGTCCCGCAGTGCGCAGGAAGCCGAACACGGCGTCCATCGCGGGACCCTTGGCTCCGAGCACCGCGCCGCCCATGACCCTGCCCTGCCCGTCCAGATACTTGGTCGCGGAATGGATGACGAGGTCGGCGCCAAATTCCAATGGGCGCTGCAGCGCCGGCGTGCACAGGCAGTTGTCTACCGCCAGCAATGCGCCTGCCTTCTTCGCCACAGCCGCGATCGCCGCGATGTCGCAAACCTCGCCCAGAGGATTGGACGGCGTTTCAAGAAAAAACAGCTTGGTGTTCGGCCGCACCGCGCGCTGCCAATCCTCGACACTGATGGGCGAAACGAAGGTGGTCTCGATGCCGAAGCGCACAAGGACGGTGACGTACAACTGCACCGTGGCGCCGAACACTGCGTTGGAGCAGACCACGTGGTCGCCCGCCTTGAGCAGCGCCATCGAGGTGGCGAGGATCGCGGCCATGCCCGAGGCCGTCGCGACGCAGGCTTCAGCGCCTTCGAGGGCGGCGAGGCGGTCCTGGAACATCGATACCGTGGGGTTGGTGAAGCGGGAATAGACGAAGCCGCCGTCGCCGCCGGTGAAGCGGGCCGCGGCCTGCGCGGCGTTCTCGAACACGAAGCTCGAGGTGAGGAACAGCGCCTCGGAGTGCTCGTTGAACTGGCTGCGGACCGTACCCGCCCGCACGCCCTGGGTGGAAAGACTATGTTTGGCCATAAAAAAACCGATCCTTTCGTTCTCTACGTAAGAGAAGTTACTAAGCGGACCGGGGTTCGGCACGCTTTAGCTGAATTTATAGCGCGCCCGCAAGCTGGCTCAAATCGGCGCGTGAAGGAATCATAGCAAGAATCAGCCCGTCGCCGCGAGGTTTAGGTCCAGCTGCGCGCCCTCGTCGTCTTCGGTGTCGCGCTGCGCGTCGCGCCGGGTCTCGATGACGTGCAGGTAGTCGCTGGTCACGTCACCGGTCACGTAGACGCCGTCGAAGCACGAAGTCTCGAAAGAGGTGAGCCTCGGGTTCGTCTCGCGGACCGCTTCCTTGAGCGCCTCGAGATCCTGGTAGATGAGCGCATCGGCGCCGATTTCGGCGGCGACTTCGTCCTCGCTGCGGTGGGCTGCGATCAGTTCCGCCCGGGTCGGCATGTCGATGCCGTAGACGTTTGGAAAGCGCACCGGCGGAGCGGCGGAGGCGAAGAACACCTTGCGCGCGCCGGATTCGCGCGCCATGGTGACGATTTCCCGGCTGGTGGTGCCGCGCACGATGGAATCGTCCACCAGCAGCACGTTCTTGCCCTTAAACTCCACCCCGATCACATTCAATTTCTGGCGCACCGAACGCGAGCGCACCGCCTGCCCCGGCATGATGAAGGTGCGGCCGATGTAACGGTTCTTCACAAAACCTTCGCGGTAGGGCACGCCCAGGCCCGCGGCAAGCTGCAACGCCGAGGGACGGCTCGAATCCGGGATCGGGATCACGACATCGATCTGGAGGTGCTGGTACTGGCGCTTTATTTTCTCGGCCAGCTTTTCGCCCATGTGCAGGCGCGCCTCGTAAACCGACGCGCCGTCGATCAGGGAATCGGGCCGCGCCAGGTAGACGTACTCGAAGATGCAGGGGTTGAGCCCGGTCTTGTCGGCGCACTGCTGGTTGAAGAAATTGCCGTCCTCGTCAATGAATACGGCCTCGCCGGGCGCGATGTCGCGCAACAGGCGGAAGCCGAGGGCCTCCACGGCGACCGATTCCGAGGACACCATGTACTCGATGCCTCGGGGCGTCTCGTTGTAACCGATGACGGCGGGGCGAATGCCGTAGGGATCGCGGAACGCGAGCACGCCGTGCCCTGCAATCATGGCGATGGCCGCGTACGCGCCGCGCAGCCGGCGGTGCACGTTCGACACCGCGGAGAAGATTGTCTGCGGATCGAGCCGCAGCTTTACCGAAGTCTTCTCCAATTCGTGCGCCAGTACGTTGAGCAGTACTTCGGAATCCGAATTGGTGTTGATGTGCCTCAGGTCCTGCCGGAACATCTCCTCCTTCAGCTTGTCGGAGTTGGTCAGGTTGCCGTTGTGGCCGAGCACGATGCCGAACGGGGAATTGACGTAGAAAGGCTGCGCTTCAGCCGAATTGGATGCCGAGCCGGCAGTCGGATAACGGCAATGCGCGATGCCGATATTGCCCGGCAGGGAACGCATGCTGCGGGTGCGAAACACGTCCCGCACCATGCCGGTGCCCTTCTGCATGTGGAAGGAGTTGTGCTCGCTGGTGACGATTCCCGCCGCGTCCTGGCCGCGGTGTTGCAGGAGCAGCAGCCCGTCGTAGAGGAGCTGATTGACGGGTGAGCGAGCGACAATGCCCAGAATTCCGCACATCGGAGAATGCTCCTAGCGCTAAGAACTAATCATAACGCAAGCGCTCCGCAAACGTTTGCGGAAGAAGCGGTTTCAATGCCTGTGCCGCCTGCACCAGCATCGGGCCGCTGGCCGAATCGCGCCAGAACGCCTGCCGCGGCGCGCTGGTCAACCCCGCCAGCAAGGCCGCCACCAGCACGATCAGCAGTCCTCGCGCGGCGCCAAAGAGCGCGCCAAGCATCCGGTCCACGCCGCCCAGGCCCGCCGCTTTCACAATCCTGGACAGCAGCAACCCCAACAGCGCGGTGACAATCAGCGCGCCCACAAAAACCACCACGTACGCGGCGGCAACCCGCAGTTCCGGGCTCGGAATGGCTTGCGGCATTTCCGGTCCCAGGGGCCCCGCGAGAAGATTCGCCGCGAGGAATGCGATCACCCAGCCGAGGATCGACAGGACCTCGCGCACCAGGCCGCGCCATGCGCCGACGACGAGGGACGCAACGAATACGCCTGCGACGGCGTAATCGAGCCAGGTCATCTCAAGATCTTGTGGCGACGTTGCCCGGCTTCAAGCCCAGGCCCTTCAATTGCTGCAGCGCCTTCTCCGCGGCATCGCGGCTGGCAAAGGGGCCGGCGCGCACGCGCGTTACCGTTCCCTGCTTGGTGGCGATAGGTTCGGTGTAGTGCGGGATTTTCGCTTCCTTCAGTTTTTCAACAACCCCGCTCGGATCGACATAAGCGCCGGCGGGCACCATGAACTGCTCGACGGCAATTGCCACCTCGGCAGGCTTTTGCTCGACAACTGACTTGGCAGCGGGCTTTGCAGAGCCCTTGGCAACGGAGATCTCTATCCTGGGTGCGGCCTTCTCCGGCACCGCTTCCGGCGCTTTTTCAACGGCCTTCACGACCGCTTTCTCGGCAGCCTTCTGCTCAGGCAGGGCCGGCGACTTGGGCGTGACCTTCGGCGTGAATCCGCTGTCGTCTTCACCCGGAATGCGCACGCTGAGCGGCGGTGCGCTGCCCTTCGGCTCGGTATCGAACACCATCGGCAGCACGATGACCGCCACGAGGACGAGCGCGATGGCGCCCACCAACCGGCGGCGGCCGCGGCGCTTAAGCATATTGACGTCCTGATTTTCAGCCATAGGCACCGGCAACCGTGAGAAAGGAGCCGAAGACAACGATTTTATCATCCTCGGCAGCCTCGGCCTTTGCTGCTGCGAGCGCTTCAGCCACGCTATCGTGTTCAACAGCAGGCGCCTGGATCTTCAATTCAAGAAAAATACTGGAAAGAAGACGAGCGTCCGCCCCTCTCGGCCCCGGCAGAGTCGCCAGATGCCAGCGCGTGATCCGCGGCGCGACCGCACGCATGACGCCGGCGATATCCTTGTCGCGGAGCATGCCGAAAACGGCGATCGTCTCCGGCGAGAAGCCGCTATCGCCGAGATTGGCCGCCAGCACCGCGGCCGCTTCGGGGTTGTGGGCTACGTCCAGCACCACCTGAGGACGCCCCGGGAGCACCTGGAAACGTCCCGGCAAATTGACTTCGGCAAGGGCGCGGCGCACGTCTTTCGCCGCGATGGGCAGGCGCTGCCGCAGCGCATCCAGCACCGCGATCGCCGCACTGGCATTGCGCAGCTGCACGCCGCCGCGCAAGGCCGGATGCGCAAGGCCGGGACGCTTGCCGGCCGGCCCCCAGTATGACCATTGCGTGCCCTGATTCGCATAGCCGAAGTCGCGGCCCAGCAAGATGGGCAGCGCACCGACACGCTGGATTCCCGCCAGCACGCTCTCGGGCGGCCTTGGGTCGGCGATCACGGCGGGCCGGCCGGCGCGGAAAATGCCCGCTTTCTCCCGGCCAATCGCCTCCCGCGAGTCGCCGAGGAACTCCACGTGGTCGATGCCCACGCTGGTGAGCACCGCGCAGTCGGCATCGAGCACATTGACCGCATCGAGCCGCCCTCCCAGACCGACTTCGAGGATCAGGGCTTCAGGTTTTTCCCTGGCAAAAAGAAAAAAAGCCGCGAGGGTTCCAAACTCGAAATAGGTAAGCGGTACGCTGCCGCGCACGCGCTCGACCGCGGCGAACGCCTCGCAAAGGGCGCTTTCGTCCGCTTCGCGACCGGCGACGCGCACGCGCTCGTTGTAGCGCAGCAGGTGCGGCGAGGTGTAAAGGCCGGTGCGATAGCCCGCAGAACCCAGGATCGCTTCCAGCATGGCGCAGGTCGACCCCTTGCCGTTGGTCCCTCCAACGGTCAGGACAGGACAGGATATTTTTATCTTCAGTGCTGAAAGAACTTCACGCACACGATCCAACCCCAGGGCAATCGCCTGCGGGTGCTGCCTCTCGATGTACTCGAGCCAGGCGGCAAGCGACCGGCCGTTCACGGGTGCTGGAGTGACCAGCTGGTCACGAGGAATTGTCGGAAGGCCTTCTCAGCAGCAGCGCGAGCAGCGTGTGCAGCCGGTCGCGCATCTGCCTGCGGTCCACGATCATGTCGATCGCGCCCTTTTCCAGCAGGAACTCGGCGCGCTGGAAACCCTCCGGCAGCTTCTGCCGCACCGTCTGTTCGATGACCCGCGGCCCGGCAAAGCCGATCAGCGCCTTGGGCTCGGCGATGACGATATCGCCGAGCATCGCGAAGCTGGCCGAGACCCCGCCCATGGTCGGATCGGTCAGCACGGTGATGAACGGCAGCCTGCGCTGGGCCAATTCGGTAAGCGAGGCCGTCGTCTTGGCCATCTGGGTGAGCGACAGCAGGCCTTCCTGCATGCGCGCGCCGCCGGTCGAGGTGAAGCAGACGTAGGGCAGTTTCTGCTCGATCGCGACCCGCACGCCGCGCACGAAGCGCTCTCCGACCACCGAACCCATGGAGCCGCCCATAAAGTCGAATTCGAACGCGGCGCAGACGACGCCCAGCGATTTGATCGAACCCTGCAGCACGATCAGCGCGTCGGTCTCGCCGGTCGAGGCCTGCGCTTCCTCCAGCCGTTCCGCGTACTTCCTCGAATCCTTGAATTTCAAACTGTCCACCGGCACGACTTCGGCCCCGATCTCGAAGCGGCCCTCGGGATCGAGCAGGCCGTCGAGGCGCGCGCGCGCGCCTATGCGCTGGTGGTCGCCGCACTTGGGGCAGACGTTCAGGTTCTTTTCCAGGTCGGTGCTGTAGAGCACCGCGTTGCAGGCCGGGCACTTCGTCCACAGGCCTTCCGGAACCTGTTTGCGCGGGCCGCTGACGCGCTGGATCTTCGGTGGCAGGAGTTTTTGCAGCCAGCTCATGCGTGTCCCACGAACGCATTCATGCGTCAAGCGCCTTGCGGATCGGAGCGATCAGCGCCTTGACTCGCGCGACTGCATGCTCCGCGCCAGCGCTCTCTATTTCCTGCACGATGCGGCTGCCGATGATCACGGCGTCCGCGGACTTCGCGATAGCGCGCGCGGAGTCCGCATCCTTGATGCCGAATCCCACCGCGATCGGCAGCGTCGAGGCTGCCCGGAGCTTCGGCAGGTGCGCCGCGACCTCCCCGGCGTCCACGTTCTTCACGCCTGTCACGCCCTTAAGGGAGACGTAATAAAGATAACCGCTGCCGGCAAGCGCCACCGACCGGATGCGCTCGTCCGTGGAGGTCGGCGCCAGCAGGAAGATGACGTCAATGCCGCTTTTCCTGCATCGCTCGACGAACGGCGCGCACTCCTCCGGGGGGTAATCGACCACGATCACGCCGTCGATACCCGCGGCCTGCGCGGCGGCGACAAATTTCTCCACGCCCATCGCCTCGATCGGGTTGGCGTAGCCCATCAATACGACCGGGGTCGTGGAATCTTTTTTCCTGAAATCAATTACAAGATTCAATACGTCCGAAAGACCAATTCCATTCTTCAGCGCGCGCTCCGAGGATCGCTGGATCGCCGGTCCGTCGGCCATCGGATCTGAAAACGGGACGCCGATCTCGAGAATGTCGGCGCCGGCTTCCACCAGCGCGTGCAGCAGCGGCACGGTGCTCGCGGGCAAAGGATCACCCGCGGTGATATAGGGAATCAGCGCCTTGCGCCCGGCGGCCTTCAATGTGGCGAAGCGCCCGGCGATGCGCGACATCAGAGCTTGATTCCCATCCTGTCGGCGACCGTCTGCATGTCCTTGTCGCCCCGGCCCGAAAGATTCACCAGCAACGCCTTGTCCTTCGGCATGGAAGGCGCGATTCGCGCTGCATGCGCCACCGCGTGCGCGGACTCGAGCGCGGGAATGATGCCTTCGAGGCGGCACAGGCCGTTGAATGCCGCCAGCGCCTCGTCATCGGTCACCGACACGTATTCGGCGCGGCCGAGATCCTTCAGCCAGGCATGCTCGGGGCCGACGCCGGGATAATCCAGGCCAGCGGACACCGAATGCGTTTCCGTGATCTGGCCGTTGGCATCCTGCAGGAGATAGGTCCGATTGCCATGTAACACGCCTGGCGTACCCGCGCTGAGGGAGGCCGCGTGCTTGCCCGTTGCCAGGCCTTCGCCCGCCGCCTCGACGCCAATCAGGCGGACCTTCGGGTCGCCAATGTAGGGGTAGAAAATTCCCATCGCGTTCGAACCACCACCGACGCAGGCGATAACCGCGTCGGGTTGCCGCCCGGTGAGCTCCGGCATCTGCAGCTTGCACTCTTCGCCAATCACCGACTGGAAATCGCGCACCATCATCGGATAAGGGTGCGGTCCGGCGACGGTACCGATGATGTAGTACGTGTCCTCGACGTTCGTCACCCAATCGCGCATCGCTTCGTTCAGCGCATCCTTGAGCGTCCTGGAGCCCGACTCGACCGGCACCACCTCGGCGCCGAGCAGCTTCATGCGGTAGACATTCTGCGCCTGGCGCTTGATATCTGCCGAACCCATGTACACGATGCACTGCATGCCGAATCGCGCCGCCACCGTCGCCGACGCGACGCCGTGCATGCCGGCGCCGGTTTCCGCGATCACGCGCTGCTTGCCCATATGGCGCGCAAGCAGCGCCTGGCCGATGGTGTTGTTGATCTTGTGCGCGCCGGTGTGGTTCAGGTCCTCGCGCTTCAAGTAGATCTGCGCGCCGCCGAGCAGCTCCGACCAGCGCCTGGCGTGGTAGATCGGGCTTGGACGGCCGACATAGTGTTTCAGTTCGTCATGAAACTCGGCCATGAACGCGGCATCCTTGCGGCAGCGCTCGTAGGCGGCACGCAGCTCATCCAGCGCATGGCTGAGAGTTTCAGCGACGAAAGTGCCGCCGTAGGGTCCAAAATGCCCGCGCGAGTCGGGCAAGTCATACATCTGCATTTCTGACCTCGGTGATGAAAGCGGCAATTCTGGCCGCATCCTTGATGCCCTTGGCGGATTCGACGCCGCTCGACACGTCCACTGCCCAGGGACGCACGCGCCGGACCGCCGACGCTACATTGCCCATCGCAAGACCGCCAGACAGTACCAGCGGCCTGATGCGCTCGTCGGGAACCAGAGACCAGTCGAAGCTCTCGCCGACACCGCCGTATTCCTCGACATGGCTGTCGAGCAACCACCCCGCCGCACCGGAAAATGGATACAGGTATTCTAGCAAATCGACCCCGGGCTTCACGCGGCAGGCCTTGATGTAGGGCACGCCGAACTGCGCGCAGAACACCGGGTCTTCTTCACCGTGGAACTGCAGCATCGCCGGCCGCACGCGTTCGAGAACCGTGTACACCTCCGCCGCGGCGGGATTGACGAACAACGCGACCGTGGTGACGAACGGGGGCGCCTCGCTTGCCAGCTGCCGCGCCCATTCCAGGCTCAGGCAGCGCGGGCTCGGCGGATAAAACACCAGGCCGATGGCGTCGGCGCCGGCGCGCGCCGCGGCCTGCGCGTCCTCGCTCCGGGTAATGCCGCAGATTTTTACGCGGGTTCTCACAACTCGACCGGCATCGCCGTTTTTCCGATTTCAGCGGTGGGAATGTTCCAGTGCGGTTCGTATTCCACGGCGTCCAGGTACAGGCCCTCGGACCCGAATGTAGGCGCGGCAAGCGCCCGATCGCGCGATTCAAGAACTTTCTTCGCCCATTGCGGCGGATGCTTGCCCTTGCCGACGTACACCAGCGTGCCGACGATGTTGCGCGCCATGTGCTGCAGCCAGGCATTTGCGCGCATGCGGAATTCGATGCACTCGCCCTCGCGTTCCATGCTGATCGCGTGCAGCGTTCGCAGCGGACTCTTGGCCTGACATTCCGCCGCGCGGAACGCCGAGAAATCGTGCTCTCCGAGCAGGTGCGACGCGGCCTGCCTCATCGCCTCCAATTCGAGCGGCGCATGGTGCCAGCCCGCGTAGCGAGCCGCAAGCGCCGGGCGTACCGGCCTGTTCACGAGTACGTAACGGTAGGAGCGGGAGCGCGCTGAATAGCGCGCATGGAACTCCGGCGCCACGCGCTGCGACCACAGCACCGCCATCGCCCCGGGCAGCATCGCGTTCACTCCCCGGACCCAGGCCGAGTCCGGACGCTCCGCGCCGGTGTCGAAATGGACCACTTGCGCACGCGCGTGCACGCCGCGATCGGTGCGGCCGGCACAGGTCACGCGTACCGGCGCATCCGCAATGCCGGAAAGCGCCATCTCAAGGGCGTCCTGCACCGTGCCGCCCCCAGGCTGCGTTTGCCAGCCGAGGAAGCGGCTGCCGTCGTATTCGATGCCCAGTGCGATTCTAGTCGTCATAATGAAAAGCCGCGGTCGCTTGCGCGCCGCGGCTAGGAGAGGGTAACGGGGAAACTTGGGTTCCCCTGTTCTCCTAGTCTGCCGATATCCGCCGCGGCTAACCCAGGCTGGACAGCATCTGCTGTGCCTGGCCCTGTTGCGCGGCGTCGCCTTCCTTCACCACCTCGTTCAGCAGCTCCCGCGCGCCATCCTTGTCGCCCATCTCCTGGTAGGCCTTGGCCAGGTCGAGCTTGGTGGCCACTTCCTGCCATTTCGCATCATTGCCGCCACCGCCACCGTCGCCGCCTGGGGTGCCGAGATCCAGGCTGAGGCCACCCAGGTCAATCGGCGCCTCGGCCGCCTTCGCCGGTTCGGGCGTGCTGCTACCCAAATCAAGGTTCAGGTCGAAATCCATTGCCACTGTCGCGTCGGGATCCGGGGCTGCCGCGGGCGCGGCTTTCCTCGGCGCGAGCAGCATGGTCTTCTCGCCGTCGTCGCCGCCGCCGAGGTCGAAATCCAGCGTCGGCGCCGCTGCGCCCGACGCGGCGGGACCTGCATCGGCTGCCCCACCGCCGGCATACAGACCGTTGCCAGGGTCAATGGAATTGCCCAAGGCCATCGCCTTTTCCCAGACCGGGCCGGCGCCGTTTGTCAGGCCTTTGAGCTTGAGCGCGGACTGCTCAAAGTTCTTCGCGTCCTTGCGGCTGGCGTAAATTTCCAGCAGCTTCGCGTGCACTGCGGACCGGTTTGGATCCTTGCCGAGTGACTCTTTCAGAATTTCTTCAGCCTGCGCGTCGCGGCCGTACGCCATGGAGACATCCGCCTCGGCGATAGGATCGACCTCGTCGCTCTCAGCCGGAGCTACGCTACCCCCGCTGACCGAGGCCTGCGATGCGTCTGCTGCAGCGGCGGGCGGCGGCGGCGGCGTATCGTGGGCCTGCGGCGACGCCGGCGCGAATACGGAAGACGCGCCGGCACCCGTGGCCGCGCCCAGCACGCTGTCCTGGAACTGCGACTGCGATGCCTTCTTCTTGCGCCAGGCCCAGGCACCGTAACCGCCGAGCAGTACAACGATCACGCCGAGACCACCGAGCGCGTACGGGTCCTCGATGAAATCCTCGATGAAGCTCTTCTCAGGCGCAGCCTTGGGCGCTGCGGCCGGCTTTTTCGCCGCCGTATCCTTCGCTGCTTCCTTGGGCGCATCCTTGGGCGCCTCTTTGGGAGCTTCCTTCGGCGCTTCCTTGGGGGCCTCTTTCGGCGCCTCCGGCGCTTTCGCCGCCGACGCCGGCGCCGGGGCGGGAGCGGGAGCGGGAGCGGCCGCCGGCTTCGCTGCTGCCTTCTTCTCCAGATCCGCCATCTGCTGGTTCTTCATCTCGACCAGCTTCTGCAGGTCGGCGACGTTCTTCTCAAGGTCGTCGACGCGCGACTGCGATTCCTTCAGCGCGCGCTCGCGCGCGCGCTCGCGCGCCACTCGATCGTCCTCGCGCGCCGCACGCGCAACTGGGGCACCGGGCTTTGCCGGATCCGCCTTGGAGAGTTTCAACCGGTCTTTCTGCTCCGCCGGCGCCGGCGCTTCGGCTTCCGCCGCATTGATCGCGGCGATAGCCTCGCGATCCGGCAAATTCAGGATGCGCCCCGCCCTGACCAGATTGACGTTGCCGCGGATGAACGCATCCTGATTGGCGCGGTAGAGCGCGATCAGCATCTGATTGAGCGTCACGCCATCGGGCTTGTTCCTGCGCGCTATCGCGCCCAGGGTGTCGCCCTTCTTCACTTCGTGCTGGGCACCGGCAGCCGCGGGAATGGCACGTGCTTCAGCGCGCGGCGCGGGTGCCGCGGGTGTAGGCACCGCAACAGGCGCGGGCGCGGGTTTCGCTGCCGCTGCGGGCGCTGCGGCAGGAGCGGCTGCGACCGGTTTCGGGCCCCGATATTCCGGCGGATCGAGCAGGAAAGTATATTCACGCACCAGGCGGCCGGTGGCCCATTGCAATTCGATCAGCACATCCAGAAACGGTTCATTGATCGGCTGCAGGGTGCTGAGCCGGATCACCGGCCGGCCGCCACGCTTGTCGATCGAAAGCTGCAGGCCCATCAGTGCCGAACTGAGCTCGATGCCGGCCTGGCGGAACGCCTCGGTTGAAGCAAGGCGGGCCGTGAGGGAGTCTTCTTCGCCGGCCTGCAGCGAGATGATCTCGATTTCGGCGTTGAGCGGCTGGCCCAGCGCGGAGTTGACCGCAAGCCTGCCAAGCCCTGCCGAATAGACCATCAGCGGCGCAAAAAGCAATGCCGCCAAGGCAATACGAACACCGGGGACTGTTTTACCCACTGAGCGCACTCTGAGTCGTTCTTCTGGGACTGACTACCATAACATCATGGCGTTAGCCCTGCAACCTGAGATACCTTCTCGATTTTGATGCGGTAGCGCCTTGGAAAGCAAGGAATTTTTCCGCGCTGTCCGCAGGTCTAGCGCAAGCCGGAATCGAGCAAAATCCGCACCATCCGCCGCAGCGGCTCCGCCGCGCCCCAAAGCAACTGATCTCCCACGGTAAAGGCGGCGAGATACTCCCCGCCCATCGGCATTTTGCGCAACCGTCCGATCGGCACCGACAGCCTGCCGGTGACCGCCGCCGGGGTCAGTTCCGCCAGCGACTCCTCGCGCCGATTCGGAATGACCTTTACCCAATCGTGCGCCTCCGCGAGCATGCCTTCGATTTCACCCAGCGGAACGTCCTTCTTCAGTTTGATCGTCAGCGCCTGGCTGTGGCAGCGCATCGCCCCCACGCGCACGCAGATACCGTCAATCGGAATCGGCCGCTCGCTGCGGCCGAGGATTTTGTTGCCCTCGGCCTGGGCCTTCCATTCTTCGCGGCTCTGGCCGTCGCCAAGGTCCTTGTCGATCCAGGGCAGCAGGTTCGCCGCCAGCGGGTAGCCGATCTCACTCCTGGGCATCGCACCGTTTCGCAGCGCCGCAGTGACCCGGCGGTCGATATCCAGCGCCGTCGAAGCCGGATCGTCGATCGCGGGTCTGGCGACCTCGCCCAGGTGGTCCATTTGCTGCATCAGCTCACGCATGCTCGCGGCACCGCCGCCCGAGGCCGCCTGGTAGGTCATGCAGGTCATCCACTCGACCAGGTCGTGCTGCAGCAGGCCGGCCAGGCCCATCAGCATCAGGCTCACCGTGCAGTTGCCGCCGATGAAGTCCTTCGAACCGCGCGCGAGACCGTCCTTGATCTGCGGCATGTTTACCGGATCGAGGATGATCACCGCGTCGTCCTTCATGCGCAGCGCGCTCGCGGCGTCGATCCAATAGCCCTGCCATCCGGCCGCGCGCAGTTTCGGATGAATGTCGCTGGTGTAGTCGCCGCCCTGGCAGGAAATAATCACCGGCAGCTTGCGCAGCGCCTCGATGTCCATCGCGTTCTCGACCGGCGCCGCATCCTTGCCGATGTCGGGGGCCTTGCCGCCCGCCTGAGAGGTGGAGAAGAACACGGGCTCGACATGGTCGAAGTCCTTCTCCTCGCGCATCCTCTGCACGAGTACCGAACCCACCATGCCGCGCCAACCGACGATGCCGATCCTCAACATGACCACTTCCTCAACTCACAGCCGTTCCGCAACCGCGTCGGCCATCGCAGCGGTGCTTACCTTCCTCGTACCCGCAGTATATATGTCCGCGGTGCGGTAACCGTCGCGCAACGTCAGCTTCACCGCGCGCTCCAGGCGCTCCGCGGCGGCGCCCTGGTGCAGCGAATAGCGCAGCATCAGCGCCGCAGACAGGATCGTCGCGAGCGGATTCGCCACGCCCTTGCCGGCGATGTCGGGCGCCGAGCCGTGGATCGGCTCGTAGAGGCCCTTGTTGTTCGCATCGAGCGACGCCGAAGGCAGCATGCCGATCGAACCGGTAAGCATCGAGGCTTCGTCGGAAAGGATGTCGCCGAACAGGTTGCCGGTCACGATCACATCGAACTGCTTGGGATTGCGCACCAGTTGCATGGCGCAGTTGTCCACGTACATGTGCGAGAGCTCGATGTCCGGGTTTTTTTCCCCTTCCGCAGTCATCACTTCGCGCCACAGCCTGGACGTTTCCAGCACGTTGGCCTTGTCCACGGAACACACCTTCTTGCCTCGCTTGCGTGCGGCCTCAAAGCCGACCCCGGCGATCCTGCGTATCTCCGCCTCGCTGTAACGCATCGTGTCGAAACCTTCGCGCCCGCCGGAGGCATGTGGACGAATGCCTTTGGGCTCGCCGAAATAGATATCGCCGGTCAGTTCGCGCACGATGAGGATGTCCAGGCCGGCGACGATCTCGGGCCGCAGCGTGGACGCAGCGGCCAGCTCCTCGTAGACCCGCGCCGGCCGCAGATTGGCAAACAGCGCGAGCGCTTTCCTCAAGCCGAGAATCGCCTGCTCCGGGCGCTTCGCGGATTCAAGCGCGTCGTAGCGTGGGTCGCCGACGGCGCCGAAAAGGATCGCATCGGCCTGTTTCGCCAGCGCGAGGGTCTTCTCCGGCAGCGGATGGCCCGACGCTTCGTAGCCGGCGCCGCCGACCGGGGCTTCCTCGAACTCGAACTTCAGCTCCAGGCGCGCGAGCACGCCGATGGTTTCAGCAACGATTTCCTTGCCGATGCCATCGCCCGGCAGGACTGCGATTTTCATCAGCGTTGCGAAGGAAAAGTCAGTGGAAAAGCCAGGGAAACTGGTCGCGCCGGCGTGCTTCGAAGGCGCGGATTTCGTCGCCATGGCGCAGCGTCAGACCGATCTCGTCCAGGCCGTTGAGCAGCGAATGGCGGCGCGAGAGGTCCACTTCGAATTTGTACGACTTCGAGCCGTCGGTGGTCGAAACCGTCTGCCGCTCGAGGTCGACGACCAGGCGGAATCCGGGCAGCGCGCAGTCGTAGAACAAGCTGTCCACTTCGGCTTCGGAGAGCACCACCGGCAGGAAGCCGTTCTTGAAGCTGTTGTTAAAGAAGATGTCGCCGAAGGATGGCGCGATGACGCACTTGAAGCCGTATTGCTGCAAGGCCCAGGGCGCATGCTCGCGCGAGCTGCCGCAGCCGAAATTCTTACGCGCGAGCAGGATCTCGGCCCCCTTGTAGCGCGGCTGGTTGAGGACAAAATCCGGGTTCAGCGGGCGCTTCGAGTTGTCCATCCCGGGCTGGCCGATGTCCAGGTAGCGCCAGGCGTCGAACAGGTTCGGGCCGTAGCCGCCGCGCTTGATGGATTTCAGGAATTGTTTCGGGATGACGGCGTCGGTATCGACATTGGCGCGGTCCAGCGGCGCCACCAGCCCGTTCAGCACGGTGAATTTTTCCATGATCAGCGCCAGGAACGAACGTCGACGAAGTGTCCGGCGATCGCCGCCGCCGCCGCCATCGCCGGACTCACCAGGTGCGTGCGGCCGCCCGCGCCCTGCCGGCCTTCGAAATTGCGGTTCGAGGTGGAGGCGCAGCGCTCGCCCGGCTCCAGCCGGTCTGCGTTCATCGCCAGGCACATCGAGCAGCCCGGTTCGCGCCACTCGAAGCCCGATTCGCGGAACACCTTGTCCAGGCCTTCCTTCTCGGCCTGCGCTTTGACGAGGCCCGAGCCCGGCACCACCATCGCCACCTTGATGCTCGCAGCCACTTTCCTGCCCTTCGCCACCGCCGCCGCGGCGCGCAGATCCTCGATGCGGGAGTTGGTGCACGAACCGATGAACACCTTGTCGAGCATGATGTCCTGCATCGCAGTGCGGGGCTTCAGGCCCATGTAGACGAGCGCGCGTTCCATGCCTTCGCGCTTAATCGGGTCCTGCTCCTTGTCCGGGTCGGGCACCTGTCCCTCGACCGGCACCACCATCTCGGGCGAGGTGCCCCAGGTGACCTGCGGCGCGATCTCGCGCGCGTCGAACTTCACTTCGCGGTCGAACTTCGCGTCCGGATCGCCGGTCAGCATCTTCCAGGTTGCCACCGCCTGGTCCCACTCCGGCCCGGTCGGCGAAAACGTGCGGCCCTTCAGGTATTGGATCGTGGTGTCGTCCACCGCCACCATGCCGGCGCGCGCGCCGGCCTCGATCGCCATGTTGCATACCGTCATGCGGCCTTCCATGGACAGCGCGCGAATCGCGCTGCCGTCAAACTCGATGGCGCTGCCGCTGCCGCCCGCGGCGCCGATGCGGCCGATGATGGCGAGCGCCACATCCTTCGCCGTCACGCCGCGTCCCAACTCGCCCTCCACGGTGACGCGCATGTTCTTCATCTTCTTCGTCACCAGGCACTGCGTCGCCAGCACGTGCTCGACTTCGGAGGTGCCGATGCCGTGAGCGAGGCAGCCGAAGGCGCCGTGCGTGCTGGTGTGTGAATCGCCGCACACCACGGTCATCCCCGGCAGCGTCGCGCCCTGCTCCGGCCCGATCACGTGCACGATGCCCTGGCGCTTGTCGAGGAACGGAAAGTAGACCTTGGCGCCGTACTCCTTGATGTTGGCGGTCAGAGTTTCGACCTGCAGGCGCGATATCGGATCCTCGATGCCGGCGATGCCGCGTTCCCAGCCGGTGGTGGGCGTGTTGTGGTCGGCGGTCGCGACCACCGAACCGATGCGCCAGGGCTTGCGCCCGGCGAGCTTCAGGCCTTCAAACGCCTGCGGGCTTGTGACCTCGTGCACCAGGTGCCGGTCAATGTAGAGCAGCGCGGTGCCGTCGGCCTCCGCGCGCACCACGTGGCTGTCCCAGAGTTTGTCGTAGAGCGTGCGTTGCATCATCTTTTACGTCGCTTAAAAATAGGATTATCCCACAGCAAATCAGCGTTTTGCGCGTGCAGCCTCGTACAGGGGCATGACCTTCTCGGCGTTGCCCCTGAGATCGCTGATCCTGCTCGCGTGCGAGGGGTGGGTGGAGAGGAACTGCGGGGGCTGCGAGCCGCCGGTCTTCGACATTTTTTCCCACAGCGTCACCGCGGCGCGCGGATCGAAACCGCCGCGTGCCGCGAGCTCGACGCCGATACGGTCCGCTTCCATTTCATCGGTGCGCGAGTTCGGCAGATTGAAGGTCAGATCGAGCACCGTCTGCGTCAGGTCCCGCGCACCCCCGGGCAAGCGCAGCAACGCGCCGACCACCGAGATGCCGATGCCCTGCGCCATCGCCTGCGATGCGCGCTCGCGGCCGTGCTCGCGCAGCGCGTGGGCGATTTCGTGTCCCATCACCGCCGCGATTTCCTCGTCCGTCGCCTGCAGCCGCTCGATCAGCCCGGTATAGAAGGCGATCTTGCCACCGGGCATGCACCAGGCGTTCACGTCTTTCGAGGTGATGACGTTCACTTCCCAGCTCCATCCCGGTGCGTCCGCGCGGAACGCGCCCGTCTGCGGAATCAGGCGGCCCGCGATCGCGCGCACGCGCTGCAACTGCGCCGCGTCGCGATTCAGTTGCCCCTTCTTCCGCGCTTCCGCCAGCACCTGAGCGTAGGCCTTGGCGGCGCTGCGATTCACCGAATCGGAGGAGACGAGCATGTTCTGCTTGCGCTCCACGCCCACGGCGCCGGGCTGGGTCGTGTTGACGCTCTGGCAGCCAGCGAGCGAAACCAGCAAAGCAACGAGAATTTTCTTCAGCATATGCATAAGCCTACACGCGTACCTTCCATGCGACGAGCATTGCGCCACTTGCCCCGAATAACGCGCTGAGCGCGAAACTGGATGACGCGCCGAGCGCCACCCATGACCAGCCCGCGAGCAGGGTCCCGATCGCGCCGCCGAGGCCGTACGACAGGCTCGAAAAAAGCGTCTGGCCGCGGCCGGCGATGCGGCCCGGGAACAGGCGGTGCACCGCCGCGATCGAAGCAGCGTGATAGGCGCCGAAGGTCGCGGCGTGCAGCAGCTGGGCCGCCGCGAGCAAGGCAATCCACTCCACGCCCCAGCCAATGGCGAGAAAGCGCACCACGGCGCAGCCGAAGCTTGCGATCAGCAGCACGCGCAGCGAAAAACGCTGCATCAACTGCGGCAAACGGAGGAACACGACCACCTCCGCGACCACCCCGAGCGTCCAGAGGGCGCCGATGACGGATTTCGAGTAGCCCGCAGCCTCGAGATAGATCGAATAAAACACGTACATCGTACCGTGCGCGACGGACATGCACATGCCGGCGGCAAACAGCGCGAGGACGTCGACGCGCCAAAAGACCGAGAGAATCCTCTCTCCCCCGGGCTCGGCCTGGTGCCGTGCGCCGGCCGGGATGCCGAACGCCGCCACGCAGACCAGCAGGGCCAGGCCGAACACGATGGGCAGCACCTGGCCGACGCCCGCGCGGTCCAGCCAGGCACCTGTGCCGAGCACCGCGAAAATGAAACCGATTGATCCCCACATCCGGATCGGCCCGTAGTTTCCGCTGCGTCCACGCAGGTTGGCGAGGGTGGTCGCCTCCACCAGCGGCATCGCGCCGGCCGACAATGCACTCATCAGAAACAGGGCCAGTGCCATAGGCACGGCACCACGCACGACAAAGAGCGCCGCGAAACCGGCCGCCACCGCGAACGCGGACAGGATTACGACTTCGCGCTGGCGCCCGGTGTGGTCCGCGAGCCAGCCCCACAGCGCGGGCGCGAACACGCGCGCGATCTGCGGCATCGCCAGCACCAGCGCGATCTGCGCGGCGCCGTAACCCTGCGCCGCGAGCCAGAGCGAAAAGTACGGCACGAAAGCGCCCACGTAGGTGAAATAGACGAAATAGTAGGCACCGAGGCGGGCGGGGACGTTCATGCGTGCAGCATGATATAAGCGCCGCCATGGCGCCGCGCCCCGGGCGAAGCAATCGCCATGCTCTATTTCGCTAACAGCCTGGGCGCCGCGGCCGGCGTGCTGGCGAGCGGATTCGTGCTGATTGCCTGGGTGGGTTTGCCGGGCACGCTGCGCACGGCAGGAATCATCAATCTCGCGCTGGCCGCAGCCCTCGCCCTGCTGGCGCGTCCGGCAAGCGCGTCGCCACCGATAGCGGTGCGCGGCGACCACGGCACAAGCGGTACGTTGTCGGCAAACCTGCTGCTCACGGTGGCCCTGCTCACCGGCCTGGCGTCGTTCATCTACGAAATCTGCTGGATCCGCATGCTGTCGCTGGTGCTTGGCGCCTCGACCCACTCCTTCGAGTTGATGCTCTCGACGTTCATCCTCGGCCTGGCGCTCGGCGGCCTGGCGGTGCGCCGTCTGGTGGATCGCGCCGCCCATCCCGAGCGGCTGTTGGGCTGGGTGCAGGTTGCGATGGGCCTGCTGGCGCTGGCGACCTTGCCGGT
Organism: Nitrosovibrio sp. Nv4; assembly: GCA_945906765.1. GTDB lineage: Bacteria > Pseudomonadota > Gammaproteobacteria > Burkholderiales > SG8-39 > RBG-16-66-20. The sequence continues at coordinate 3,166 of CAMDRF010000013.1, read as the reverse complement.
GTACGACCGGACGTTCGAGCTGATGGAGTACTTGATGAAGGGCCTTGCGCGCACCGACGCGGGTTATTTCTTCTTCAACCTGGCCGGACAGGGCGTCTCGGCCCTGGTCATGCTGCCGGCGACGTTCTGCGCCGGAATGACGCTGCCGCTGATCAATGTCGCGCGCACGGTGAATCCCTATCTCGCCCCCGCCGAAGCGCAGGCCGTGTGGGAGCGCTTCTCCGGCGCGTCCTGTTTCGCCACGCTGCGCGATTTCCAGCGCCGCTGGATCATGCTGTTCGCGGCGGTCGGCTCGCGCGAATACCTGCTGATGGCGGGCATGGCCGGCCACATTGCCGCGGGTGATCCGGCGCGCGCAATGGATCTCTGGAAAAAATACGCGGACCAGATCCGCGACGCCGGCAGACCGGTGTTCCTCCTGCTGCGCTGCCATGCGGCGCGCGGCGAGCGTGGCGACGATGCGTCATGCGCCGCCGCGTTCGCGGCCTACGCCGGCTGAAGGGCCGTGAATAATTAGAAGGGTGCTATTTCGGCCTCAGCACTCTGGCGCCCAATTCCGCCAGCGTTCGATCGATGGTGAGCAAGCGGCAGTCGTTTTCCCGCGCCTGGGCGTAGAGCAGGCGATCGAAAGGGTCGCCATGCTTATGGCGCAACTCACTCGATAGCAAGATGGCCTCGAGCGTGATCGGCAGCGGACGAAACCGGTCGCGGAGCGCTTGTTCGACGATGCGTCGCGGTTGCAGAGCGATCTTGCCTTTGCGCCACTTGAGCCCAAGTTCCCAGATCGATGCTTCGGAAAACCATACGCTGGCGGCGGCCGCGATCGCGCGCCGCGCCGTCTGGCCGAGTTGAGGTGCATCGGTAAGCGCCCAGATCAGGCAATGCGTATCAAGCAACAGATTCACGGCGCGAGCAAATCATCGTCGCGCATGGGCGCGTGAAAGTCCCGTGCGATGCGCAGCCGCGCCTTGGCAAGGCCCCCCAACCTTACGCCGCTCTTGGTGGCGCTTGCGCCCGTCGCCACCGGCGTCAAGCACGCCAAGGGCTTTCCGGCTCGCGCGATGACGACCGTCTCACCGGCGAGCGCGCGGTCGAGAAGCGCGGAGAGTTTGGCCTTGGCTTGATAGATGTTGATTTGCATGGTCTGCAAGCTTTCTTTTCCTAGTTGACCAGATATTACGATACCTGACTAACTCAGGCAACCGGGGCCCGCGCGACGAAGCGCACCGACGCCAGCACTTCGCGCACGAACGTCGCATCGTCCCGGCCCCGCTTTGCCACGCTGGAGATCCGCCCGCCGAGCAGCAACTGCGCCAGTCCATGGACCAGCGCCCACGCCGCGATTGAAGAGTCCCCCGCGCCCTGCGCCTCAGGCACTCTCGCGCATAACGCCCCCGCAAGAGCTTCAAAGGTCTTCGTCGCCACTTCCCGCAACTGCGGGTGCTTCGCGATCGAGATCTGGCCGCCGAACATCAGCCGGAAGCGCTGCGGCTGCGTGAGGGCGAAATGGACATAGGCCTCGCCCATGCCACGCAGGCCGCCCGCCTCGGCCGCCTTGCGCTGCGCCGCGCCCAACCATTCGAAGCCCTCCGCCGCCAGCGCCGCGAGGAGTGCCTCGCGCTCCGCAAAGTGCCGATAAGGCGCGTTGTGCGAGACCCCGGCGCGGCGTGCCACTTCGCGCAGCTTGAGTGCTTCAACGCCTTCTTTCTCTAGCATTTTTCCGGCAGTACGGATCAGGGCCGCCTGCAGATCGCCATGATGGTAGCTGCGTTTCTTGCGCCTAAATGTTGACATTGTCTACTTATGCTACTAGAGTATTGTGTGTTCTGTCAACATTAAGTCAGAATGGATAAGACGAGCATTCTGTTTCCGATGGTCGCGTTCGCGGTGAGCAACGTGGTGCTGATCATGTTCTGGACGCACCTGTTGCGCGCGCTCACGGCATGAGCCATGGTTCAGGAACTTACGTTGCCCAGCGCAATACACCTTGCCGCCGTCCTGCCGGCGGTGACCATCGGCGTCACGCAACTGCTCATGACGAAGGGCGCCCGCATTCACAAGACGCTGGGATGGATCTGGGTGCTGGCGATGGTGGTGGTCGCCGTGTCGTCCTTCTGGATCATGGAACTGCGCAAGGGCGGGGGTTTCTCCGTGATTCACCTGCTTTCGGTCTGGGTGCTGATCTCGCTTGCCTGCGCCATCTGGTTCATCCGCCGAGGCAACGTGCGGGCGCACAAGGGCTTCATGGTCGGCACCCTGCTCGGCCTGGCAGGCGCGGGCATCGGCGCCGTAATGCCCCGGCGCTTCCTGACGCAGCTGCTTTTTTGACTTGCCGCCGGACCTCGTCAGCGATATTGGGTAAACGTGTTGCTGTCCCGGGTCAGCAGGCTCATCAATTTCGGGTGAACGAAGAGCTTTTCCTTACCGAATGTCTGTTCGCGCAGGACGCCAATCCCGACGAGTGCCTTCAAGTACCGAGAAGCGGCCTGGCGCTCCGCGATCTTGGCTTCGACGAGGTTTGCAATCCGGCAGTACGGTTGCTCGAAGATCACATCGACCAGTTCGCGGCTGTAGATCTTGGGTAGTCTGATCCGCACAAAATCCGCCGTCTCGTTCGAAAGCTTGCGGACGGCGGCGATCTTGGCGGTGGTCCAGGTCGCCGTTTCTTCGACACCGCGGAGCATGTAGAGCAGCCACGCTTCCCAGGCGCCCTCGCGCGTGACCGCGAGGAGCAAGCGGTAGTAGTCCGCCTTGTTGTTGATGATGTAGCGGCTGAGATAGAGGATCGGCAGTGTGAGCAACCCTGTTTCGACGAGGAACAGGCTGTTCAGGACACGGCCGGTACGGCCGTTGCCGTCGGTGAAGGGGTGAATCGCCTCGAACTGGTAATGCGCCGCTGCCATGCGGATCAAAGGATCGAGCGTTTCTTCGTCATGCAGGAAGCGCTCCCAGTTGGCGAGCAGATCGCGGATGCGCGCCTCGCCCTCGGGCGGGGTGTAGATGACCTCACCCGTGGTGCCTTTGGCGAGCGCGGTGCCGGGCACTTTGCGCACGCTCATGTCGATGCCCTTGATGTGCGTGCAGACCGACTCCGCGGTGCGCGTGGTGAGCGGCCGGGTTTTCAGAGCCTTGACGCCTTCCAGCAGCGCGCGCCGGTAGCGCAGGG
>CAMDRF010000012.1 GCA_945906765.1 Nitrosovibrio sp. Nv4 | reverse complement strand
GGCAAGTGGAAGGCGGAACTGGAGAAGCCGGCGGCGTGATGGTTTTGTTCGACTCCCATATACAAAGCCTGTCCAGGATAGGACGCGGCAAAGTGCGGGACATCTACGCGGTGGACAGCGACAAGATGATGATCGTCGTCACCGACCGGCTGTCGGCGTTCGACGTGGTGCTGCCGGATCCGATTCCCGACAAGGGACGCGTACTTACCGAGCTGGCGAATTTCTGGTTCGCGAAGCTCGGCCACGTGGCGCCGAATCACCTCACCGGCATCGATCCGGAAAGCGTGGTGAAGGGCGAAGAGGAGAAGGCGCAAGTGCGCGGGCGCGCCATCGTGGTGAAGAAACTCAAGCCGCTGCCGGTCGAGGCGGTGGTGCGCGGCTACCTCATTGGTTCGGGCTGGAAGGACTACCAGAAGACCGGGGCCGTCTGCGGCATCCCGCTCGGAAAGGGGTTGCAGCAGGCGCAGAAGCTGCCAGAGCCCATTTTCACGCCGGCGACCAAGGCCGAGAGCGGCCACGACGAGAACATCTCCTTCGAGCGCATGTGCGAGATCGTCGGCAAGGATGTCGGCGCGAAAGTAAAGCAGATCAGCATCCGGCTCTACACGGAGGCCGCCGGGTTCGCCGCCACCAAGGGCATCATCATCGCCGATACCAAGTTCGAATTCGGCCTGGATGACAAGAACCAGGTGGTGTTGATCGACGAGATCCTGACGGCCGATTCGTCGCGCTTCTGGCCGGTGGACCAGTATCAGGCCGGCACCTCGCCGCCGTCCTACGACAAGCAGTTCGTGCGCGATTATCTCGAGACGCTGGATTGGGACAAGACGCCGCCGGCCCCCAGGCTGCCCGCCGACGTGATCGCGCGCACCTCGGCCAAGTACCGCGAGGCGCTCGCCAGGCTCACCGGAAAGAACATCGCATGAAGCCCGTGGTCGGCATCGTGATGGGATCAATCTCCGACTGGGAAACCACGAAAGCGGCGGCGAAAGTGCTGGAAGAATTCGCCGTTGCCATGCTTGCGCTTTCCGATGCCAAATTGCAGAACAAGCTTTCTGCATTCCGGACGAAGCAGACTGAAGTGGTGTTAAAGACGGCGCCGCTGAAGTTGTGATAATTGCGTGTGAACCCTGAGATCCGCAGGGCCGCGGAAATTCTCCGCGCTGGCGGCCTCGTCGCTTTTCCCACCGAAACCGTCTATGGCTTGGGCGCGGATGCGTCCAGCGCGGCGGCGGTCGCGCGCCTCTACGCGACAAAGGGGCGTCCCGCGAATCATCCTGTGATCATCCATTTTTCTTCTTCTGAAAATGCTTTTGAATGGGGCAGGGAGATTCCGCAGGCCGCCCGCAAGCTTGCCGCGCGCTTCTGGCCGGGCCCGCTGACGATCATTCTGAAGCGCTCGACGAAGGCCGGGGATTTCGTCACTGGCGGGCAGGACAGCGTCGGCCTGCGCGTGCCCTCGCATCCGGTGGCGCAGGAACTGCTGCGCGAGTTTGCGGGCGGCGTGGCGGCACCGTCGGCGAATCTGTTTGGCAATCTGAGCCCGACCACCGCCGCGCACGTCCGTGAAGAGTTGAAAGTCGAACTGGTGCTGGACGGAGGGGCGAGTGAGGTCGGCATCGAGTCGACGATCGTGGATTTGTCTGGTGCGGAACCGGTGTTGCTGCGGCCGGGCAGGATTTCGAAAGCCGAACTGGAAAAAGCATTGACTTCAACAGTTCGCGAAAAAAGATCCACCTCCCCTCGCCATTCGGGCGGGCTCGAGCGCCACTACGCGCCCAGGACGCCCGCGCGGCTGGTGCCGCCGCACGCGCTGGACGCCGAAATCGCGAAACGCGGCGCCGCTGTCGCGCTGCTCGCGTTTTCCCGGCCCGATGAGCGCGTGGCGTACTGGATCCGGATGCCGAAAGATCCACAGGCCTACGCGCAGCGGCTGTACGCGGCGTTGCGCGAACTGGATGCCGCAGGCTGCGGCGCCATACTTGTCGAATCGCCGCCGGAGACCGCCGAATGGGACGCGATCAGAGACCGCTTGTCACGCGCCACCAAATGATGCGCGGATGCGCCGTTGTGCTCGCCGTGCTGCTTGCCGGCTGCAGCGGCCATGCGAACGTGCAGGCAAATGTGCAAATAGACGCTTAGACTTTTTGCGGTCCTGCTTTGCCGTCCTCGACGGCGAAGCGCGCCAGCACTTGCGCGCGTGACTCCGGTTTCCTCACCGTTTCCAATCCAACCAGCTCCGCATTGAAGCGCCCGCCGGCGATGCTGGCGCGGACGTACCCGCGATGCTCGCCATTGCCATATTTGATATGCGGGTTTTGCGTCAGGATGACCGGCATGTTGCGTTGCCAGCTGCCCGGCGAGGAGGTAATGGAGGTGCCGGCAAACTCGCTTGCCACCACCGGCGACCGGTCGTCATCGAAATCGAGCTTCAGATCCGCGACAAAGTGCATGTGCACGTCACCGCTGATCACCACTGGATTGGCGAGTTTTCGCGCAACGACGGATTCCAGGAGCCGCTTGCGGGCGGCGGGATAACCGTCCCAGCTGTCGGTCCAGATCGATTGCCGGTCGCCGGATTTGCTCTTGCGCTGCGCCATGAGCACCGGTTGCGCGACGATGTTCCATGACGCCCGGGAAGCAGCGAACCGGCGGTCGAGCCACGCCTCCTGCGCGGCGCCCAGCATGGTGCGCGAAGGGTCGCGCAGATCGATGCATTCGCGCGGATCAACCTCGTTGCCGCCGCCTGCCTTTCTCGGGCAGGCATGCGGCGAACGGTACTGGCGGCCGTCGAGCAGATAGAAGCTGGCAAGGGTTCCCCATCCCAAAGCGGTGTAGATCTGCATGGCCGGCCCGCTCGGCCGCATGCTGGCAGGCAGCGGCATGTGCTCGTAGTACGCCTGGTAAGCGGCCGCGCGCCGGAGCAGAAATTCTTCCGGCGGCGCGCCATCCTCCTGCCGGTCGTTGGCGTAGTCGTTGTCCACCTCGTGGTCGTCCCAGGTGACGATCCAGGGAAACGCGTGGTGCGCCGCCTGCAGGTCCTTGTCGGCCTTGTACTGCGCATAGCGCGCGCGGTACTCATCGAGCGTGACGGGTTCGTCGCTGCGCTCGTGCATTCGCACCTGGTTGCGGCGCAAGGAGGACTCGTAGATGTAATCGCCGAGGAACACGACGAGGTCAAGATCGTCGGCGAGCATGTGCTTGTAGGCGGTGAAGTAACCGTGCTCGTAGTGCTGGCACGATGCGAACGCAAAGCGCAGACGCGCGGCCGCCGCGCCGGCGGCCGGTGCGGTGCGCGTGCGGCCGACGGGGCTGACGGCGTCGCCGGCGCGGAACCGGTACCAATACCAGCGGTCGGGCTTGAGGCCCTCCACCTCCGCGTGCACGGAGTGCGCCCAGTGGTGCGTCGGGAACTCGGCGCGGCTGGCGACCACTTTCGCGAAGCGCTCGTCTTCGGCCACTTCCCAGAGCATTGGCACAGGTCCGGGCGCAAGGCCGCCACCCGGCTCTAGCGGCTTGGGCGCAAGCCGTGTCCAGAGCACGAATCCATCCGGCGTCGGGTAACCCGAAGCGACGCCGAGCGTGAAGGGGTACGAATCGAAGCGGACCTTGCGGTCGGCGGCGCGGGCCGGCAGCGCTTGTGAAACACCCAGCGCTGCAAGGAGTTCCAGGAACCTGCGGCGGTCGAACATACGAATAGAATAACGGGTTCCTGTTACGGAGAGTTTAATGATTCATTTCGTCGTGCATGAAGAGGGCGATGGCGTCGGCGTCGTCGTGGTCGAGGGCGTGAAGGCGGGCCAGGACCTGGTCGGCTGGATCATGGAGGACGACAAGGAGATCAAGATGACCGCGAAGAGCGACATCCCGATCGGCCACAAGCTGGCGCTCAAGGACTACAAGCCGGGCGACACGGTGATCAAGTACGGCGTGGACATCGGCAAGGTCGTCGCGCCGATCGCGCGCGGCGAGCACACGCATGTGCAAAACCTAAAAACGAAGCGGTGGTAGGAACATGGACCTTTCAAAAGCGAGTTTCCGGGGCTACAAGCGCGAGAACGGCCGCGTCGGCGTGCGCAACCACGTCCTCATCCTGCCGGTGGATGACTTGTCGAACGCCGCCGCCGAAGCGGCGGCGAACAACATCAAGGGCGCGATCGCCATCCCGCATCCCTACGGGCGCCTGCAATTCGGTGCCGACCTGGATCTGCATTTCCGCACCCTGATCGGCACCGGCTGCAACCCGAACGTCGCTGCGGTGGTGGTGATCTGCATCGAAGACGGCTGGGCAAAGAAAGTCGCCGACGGCATCAGCGCGACCGGCAAACCGGTGTCCTGGTTCGGCATCGAGCAGCACGGCGACCATGACACCATCCTGCGCGCCTCGAAAGCGGCGAAGGAATACGTGCAGTGGGCTTCCGAACTGCAGCGCGAAGAGCGGCCGCTGAAGGATCTCTGGGTGTCCACCAAGTGCGGCGAGTCGGACACCACCTCCGGCTGCGGCGCGAATCCGACCGTCGGCAATGCCTTCGACAAGCTCTATCCGCACCAGGTGACGCTGTGCTTTGGCGAAACCACCGAGCTCACCGGCGGCGAGCACCTGGTGGCGGCGCGCTGCCGCACGGACGAGGTACGCAAGAAATTCCAGTTCATGTTTGACCGCTACCAGACGATCATCGACAAGCACAAGACGAGCGACCTGTCGGATTCCCAGCCCACCAAGGGCAACATCGCCGGCGGCCTGACGACGATTGAGGAAAAGGCGCTCGGCAACATCCAGAAAATCGGCCGCAAATGCATGGTCGACGGCGTGCTCGACAAGGCCGAGGTGCCGACCGGCCCGGGCTTGTGGTTCATGGATTCGTCCTCGGCAGCGGCGGAGATGGTGACGCTGTGCGCGGCCTCGGGCTATGTGGTGCACTTCTTCCCGACCGGGCAGGGTAACGTCATCGGCAATCCGATCCTGCCGACGATCAAGTTGTGCGCCAATCCGCGCACCGTGCGCACCATGAGCGAACACATGGACGTGGATGTCTCCGGACTGCTGCGCAAGGAGATGACGCCGGACCAGGCGGGCGATAAGCTGCTCGAATGCATGTTCCGCACCGCCAACGGCCGCCTCACTGCCGCAGAAGCGCTGGGGCATCGCGAATTCGTCTTGACGCGCTTATACGAAAGCGCCTGACGCCTCGGGGTAAAATCCGCTTCGGAGGTATCGGCATGAATCAGACCTATACGGCCGTGGTGAAGCAAGACGGTCAGTGGTGGATCGGCTGGATCGAAGAAATTACCGGCATCAACTGTCAGGAGCGCACGCGCGATAAATTGCTCAAATCCCTGCGCATCACTCTTGGGGAGGCGCTGGAGATGAACCGAGCGGACGCCAAGGATGCAGCAGGAAAAGGCTACGAGGAACTCAAAATCGCGGTATGAAACGTCGCGATTTTCTGCGACATCTCTCCTCTCCTGGCTGCTTACTTCTTCGGGAAGGCGGCAGCCTCCTGGTGGCACAACCAGTCTCAAAACAAGCGCAGCGCGGTTCCTCGGCACAATGAAGTCAACGATCATCTTGCAAGGAAGATCTGTAAGGATCTCGGGATTCCTCAGGCATGACGCTGCCCAATCCGCCCATTGCTTCAGCCGTGCCAGTATGTGGCGCGCCGCCGCTGCAGTTCGCTTTTTCGCACAGTCTCCCAAACTTCCACGTCGCATCGCATTTCTGCACCCAGGCAAGCAGGATGGGGGTCAGGGTTTTTTCGAGATCTTCCGCGGTCGGCTGAAGGAGCTCGGCTACGTTGAGGGACGCGATATCTCGATCGAGGCCTGCTGGGCAGAAGGCAAGATTGAAACGGTTGCAACCCTCGCGGCCGAGACCGTCGCGCGCGATCCGGCGGTAATTGTTACCGTGAGTTCGGTAGCCGTAGCAGCGCTCAAGAAGGCGACCTCGTCGATTCCAATTGTCTTTGCGACTGCAGGCAATTCAGTCGAACAGGGATTCGTTTCGAGCTTGCAGCGCTCAGGAGGAAATATCACGGGAATACTTGTTCATTTGGGTCTCGATGCAAAGATGGTGGAGGTCATCCGGGAGGCGTTGCCCGCAGCAAAGCGGCTCGGGTTCCTCGTCCACGAGCCGGATCCGTTTCACAAGATCACGCTCGACTCCGTTGAACCGGCCGCCAAGCGTTTCAAGTTCGACCTGGTCGTGGTGCGGGTTGCGCGAGCCGATGACTTCGAGCGCGCCTTCACGGAGCTGGTCGCCCGCAAGGTTGATGCATTGTCGGTGCCCACTCTGACTTTTCTCGTCAACAATCGCAAACAGGTCATCGAGCGCGCGCGAAGCGCACGCCTGCCGCTCTTCGGCTCCCACCATCAATTGGCCGAAGATGGAGGAGTGCTGTTCTACGGGACCAGGCAGGAAGAAAATTTCCGGCGCGCGGCGGCGCTGGTGGACAAGATCCTGCGCGGCGCAGATCCCGGCGATCTGGTGTCCGCTTCGTTGCTGTGTCCGCTTCGTTGCTGATGACAAAAGGCACCGCCACGTATACGATGATGAAGTGAAGACGTATCGTTGGGATCTCGAGAAGAATGAGCAACTCAAGTCAGGTCGGGGCATTGCGTTCGAGGACGTTGTTCTGGCCATTGAGTCTGGTGGTTTGCTGGACGTTGTCGAGCACCCGAATCCCCGGCGATATCCGAATCAGGGGGTGTATGTGGTAGCCATTGCTGCCTACGTGTATCTGGTTCCGCATGTCGAAGAAGCTGACTATGTTTTTCTCAAAACGATCATCCCGAGCCGCAAGGCAACACGGGTCTATGGAATGAAGGTGGAATAATGAATGCACTCGATCGGTACGAAAGGCGGATTCTGTCGGCGTTTGAAGCCGGCAAGCTTAAATCGGTGGTGACCAGCGAAGCGTCGCTGCGTCGATATCGCGAGTACGCGCGCGCGACCTTGACCAAAAACAAGCGCGTGAATGTCCGTTTGTCCACGCAGGATCTGTCGGATATTCAGGCCAGAGCGGTTGAGGAGGGAGTGCCCTATCAGACGCTGATCTCCAGCGTTTTGCATAAGTTTTTGACAGGGCGATTTGTTGAGCGGCCATCGCGGCTGACGGCGCGTTCAAGCGGACGCGGAAGGCAACGCCGCACCGCTTGATTCGGACGGCCGATATGCATCAACCAATGAACCGGCGCACGCTGCTGGACGCAAATGGCGCCTGGCTCGTCGCTGCCGCAGCTCGCCCGATCGTCTTTGCAACGGCGAGCAGCCCGGCGATTCGGCTGTCGAGCAGCCAGAGAGATTCGAGCTGATCGCCAATTTGAAAACCGCAAAAGCGATCGGCGTCAGCCTTTCGCCTACGATCATGCTGCGCGCGAACAAGGTAATCGAGTGATGCGGGTCCGGGTCTGGCGGGGCAAGGCCGATGGCGCTTTCCAGGAATTCGACGTGCCGCGCCATTCCAGCCAGACGGTACTCGACGTAGTCACGCATATCCAGCGCGCTCTCGATCCCACGCTCGCCTACCGCTTCTCCTGCCGCGTCGGCATGTGCGGCTCCTGCGCGATGACGGTGAATGGTGTCGCACGGTGGACTTGTCGAACGCATGTTGATAAGGCAATCAACAATAAAAATGAAATTACGATCGGACCGTTGCGCAACCTGCCGGTGATCCGGGATCTGGTCACCGACATGCGCGAGTTCTTCGATAAATGGGCGAAAGCCAGAGGTAAGTTCGAAGGCGCACGGACCAGGCGCGACGATTTCGCCCGGGTCTCTCCGGATTCAGAAGATAGAAAACTGATTGACGCGGGAATTGAATGCATCGGCTGCGCGGTCTGCTACAGCGCCTGCGATGTGGTGGCGCAGAACCCGGATTACCTCGGCCCGGCGGCGCTGAATCGCGCCTGGACGCTGGTCAAGGATGAAAGAGATGTTGCGGGCTTGGCGCGCCTGCGTGCGGTGGCTGGCGACGCGGGTTGCCATGCCTGCCATACCCACATGAGTTGCACCGAGCACTGCCCGAAGCAGCTTTCTCCGACCGCGGGAATTGCCGGATTGAAGCGAGAAGTATTTTCCGCTGTTGTTGGAGGAAAGCTTTGAGCTTCAGGTCGCAAACCCTGCTGTGGGTGGCGCAGCGCGCGAGCGCCGCGGTGCTGGGGCTGTGCGTCGTCGTCCACCTCGCCACCATGGTCTACGCGGTGCGCGGCGGTCTGACGGCGGCGGAGATCCTGGCGCGCACGCAAGGCAGCGCCGCCTGGTTCGCGTTTTATTCGCTGTTCGTGCTGGCCATCGTGGTGCACGTGCCGATCGGCTTGCGCGCGGTGCTGGGTGAATGGCTCGGCTGGCGCGGGGGGTCACGCGAAGTGTTTCTGCTTCTTCTTGCGTCAATTCTGGCTTTTTCCGGGATGAAAGCTGTATTCGGGGTATTCCTTTGAGGAACTTCGCTTTGGTGCACAGGCTCTCAGGGATAGCCTTGGCGCTGTTCCTGCCGCTGCATTTCTGGGCGCTCGGGCAGGCGCTGGAGGGCGAAGCAAGGCTAGAATCGTTCTTGCGCTGGACCGATCAGCCGCTGGTAAAAGCGAGCGAATGGGCCATCGTGCTGCTGCTTGCGGTACATCTAACCGGAGGAGTGAGGATACTCATGATCGAATTTCTGCCCTGGCGTGACTGGCAAAAAACCCTGGCCGCAGTAGCGGCGGCGACGGCTCTGGCGATCGGCCTGCTGTTCGCGCTCTCCTCCACCGCTCATGCGCAGGCCTGGCCGCAGAAGTCGGTGCGCTTCATCGTGCCTTTCCCGCCCGGCGGCGCGACCGACATATCGGCGCGCATGCTCGGCCAGAAGCTGACCGAGATCTGGGGGCAGACGGTGGTGATTGAGAACCGCGGCGGCGCGGGCGGCGGCGTCGGCGCCGCGGAGGCGGCGCGCGCGACGCCCGATGGCTACACTTTTTTCTTTCCCTCGGGTTCGGTGATGACGGCCAACCAGCACATTTACGCAAAGATGGCCTACAACCCGGAGAAGGACTTTGTGCCGGTCACCAACGTGGTCTCGGGCCCGCAGGTGCTGGTGGTTCCGGCGAGTTCCCCCCACAAGAGCGTGAAGGAACTGATCGACGCGGCCAAGGCGCAGCCAGGCAAACTCACTTTCGGCCACGCCGGAATCGGCTCGCAGACCCACCTCGCGGCGGAGAATTTCGTCAATGCGGCAGGTATAGACGCAGTTCAGGTGCCCTACAAGGGGGAAGGCCCGGCGCTGGTGGGCCTGGTCGGCGGCGATACGGCGTTCGCGGTGACCAATGTCGCGGCGGCGATCGGCCATATCGGCTCGGGACGCCTGCGCGCGCTCGGCGTGACGAGCAAGGCGGAAATCGCGCAGTTGCCCGGTGTGCCGGTGATCGCGAAAACGCTGCCGGGCTTCGAGAACACCGGCTGGTTCGGCATCGTTGCGCCGGCGGGAACCTCGAAGGAAATTATCCAGAAGGTCTACCTTGATACGAAGAAGGCGCTCGAGTCCACGGAGATGAAAGCGCGCCTCTACGTGCAGGGACTCGCGCCGGTTGGCAATACGCCGCAAGAAATGGGTCGCGCGATGAAGGAGGAGACCGCGCTGTGGGCGCGCGTAGTGCGGGAACGGAAAATCAAAGTCGAGTGAGAATTGATCTCCAGCAGGTCGAGGACGCGGCCAAGGAGCTCTATATCCGCGCTTTGAAGCTGCTGCCGCCCGACGTCAAGCAGGGCTTCGAGCGGCTCGCGGCGAATGAGTCGGATGCCGGCGCGCAACGCATGCTCGGCACCATGATGAAGAATATCAAGGTGGCCGAAGACACCGCCAACCTTCTTTGCCAGGACACCGGCATCCCGATCTACAACGTGCGCATCGGCCGCGGCGTCGAAGTCGACGGCCACGGCCTGGAAGAAGCGATCCGGCGCGGCTGCGCGCGCTCGACGCGCGAGTATTCGTTCCGCTCCTCGATCGTGCATCCGACCACGCGCGTCAACGAGCAGAATTCGTCGGGACGTGGCGTGCCCATCGTTCATTTCGAATTTTCAAATGAAGAAAAAACCCTGGAAATAGAAATGATCCCCAAAGGTTCCGGGTCGGAAAACAATTCCTGGCTGAAGATGGCGATCCCCGCCGAGGGCGTGGACGCGATCAAGACCTTCGTCATCGACTGCGTGCTGGAGGCGGGCGGCAAGACCTGCCCGCCCACCATCGTCGGCGTCGGCGTCGGCGGCACGTCGGACCTCTGCGTGCACCTGGCGAAAGTCGCGGCTTCGCGCGCGCTGGGCTCCGTCTGCGACGATCCGGAGGGCGCGGCGCTGGAAACCGCGCTGACGCGCGCGGTCAACATGCTGGGCGTCGGCCCGCAGGGCCTGGGCGGCGATTCGACGGCGTTCGCGGTGCACGTCGAGACCGCCGCCACGCACATCACCATGAACCCGGTGGCGGTGAACATGCAGTGCCACTCCGCGCGCCGCGCTCGCGCGACATTCCGTCCGGGAGGGATCGAGTATGGTTTTTAGGACCCTGTTGCTGTTCCTGATTGCATTTTCTGCCGCATTTTCCGCGTCGGGCGCGGAAGTGGCCGGCGTGACCCTTGCCGATACCGACCAGCAGCTGGTGCTGAATGGAGCGGGGCTGCGCAAGCGGGCGTTTTTCCAGGTCTGCGCGAATGCGCTGATGGACGGCATGAAGGACAACCACAGCGAAGCCGAAATGAAGGCGCTCGAGCCGCGCGCGAAACAGCTTGCCGCGATCATGGCGGAGATGAAGGAAGCGAAAAATGGCATGCGCATCACGCTCGACTGGTTGTCCGCCGCCGGCACCACGGTCACCGTGGACGGGAAGTCCACGGGCCTGCCGATTCTGGGCGAGGACTTCTACCGCGCGCTGCTGCGCATCTGCCTGGGGGAGCGGCCCGTGCAGCCGGACCTGAAGAACGCCCTGCTCGGCGGGAAGCAGTAGCCATGGCGCACCACGACCTTCGCATGCCGATCGGCGAGGCGCAGGCGCGCGCGCTGAAGGTCGACGACACGGTGACGCTCGAAGGCACGCTCTACGGCATCCGCGACGCGACGCAGATCCACATGTTCGACCGCGGCCGCAAGACGCGCTTCGACCTCGCCGGGCACGCCGTCATCCATACGGCGCCCAACGTGAAGAAGGTGGCGAAGAGCGCCGAGCATCCCGCGGGCTACGCGCCCTCCTGCATTGGCACCACCACGAGCGACCGCATGGAGCGCTTCACGCGCCCCCTGATGGTGCAGAACGGGGTGCGGCTGGTGATCGGCAAGGGCGGGCTGCGCGAGGATTCGCTGCGCGCCATGCGGGAGCTGGGCGGCGCCTACCTCGCGATCGTCGGCGGGGCAGCGGCGCTCGAAACGACCTGGATCGAGACGATCGAGGACGTAGACCTAGATGATCTGCATCCGGAATCGCTATGGAAGTTCCGCGTGCGCGGCTTCGGGCCGCTGGTGGTGGCGATGGACAGCCATGGCGGCAGTCTGTACTCTCAGGTAAGGAGCGATTCGCAGGGACGCCGTGCCAAGGCGCTCGCGAGTCTCGGAGTGAAGGCCTGACTGTCCCCACCCTTTCGATTGGAGAAGAGATGAAGCCATACTTTCGTATCGCCGGCGCGCTGCTGATCGCGCTCGCCGGCGCCTCGCAGGCGCAGAACATTTCCATTGCCACCGGCGGCACCGGCGGGGTCTATTACCCGATGGGCGGCGGCCTCGCCGCGTTGCTGACCAAACGCGTGCCCGGCATGACGGCGACCGCCGAGGTGACCGGCGGCTCGGTCGCCAACATGCAGTTGATCGGCACCGGCAAACCCTACATCGCCTTCACCCAGGCCGATGCCGCCATCGATGCCCTCCGGGGCGAGGACAAGTTCGCGGGCAAGCCGGTTCCCGTGCGCACGCTCGCGGTGCTGTACCCCAACCGCATGCACGTGGTTTCGGTCGAGGGCGCCGGCGTGGCGAAGATCACGGACCTGAAGGGCAAGCGCGTTTCGACCGGTTCGGGCGGCAGCGCGACCGAGGTGTTCGCGTTCCGTGTCATCGAGGCCGCGGGCCTGGACAAGGACAAGGACATGCGGCGCGAGCGGCTTGGCGTCGCTGAATCAGTAAACGCGCTGAAGGACCGCAAGATCGACGCGTTCTTCTGGGTCGGCGGACTGCCGACCGCGGCGGTGACCGACCTCGCCAATTCACCCGGCGCGAAAATCAAGATGATCGACATCGCCCACCTGGTGCCGGAGATGGCCAAGAAGCACGGCAACATCTACATCAAGGACGTCATCCCGCAGCGGATGTACAAGGGCATGGACAGCGACAACCAGGCGGCCACGGTGACCAACCTGCTGACCGTGCACCAGAACATGGACGACAAGACCGCCTACGCGATCATCAAGGCGCTCTGGGAGAATCGCGTCGACCTGGTGCGCGTGCACGCCGAGGCGGTGAACCTCAAGCCCGAGAATCAGCTGGCCGAGGCTTCGTCGATTCCCTGGCATCCGGCCGCGATCAAGTACTTTGCGGAGATCGGGATCAAGATCGGGGAAAAGGGCGCCAGGCCGGATAAGGCGGTCAAGTCGGAGAAGGGCGCCAAGAGCAAGTGAGCTTGCCGGGCAGCAAAGCCCCGTCCAGGCAGCTGGCGGGGCTTTTTGTTTAAGGGGAACGGATGAGCGAAGACGTCACGCTGCTGCACAAGCCCGCGGCAGAGGTCAGCGCCGAGGCGCTCGAGCGCGCCGAGAAGATGATCGAGCGCGAAGAGGGGGTGCAGAACAAGCACTCGGGCTGGCTGGCCGCCTTCATCACCACGGTGACGGTCGTGATGTCGCTGTTCCATCTCTATACCGCCTACGCCATCGTCCGCCCGGAGCACCTGCGCGCGATCCACGTCGCCTTCGTGCTGTTGCTCTCGTTCCTGATTTTCCCGGTGGCCCGGCGCTTCCGGCACCGCGTCATGTGGTGGGACTGGCTGCTGGCGGCGGCGGGCGTGGCGACCACGGTCTACCTGATCGCGGGCGGCGACGAGTTCTTCGACCGTTCCATCGTGCCCAACGACTGGGACATCGCCTTCGGCGTCGCGCTGGTACTGCTGATCCTGGAAGCGATGCGGCGCACCACCGGCTGGATCCTGCCGTTCGTCACCTGTTGCTTCCTCGCGTACGCGTTCTTCGGCGAGTACCTGCCAGCGCCCTGGACGCACAAGGGCTATGAGCTGCCGCGCCTCATCGGCCACATGTACATGACGCTGGAGGGGATCTACGGCACCGCCATCAACGTCTCCTCGACGCTGATCATCCTGTTCACCATCTACGGCGCGTTCCTGCAATTCTCCGGCGCCGGAAAGTTCTACATCGATTTTTCGTTCGCGGCCATGGGCGGCAAGCCGACCAGCGCGGGGCGCACGGTGACGCTGGCCTCCTTCCTGCTCGGCGGCCCCTCGGGATCCGGGGTCGCGACCACGGTGACGCTGGGCGCGGTGGCCGCGCCGATGCTCGCCAAGGTCGGCTACAGCAAAAACGAAGCGGGCGGGCTGCTGGCGGCGGGCGGGCTGGGGGCGATCATCTCGCCGCCGGTGCTGGGGGCGGCCGCATTCCTCATTGCCGAGTTCCTCAAGATCTCGTACCTGGACGTGGTCCTGATGGCGACCATCCCGACCCTCCTTTTTTACTTGGCGCTGTTCATCATGGTCGAGATCGACGTGCGCAAGTTCGGCATGAAGGACGTGCAGTTCGCGCAGGTCGAGTCCGCCTGGAGCCTGACGAAGAAGTACTGGTTCCATTTCCTGTCGCTGGTCTCGATCGTCGCCTTCATGCTGATGGGCTTTTCGCCCGAGCTGTCGGTGTTCTGGGCGACCGTGGTGGCTCTCCTCACCAGCTTCCTGCGCCGCGATTGCACGCTCATTCCGTACGAGATTTTCCAGGGGAAAATCCCTGCCTGGCGCGGCATCGCCGGCTCCGGCCTGGCCAAGTCCCTCGACGGCGGCTCGCGGGCGGTGCTCAACGTCGCGGCGACCTGCGCGGGCGCGGGCCTCATCGTCGGCGTGGTCACGCTGACCGGCCTCGGCCTGAAGTTCAGCTCGATCGTGCTCGCCTACGCCGGCAACTCGCTGCTGCTCACCGCCATCTACACCGCGCTGATCGTCTGGATCGTCGGCCTGGCGGTGCCGGTGACCGCGAGCTACATCATCTGCGCGGTGATCGCCGCCCCCGCGCTGATCGCGCTCAAGGTTCCCGAGTACGCGGCGCACATGTTCATCTTCTACTACGCGGTGTTGTCGGAAGTCTCGCCGCCGACGGCGCTCTCGCCGTTCGCGGCAGCGGCCATCACCGGCGGCGACCCTTACAAGACCACGCTGCAGTGCTGGAAGTACACCGCGCCCGCGTTCCTCGTGCCGTTCATGTTCGTGCTCGACCCGAGCGGCACCGGCCTCCTGCTCACGGGTTCGATGAAGACGCTGGCGAACGCCGACTGGGGCGCGATCGCCATGGTGACGTTTACGGCCGCGATCGGCATCGCGGCGCTCGCCGGCGGCCTGCAGGGCTGGCTGTTCAGGCGCACCAGTCTCGCCGAGCGGTGGATGCTGATCGCGGCCGGCTTCCTGCTGGTGTATCCAAAGGCGATGTTCGACGCGATCGGCTTCGCGCTGGTGGCGGTGGTCGTGGCACTGCAGTTGATGCGCAAGCCCCGTGCGCTCGCTTGATACCGACATCCTGATCCTCGGCTCGGGAGGGGCGGGCCTGTTCGCCGCGCTGCACGCGCATAAGGCAGATCCATCGCTTTCGATCACGGTCGCGGTCAAGGGCCTGCTCGGCAAGAGCGGCTGCACGCGCATGGTGCAGGGCGGCTACAACGTCGCGCTGGCGAAGGAAGACTCCATCGAGCGCCACTTCATGGACACCATCGAAGGCGGCAAGTGGCTGCCCGACCAGGAACTCGCCTGGAAGCTGGTGACGCTGGCGATCGAAAGAATCCGCGAGCTGGAAAACGAGCTCGGTTGCTTCTTCGACCGCAACCCGGATGGCACGGTGCACCAGAAGGCCTTCGCCGGACAGACGTTCGACCGCACGGTGCACAAGGGCGACCTGACCGGCATCGAGATCATCAACCGCCTCGCCGAGCAGGTCTGGGCGCGCAAGATCAATCGACTTGAGGAATTCAGGGCTGTTGAATTAATTAAAGATAAAAGTAATTCTGCAATCGCTGGCGTCCTTTTTATCGACATGCGCACGGGCGAGTACATGCTGGTGCGCGCCAAGGCGGTGCTGCTCGCCACGGGCGGCGGGCCGACCATGTACAAGTACCACACGCCTTCGGGCGACAAGAGCTGCGACGGCCTGGCGATGGCGCTGCGTGCCGGGCTGCCGCTGCGCGACATGGAAATGGTGCAGTTCCATCCCACGGGCCTGTACGCGGGCACGCATACGCGCATGACCGGCACGGTGCTCGAAGAGGGCCTGCGCGGCGCGGGCGGTTACCTGCTCAACGGCGCCAAGGAACGCTTCATGCCGAACTACGACCCGAAGGCCGAGCGCGCGACGCGCGATTTCGTCTCGCGGGCGATGTATTCGGAGATGCGGGCGGGAAAGACCAGCCCGAATGGCGGCCTGTTCATTTCCATGAATCATTTGAATCACGATCTGGTGAGGAACCAGTTCAAGGGCATGGTCGAGCGCTGCGCCGATTGCGGCTTTGACCTCGTGGGCGGCCTCGTGGAAGTCGTGCCGACCGCGCACTACATGATGGGCGGCGTCGAGTTCTCCGCCGACTGCAGCACGGAACTGAAGGGTCTCTATGTCGCCGGCGAGGACGCGGGTGGCGTGCACGGCGCCAATCGCCTCGGCGGCAACGGCGTCGCGAACTCGACCGTGTTCGGCGCCGTGGCGGGCGACGTGATGGCGGAGTGGATTCGCAAGGAAGGTTTTCGGGAACCCGACATGGCTTCGGTGGAAAAGGCCGTTCAAGCCTGCGAACCCAGGGTTTCCAAGTCGCACGGCTCGCTCGAGCCCGTCCGCGAGCGTCTCTACGACGTGATGTGGCAGAAGGTCGGCATCATCCGCGATGAAACCGGATTGCGCGCCGCGCTGGCCGAACTGAACGCGCTGGAAACAGAACTGAACGACTCCGGAATCGCGGACACGAACCGTGCGTTCAATCTCACCTGGCACGATTGGCTCAACCTGAAGAGCCTGGTGCAGACCAGCCGCGTCATCGCCGAAGCGGCGCTCGCGCGCACCGACTCGCGCGGCGCACACTTCCGCGAGGATTTCCCCGAAGCCGGGCCGCTGGAGCGCTCGGCCTACACGAGCATGCGCATGCAGGCCGGAAAACTGGTCGCCGAAACCAAGGCCGTGGCCTTCACGCGCGTGAAGCCTGGCGAATCGCTGCTAGTCCGCGATTTTTAGCACCAGCTTGCCGAAGTTCTCGCCACTGAACAGCCTGTTCAGCGTGTCGGGGAAGGTGTCGATGCCTTCGACCACGTCCTCGCGCGAGACGAACTTGCCTTCCTTCATCCACTGCGCGATGTCCTTCACCGCCACGCCGTAGCGGTCGGCGTAGTCGAACACCACCATGCCCTGCATGCGGGCGCGGTTGACGAGCAGCGACAGGTAGTTGGCGGGGCCCTTCACGGGGGTCGTATTGTTGTACTGCGAGATGGCGCCGCAGATGACAATGCGCGCGCCGCGGTTGATGCGCGTGAGCACGGTATCGAGGATCTCGCCGCCGACGTTGTCGAAGTAGATGTCCACGCCCTTCGGGCAGTGCGCCTTCAGGCCATCTTTCAGGCTGCCGTCCTTGTAGTCGATGCAGGCGTCGTACTTCAGTTCCTGGACGACGAAATCGCATTTCGCCTTGCCGCCTGCGATGCCCACCGTGCGGCAGCCCTTGATGCGCGCTACCTGGCCGACGGTCTGGCCGACCGCGCCGGCGGCGCCCGAGACCACCACCGTCTCGCCTGCCTTCGGCTGCCCGATGTCGAGCAGCCCGAAATAGCCGGTCATGCCCGGCATGCCGAGCGCGTTCAGCCATTGCTGCAGCGTGCCGAGGCGCAGGTCGATCGGGTGCAGGCCGACGCGCGCCAGGTCTTTGGCATCGACGAGGCAGTATTCCTGGATGCCGAAGCCGCCGGCGACGTGGTCGCCGACGGAGAATTTCGGATTTTTCGAGGCGACCACCTTGCCCACGCCGCCCGCGCGCATCACCTCGCCGATGCCGACCGGCGGGATGTAGCTGCGGCCCTCGTTCATCCAGCCGCGCATCGCCGGGTCGAGCGAGAGCTGCAGCACCTTGACGAGGACCTGTCCGTCGGCCGGATCGGCCACTGCCTCGGTGGTGAGTTTCCAGTCGCTGTGCTTCGGCAGCCCGACGGGTCGGGCTGCGAGGCGGAACTGCCGGTTGGAGGGCATGGGTTTGCGGCTCAGCCGAGATGCTTGCGGAAGAAATCGATGGTGCGGCTGCGCGCGAGCTTGGCCGCTTCGGCGTTCCAGGAGCCGCGCTGATCGCAGTTGAAGCCGTGGCCGGCGCCGGCGTAGAAGTGCGCCGAGATCTCCGGGTGCGCGGTGACGATCTCCTTCGCCTGCGCGAGCGTGGGGGAATGGTCGGCTTCGCCGAAATTGCACATCACGGGCACCTTGGGCTTTTCGCCGATCAGGCCGTGCATGCCGCCGCCGTAGTAGGGCGCCGAGCAGGCGAGGCCGGTGGCGCGCGCCGAAGCCATCCAGGCCACGGTGCCGCCGTAGCAATAGCCGACGATGCCCACCTTGCCGCCCTTGGCGGCCTCGGCGATCGCCGCCTGCACGTCCATCATGCTGTGCTTGGGGTCGAGTTTTTGCATGATGGCGACGCCGGCCTCGATTTCCGGTTGCGAGTAGCCGGTGTCGTAGTGGCGCTGCGCGCGGTCGAACATCGCGGGCGATATCGCGAGGTAACCGTCGGCGGCGAAGCCGTCGGTGGTCTGCTGGATGTGGCTGTTGACGCCGAAGATTTCCGGAATCACGACTACGCCGCCGCGTGGCTTGCCGGAAGGCGTAGCGAGGTAAGCGGCGAACTTGTGGCTGTCGGAAGCGCTGAGATCAATGAACTTGCCCATGGGTGTTCCTCCTTTAGAATGAGTATTATGAAGAAGAAAGCAGGCGAATTGCTGCGCCTTGCACGAAATGCCCTTGAAAAATCCGGCGCCAGCCCGTTGATGGCCAAGGCGGCAGCGAAACACCTTGTGCGCGCCGAGGAGCACGGCCTGCCGACGCATGGCATGTCGCGCGTACCAATTTACTGCAGCTTCCTGAAGAACGGCCGCGCCGACGGCGCCGCGCGCCCGAAGATGGCCTCGGACAAGGCGGCGGTCTGCCTGATCGACAACCGCGACGGCCTGCCCTATGAATCCAGCGCCTGGGCGATCGAGGAAGTGATCCAGCGCGCGCGCCGCAACGGCATCGGCTTCGCCGGCATTTGCAACAGCGCGCACGTTGGCGTGCTCGGCATCCACCTGTTGCCGGTGGCGGCGGCGGGCATGGTCGGCGTTGCCTTCACCAATTCGCCGGCGGCGATCCCGGCCTGGGGCGGCAAGAAGGCGCTCTTCGGCACCAACCCGGTTGCCTTCGCGTTTCCGCGCAACGGACGCGACCCGCTGGTGATCGATCTCGCGCTCACCACCGTCGTGCGCGGCAAGATCATGCTGGCGATGCAAAAGGGCGAGAAAATTCCGCAGGGCTGGGCGCTCGACCGTGAAGGAAAATCCACCACGGATCCCAAGGAGGCCATCGAGCATGGCAGCCTCTTTCCCATCGGCGGCGCCAAGGGCGCGATGCTCGCGCTCGCCTTCGAACTCATCTGCGCGGCGCTCACTGGCGCGGCGATCGGACCCGAGGCGGATTCGTTCTTCTCCGAGAAGGGCAACAAGCCGAGGATCGGCCATGCCTTCCTCGCCATCGACCCGGGCGCGCTCGCCGGGCACAGCCGCTATTTCGAGCGCGTCGAAACCGTGATCACTACCATGCTCGCCGACGAAGGCGTGCGCCTGCCCGGGTCGCGGCGTTTCGCCTCCGAGCACAAGCTGCGCGCCGAAGGCATTGAAATCGCCGACGATCTGCTGGCGAAGATCGAGAAACTCGCGGCTTGACGTGCGCTGGCAAGCGGTGATCGAATTTCCGAAGATGAAGGTCGCGGTGGCGACGCGCCCTGTCTGGGAGGCGATGTGCGCGATTCCACGCGTTGGCTGCTGATGCACGAGGCGGGCGCGGACACGTTCGCGCTCAAGCCCTGAGCGCAAAGAGCGCAGCGGGGTTCAGTGGCGCGAATGCGTCGCTCGTCGATTCGTTCTGCGACGCGCTGTGGCTGGAAGACGGTCTGGCGAAGA
This sequence comes from Nitrosovibrio sp. Nv4, assembly GCA_945906765.1. GTDB lineage: Bacteria > Pseudomonadota > Gammaproteobacteria > Burkholderiales > SG8-39 > RBG-16-66-20. The sequence continues at coordinate 25,325 of CAMDRF010000012.1, read as the reverse complement.
ACACGCTCACGTCCTACCGCCGCGACCTGGTCCAGCTTGCTTTGTTTTTGCAAAAAAATATCCTGGAAAAAGCAGGTGAACAAGACCTGTTTGAATTCCTCGCTGCGCGCCGGGGCCGCTCTTCGAGCGCCGCGCGCATGCTCTCCAGCCTCAAGCGCTTCTACGGCTGGTGCCTGCGCGAGCGCAGAATCAAGACCGACCCGACGCTCAGGCTCGATCCGCCCAAGCGCACGCCACGCTTTCCGAAGGTTCTTTCGGAAGCCGATGTGGAAGCGCTGCTCGCCGCGCCGGACGTCGGAACATCGCTCGGGATGCGTGATCGCGCGATGTTCGAAGTGCTTTACGCATCCGGCCTGCGCGTCTCGGAACTGGTGGGGCTGAAGGTATTCGAAGTGAATCTTGATGCGGGCGTGCTGCGCGTCATGGGCAAGGGTTCGAAGGAGCGCCTGGTGCCGCTGGGGGAGGAGGCCGTGGACTGGGCCCGCCTTTACCTGAAGGATTTCAGATCTTCCCTGCTCAAGAAAAAATCCTCCGACCACCTGTTCATCACCGGCCGCGGCGCCGGCATGACCCGGCAGGCGTTCTGGAAGAACATCAAGCGCTACGGCGCGCGCGCGGTTCCCGGCAAGCACTTCTCGCCGCACGTGCTGCGCCATGCCTTCGCCACGCACCTCATCAACCACGGCGCGGATCTGCGCGTGGTGCAGATGCTGCTCGGGCATGCCGACATTTCCACGACCCAGATCTATACGCACGTTGCCCGCGAGCGGATGAAGGCGCTGCATGCGAAACATCATCCCCGTGGCTGACACTCCGGCAACCGCCTTTTTGAAGTCGCACAAGGTCATCTACACGGAACACAAGTACGCATACGTCGAGCACGGCGGCACCGAGGTGTCGGCCAGGTCGCTCGGCGTACCGGAGTACGCGGTGGTGAAGACGCTGGTGATGCAGGACGAGACCGCCAGGCCGCTCATCGTGCTGATGCACGGCGACAGGAAAGTTTCGACCAAGAACCTCGCGCGCCAGGCGCACAGGAAGCGCATCGAGCCTTGCAAGCCGGACGCGGCGCAGCGCCATTCCGGGTATCAGGTCGGCGGCACGTCGCCTTTCGGCACGCGAAAGAAGCTGCCCGTGTACCTGGAGCGCTCGATCCTCGAATTGCCGAAGATCTACATCAACGGCGGGCGGCGCGGATTTCTTGTGGGGCTCGCGCCCGGAGAGATCGTGCGAACCCTGGGACCGGCTCTGGTGACGGTGGCGCTGGAGGACTGACCGCTTCCACGCCCGTCCAGGCGCCCGAGGCCATGAGCTCGAGCGCCGTAACCTTAAGTTCGGTGGCGACCACGGCCGCCGCGGTGGAAAGCCGCTCGGGCGGAAGGGAGTACAGGTAGTTGCGGCGGCTCATGCGCGCGTCCGAAATCGACAGCGCGCGCCATTTCCTGCCGCGCGCGCCTTCCAGGTAGATGGCCGCCATCGGTTTGATGGTCGCCGCCATGCCGTTGTAGACGCAATTCATCAGCAGAGACAGCGAGTCGATCTCGGCGACGATGCGCACCTGCAGGCTGCGCCGCTCGAATTCGGTGGCGATCCGGCGCCGCAGGCCGTGCGTGCTGGTGGGCAGGATGAGCGGCAGCGCCGCTGCTTCGGCGATGGTGAGGCTGGTGCGCCGCGGCGCGACCAGGGTACTGTGCCGGGGCAGCATGACGAACAGTTCCTCATCGAGCAGTGCCTCGGTCGAAAGATCGGGGGCGACGTCGCTCGCGAACAAGACCGCAAGATCGAGCTGGCCCATGCGCATCATCTGGCCGAGGTGGCCGCTCATGCCTTCCACGACGTTCAGCAGGATGCTCGGATAGCGCTCGCGGATGCGCCGCACCAGCGGCAGGCCAAGCGCCGAAACCGTGGTGGCTGGCAGGCCCACCGAAACCATGCTCTGCACGGCGCCGGACTCCTTGCGCGCGATCGACAGCGCCTGGTCGAGCTGGCGCAGCATGAAGCGCGCGTGGTGGTAGAGCGCCAGGCCGTTTTCCGTCGGCGCGACACCCTTGGACGAACGGGTCAGCAGCGGCTTGCCGATCTCGCCCTCGAGCTTGGAGAGCTGCTGGCTGAGCGCGGGCTGGGCGATGAAAAGTTGTCGGGAGGCCTTCGAAAGGCTCCCGCTTTCGACAATCTGGGCGAAATAACGCAGCTGGCGCAGGTCCATCGCTCCCCCTCCAGGGCAAAGCCATAAGCCTAGCTTATACCCAGCCTCGGGAAACAGTATTTCCCGTTTCCGGCGCGAGTTCCTAGACTGAATTGCGCGCCGAATCCGCGGCGGGCGGGCAATGGGACGGGAGAGCCAGCATGAATCAACTTATCGCAAAATCCATCTTCGCGGCACTTGCGCTGGTTTGCGCCAGCGCCGTCCAGGCACAGTCCTATCCGGCCAAGCCGGTGCGCGTCCTCATCGGCTTCTCGGCCGGCAGCGAGATCGACGTCATCGGACGGCTGGTGGCGCAGAAAATGTCCGAAGGCCTGGGCCAGCAACTGGTGGTCGAAAATCGCACGGGTGCCGGCGGCACCCTTGCCGCAGGCCAGGTCGCGGCCGCCGAAGCCGACGGGTACACGCTGCTGATCAACTCGGTTTCGCATGCCGGTGTCGAGGCGCTCTACCAGAAGCTTCCCTACGAGACCTTGCGCGATTTCGCCGGCATTTCGCAGCTGACGAGCGCGCCCAACGTGCTGGTGGTCGCGCCCTCGCAGGGCATCAAGACTGCTGCCGAACTCATCGCCCTCGCCCGGCAGAAGCCCGGCCAGGTCAACTTCGGCTCCGCCGGCGTTGGCAGCGGCACGCACATGACGCTCGAGCAGTTCAGGCTCGCTACCGGGATCCAGGTCGTGCACGTGCCGTACAAGGGCGTGCCGGAGGTGCTCACCGACACCGCCACGGGACGCGTCAACACTTCCTTCGCGCCCATCGGCAACACGCTCGCGATGATCAAGGACGGCCGGCTGGTGCCGCTCGCCGTAAGTACCGCCGCGCGCTCGCCGGCGCTGCCCGACCTGCCCAGCCTTGCGGAAGGCGCGGTGCCCGGCCTCGACTGGGACCAGTGGTACGGCATGTTCGCTCCGGCGAAGACGCCCCGGCCGATCGTGCAGCAGCTCTCGAAGGAAGTGGCGCGTGTGCTCGCGCTTGCCGAGATCCGCGAGCGCATCAGCAACCGGGGATCGACGCCCAAGCCCTCCACGCCCGAGGAGTTCGAAGCCTTCGTGCGCGCCGAGGTCGCGAAGGTCAGCAAGATCATCCGCGACGGAAACATCCGTATCGAATGAAGGGCGCCCGGATGCCTCGCGTAAACAGGAAACCACCCCGCCGCCGGACCGCGTTCGTGGGAAAAATGGCGAACGTCGCCTGGCGCGAGTATCCCGGCCATTTCGGCGGCGCGCTTTCGAAGGCGCTGGTCGGACCGTTGAACGCGGATTCGAAACTGCTGGATTTCCGCATCTCGCGCTACGCGCCGATGGCCTATGTGCAGGAGCACGTGCACAAGGTCCAGGAACAGATCTATTACGTGCTCGAAGGCGAGGGCATCCTGACCCTGGACGGGGAAAAGCACCTGATGCGCCCGCACGACTACGTCTACGTGCCGCCGGGCGTGCGCCACAGCTTTGCCAACACCGGGCTCGCCGGGCTCGTGTTTCTCGTGGTGACGACGCCGGCGGACGACGAACCAGACTCTAAGGGAGGGAAATAGCCATGACCAGCAGAAGAAAAGTACTGAAGGCCGGAGCCGCGGCGGGCGCCGCGGTTTTCGCATCAACGCTCGGATTCCCGTCGATCGTGCGAGCGCAAGCGGGCGCGATCAAGATCGGCCACCTGACCCCGCTGACCGGATTCCTCGGCGCGCTGGGCGAGTACGCCGTGATGGGCATCAAGATGGCGACCGAGGAGATCAACGCCGCCGGCGGCGTGATGGGCCGCAAGCTCGACGTGATATCGGAGGACTCGGTCAACCCCGCCACCGCCTCGACCAAGGCGCAGCGGATGCTCGAGCAGGACAAAGTCGAATTCCTCATGGGCGAGATCAACTCGGCCTCCGCGCAGACCATCATGCAGGTGGCCGCGCGCAACAAGAAGCTGTTCCTGCAGATCGGCGCGCGCTCCGACGTGCTGCGCGGCAAGAACTGCAACAAATACACCTTCCACGTCGACATTCCGGTCACCGTGATGGTCAATGCCGCCGGCCAGGCGCTGCTGCGCGAAGGCCTGATCAAGGGCAAGCGCGTCTTCTGCCTGACTTCGGATTACCTGTTCGGCCACGACCTGTCGAAGGCCGCCAAGGCGTTCATCGCGGCCAACGGCGGCACGGTGATCGGCGACGAGCTGACGGCCACCGACACCACGGACTTCAGTCCGTTCCTGCTCAAGATCCGCCAGGCGAAGCCCGACCTCGTGGCGACCAACCTCGGCGGCAACCAGGTGACGAACTTCGTCAAGCAGTACTCGGAGTTCGGCCTGCCGTACCCGGTCGCCGGCTTCAACCTCAACACGGCGGACGCGTGGGCGGCAGGCGAGGGCAACCTCGCGGGCTACTGGCCGACGGTCTGGCACCACGAACTCGATACCCCGGGCTCAAAGGCCTTCGTCGCCGAGTTCCGCAAGAAGTACGGCAAGCCCCCGGAGAACCATGCCTGGATCGAGTACGTGTCGCTGAAGATCATGGCGCAGGCCATGAACGCAACCAAGTTGACCGACACCGACAAGCTGATCGCCTATTTCGAGAGCCAGGCCGAGTTCGACCTGCTCAAGGCGCGCAAGGGCTACTTCCGTTCGTGGGACCACCAGCTGATCCAGGAAGCGTATCCGTTCACCGTCAAGCCCAAAGGCCAGGCGAAGGACAAGTGGGACTTCCTCGCCTTCGGCGCTGCGGTTCCAGCAGCCAATCAACCGCTTGAGGTGATCAACCCGTCGAAAGAACAGAACACCTGTAGCATGTAATGCAGTTTTTTTTCTTGCTGGAACAGGTAGTCAACGGCCTTGTGCTGGGCGGTTACTACCTGCTGATTGCCCTCGGCCTGTCGCTGATCTTCAGCGTCGGCGGCGTGGTGAACCTGGCGCACGGCGCGTTCTACGCCCTCGGTGCCTACGTCTCGGTCGAGATCGCCAGGCACCTGGGATTCGGCGCGGGGGCGGTGCTCTCGCCGGTTGCGGTAGCGCTGCTGGGAATCCTTTTTGAGCGCTTCATCCTGCGCCGCTTCTACACCGCCGACCCCATCCTGTCGCTGCTGGTCACCTTCGGTCTCGCGCTGGTGGCCGAGCAGGCGATCCGCATGATCTGGGGCGCGGCGCCGCTGCCGGCCTCCATGCCTGCTTCGTTCAAGGGTAGCGTGGTGCTGGGGGACTTCCTCTTCTCGCGCTATCGCCTCTTCCTGCTCGGCGTGGTGGCCGTGGTGCTGACCGGGATATGGCTGCTGCTGCACAAGACCTCGTTCGGTCGCGTGGTGCGCGCCGGCATCCAGCGCCCCGACATGGTCGCCGCACTGGGCATCCGCCTGCAGCCTTACATGACCACCATCGTCATGCTCGGCGTGGGGATGGCGGCGCTGGGCGGCGCCCTCTTCGCGCCGATCGCCATGGTGCACCCGGCCATGGGCGCGGAAATCATCACCGTCGCGTTCGTCGTGGTGGTGATCGGCGGTCTCGGCAGTTTCTGGGGAGTGGTGCTCGCCGCAATGCTGGTGGGCGTGGTGCGCGGCATCACGATCCATTTTGTCCCGGCGGCGGGTGAAGCGTCGATGTACGTGCTGATGTTTCTCGTGCTCATGTTCCGTCCGCGAGGCCTGCTCGGCGAGCGCATCGAAAAATTCGAATGAAGAAATTCAAGCCGCTTATCGTCGGGGCGCTCGCCCTCCTGCTGCTGCCGCTTGCCATGGTCGCGCTCAACCTGTCCCTGAGTACCGCCACGCAGGTCGTGGCGCTCTCGATCGCGGCGCTCGGGCTCAACCTGCTGGTGGGATATACCGGCCTCACGTCCTTCGGCCACAGCGCCTGGTTCGGCATCGGCGCCTATGCCGCCGCGCTCGTGCAGAAGCACTGGCTCGGCGGACAGATCGTGCTGCCGCTCCTCTTTTCGATGGTGTTCGTCGCCGTACTTGCCACCATCGCGGGCCTGCTGATCCTGCGCCGGCGCGGCGTGTACTTCGCGCTCCTCACGCTCGCTTTCGTCGCGCTTACTTACTCCATCGCGTTCCGCTGGACCGAGCTCACCGGCGGCGAGGACGGTTTGGGCGGCCTGAAGCGCGGCGGCATCGCCGCCATTCCGCTCGACAACGGGCTCGTCTATTACGTTTTCGTCGCGCTGATCGCGCTGGGCGTGCTCTACGTGCTGCTGCGTGTGACGCGCTCGCCGTTCGGCCATGTGCTGGTGGCGATCCGTGAGAACCAGCAGCGCGCCATGTTCCAGGGCTACGACGTGGACCGCTACCGGCTTGCCGCGTTCGTGCTCTCGGCGGTGGTGACGGGTCTGGGCGGCGCGCTGTTCGGATTTCTCAACTACCTGGTCTCGGCCGAGGCGGTGTCGGTGGCCTTCTCGGGAGAACTGCTCGCCATGGTGGTGATCGGCGGCATGCACCAGATCCTCGGGCCGGCGCTCGGGGTGCTCTTCTACACCCTGTTCCGCGAGCTGATCTCCATCTGGACCGGCAACTGGCTGCTCTGGTTTGGTCTCATCTTCGTCGGCTTCGTGCTCTATTCGCCCGAGGGCCTCGCCGGCATCTGGGCGAAGCTGCGCCGCCGCTGGAATCCGCCGCCGGAGGAATCGGCGGCGATGAACGGGCGCAAGGTTTATGACAAGCTGCCCTTGCCGCGCTTTTTATTGTCTATTGAAAATAAACACAAAGTTCTGGAAATCGAGGGCGTCAGCAAGCATTTCGCCGGCATCCGCGCCGCCGTCGGCGCGAGCCTCACCGTGTACAGCGGCGAGATCCACGCGCTGATCGGCCCGAACGGCGCCGGCAAGACGACGCTGTTCAATCTCGCCTCTGGCATGTTCGAGCCGGACGAAGGCAAGGTGGCGCTGCACGGCACTTCGGTGGCGGGGTTGCCGCCGGATCGTATCAGCCGCCGCGGCCTTGCCCGCTCATTCCAGATCACCAACCTTTTCAAGGGGCTGTCGATCTACGAGAACCTGCGCCTGTCGCTGCAGGCGCGGCACCCGGCACGCTTCAACGCCTGGCGCGACATCGACAGCTATCCGGAAATCCACGCTGAAACGCAGGAACTGGTCAAGTTCCTCGGCCTGGAAGGCATCGAGGAAATCGAGGGCGGCTCGCTGTCCTACGGCGGGCAGCGCCTGCTCGATCTCGGTATTGCGCTCGGTTCGAAGCCGCGCGTGCTGCTGCTGGATGAACCGCTCGCCGGGCTCGCCGCCGCCGAGCGCGAGCGCGTCTGTGGTTTGATCCGCGACATTGCCGCCGGCATTCCTGTGCTGATCGTTGAACACGACATCGACCGCGTGCTCGGCTTTTCGCAGGTTGTCACGGTGATGAACCAGGGCGAGGTACTGATGACCGGCACGCCCGACGAAGTGCGCGCCGACCGCCGGGTGCAGGAGGTCTACACCGGTACGGGAACGCCGCCCGCTACGCGCAGAAATGACCTTTCCTTGAATGAAAAACCACTCTTGTCCTTCCAGCGCGTCAACGCGTTCTACGGCAAGAGCCACATCCTGAACGACGCGACGCTCGATGTGCGCGAGGGCGAAATCGTGGCGCTGTTGGGCAGGAACGGCGCGGGCAAGACCACGCTGCTGAAGGCATTGTGCGGCCTGCTGCCGCCCGCATCGGGGTCCATCGCCTTCGAGGGCTGCGACATCGCCGGCTTGCCGGCGCCGGAGATCGCGCGCCTCGGCATCGGCTACGTGCCGCAGGGGCGGGGCCTCTTCGCGGGCATGAGCGTGGCCGACAACCTCGCGCTGGGGCGCCTCGCGCGCGCCACCGACGGCAGCCACGGCATCGTCTGGAGTGAAGCGCAGATCCTCGAGTATTTTCCGCGCCTGCGGGAGCGGATGCACGTGGCGGCGGACTACCTGTCGGGCGGCGAGCAGCAGATGGTTGCCGTGGCGCGCGCGCTGTCGGGCAACGTCAGGCTGCTGCTGCTGGACGAACCTTTCGAGGGGCTCGCGCCGGCGATCGTGCAGGAGTTGTTCGGCGTCTTCGACCGGTTGCGCGGCCAGACCTCGATTGTGATCGTCGAGCACAACCTCGATCTGGTGCTCGCGCTCGCCGACCGCGTTTTCGCCCTGGAGCACGGCGCGGTGTTCCACCAGGGGCCCGCCGAACCCTTGCTCAATAACCTCGACTACCGAAAGAAGGTCCTATGGATATGAAATACCTGCTAGTGAACGGAGAATGGATTGCCGGCAAGGGCCCGCAGATCGCCGTCATCGACAAGTACCGGCTGCAACCTGGCGCCCATGTGGCGGCGGCGGACCGCGAGCAGGTGGCGCACGCCATCGATCGCGCGCATGCGGCGTTCCGCGCCGGCGCGCCCGGACCTTTCGAGCGTGGCGCCATTCTGCAACGCGCCGCAGCGCTGGTGGAACAGCGCCTGGACGATTTCGTGCGCATCATGCAGATGGAGGCGGGCTTCACGGCGTCGGACGCGACCGGCGAAGTGCGCCGTTGCATCGAGACGCTGCGGCTTTCGGCCGAGGAGGCGCGGCGTCTGGCTGGCGATGTGATTCCGCTTGCCGGCGCGCCAAACCAGTCCGGCCGCATCGGCTTCACCTTGCGCGTGCCGCTCGGTGTCGTGGTGGCGATCACGCCATTCAATTCGCCGCTGAACACGGTGGCCCACAAAATCGCGCCGGCCTTCGCTGCCGGCAACGCCGTGGTCCTGAAACCCTCTTCGCAGACGCCGTTCACCGCCTGCAAGCTGGCCGAAGTGCTGGTGGAAGCCGGTATGCCGCGGGGATTCCTTTCGGTGCTGCACGGCGGCGGCGACATGGCCCGCTGGCTGCTGGAGGACGAGCGCGTGCGTTTCTTCGCCTTCACCGGCAGTACCGAGGTGGGGCGAAAAATCCAGCAGGCGGCCGGCCTGCGCCGCACGCAGATGGAACTGGGTTCCATTGCCTGCACCATCGTCTGCGGCGACGCGAACCTGGACACGGCGCTGCCCAAAATCATCAATGCCAGCTACCGCAAGGCGGGCCAGGTTTGCACGTCGATCCAGCTCTTGCTTGTCCAGAAAAAGATATTGAATGAAGTTCAAACCCGGCTGGCAAAGCTCGTCGCCGAACTTCCATACGGCGATCCGCACGATCCGAAAACCGTGGTCGGCCCGTTGATCAGCGAGCGCGAGGCGATCCGCGTCGAGAGCTGGATCGCGGAAGCGATCGCCAAGGGCGCGAAGTGCCTGGCCGGCGGCGGGGCGCGCAAGGGCGCGGTGGTGCCGCCGGTGCTGCTCGGTTCGATCGACATTTCGATGAAGGTCGGTTGCCAGGAGATTTTCGGCCCGGTGCTGTGCGTGGTGCCCTTCGACACGCTCGACGAGGCCATCGCGCGCGTCAACGCCACGCCTTTCGGACTGGCCTGCGGCATCTTCACCAACCGGCTGGACGATGCGCTGGCCGCCGCGCAGCGGCTGGAGGTCGGCGGCGTGCACATCAACGAAACCTCGAGCTCGCGCGTGGACCTGATGCCCTACGGCGGATCGAAAGACAGCGGCTCTGGCCGCGAAGGGCCGCATTACGCGGTGCACGAGATGACCGAAGAACGTATCGTGACATTCACCGTAAGTTGAACCCAATCTTTAGCAAGGGAGCACAACCATGGCAAAGATGAAGGGCGGTGAACTGATCGCCGAATACCTCGTGAAGCAGAAAGTGCCGTACATCTTCGGCATCTGCGGCCACGGCAATGTCGGCATCCTCGACCCGCTTCACGCGCTGCGCGACAAGATCAAGCTGGTCTCGCCGCGCCACGAGCAATGCGCCGGCCACATGGCCGACGGTTATTTCCGCGTCAAGCACCAGCCGGTCGCGACGCTCACCTCGACCGGCCCGGGCTCGGCGAACCTGGTGATGTCGCTCGCCACCGCGCTGTCGGACTCGTCGGCGTTCCTCGCCATCACCTCGAACGTGCCGACCTCGCAGGCGAATCGCGGACCTTTCCAGGAGATCTACCAGCACAACCAGTCGGATTTCCCCTCCGTCGTGCGTCCCGTGGTCAAGCGCGCGTTCCAGCCCACGCGCGTGGACATGCTGCCGCTCGCGCTGCGCCAGGGCTTCGACACCATGGTCACCGGCCGCCCGGGGCCGGTGAACATCGACGTGCCTTACAACGTGTACCAGGAGGAAGGCGAGGTCGAGGTGCCTCCGGCCTCCCATGTCTTCGGCATGCATCGGCCCGGCGCCTGCGAAGCCGATCTCGCCGCCGCCGTCAACCTGCTCGCGGACGCGATGCGCCCGGTGATCTTCATCGGCCACGGCGCGACGCTATCAGAGGCCGGCCCCGAGCTCGCGCAGCTGCAAAAAACCTACGGCATCCCGATCATCACTTCGCCGAACGGCATGGGCTGCGTGCCGGCCGACGATCCGCTCACGCTCGGCTTCATCGGCAGGAACGGCGCCTATCCGGCCAACCAGGCGGGGCGGCACGCGGATCTGGTGATCACCATCGGCACCCGCTTCGACGACCGTTCCTCCTCGAGCTGGCGCCCTGGCTACTCGTGGAATTTCCCGAAGACCAAGCTGATTCACGTCGACCTCGATCCGCAGGAGCTCGGCCGCAACTACCCGCCGACGCTCGGCATCATCGCCGACGCAAAGGTCTTCACCGCGCAACTGCTCGGCGCGCTCGGCCTGCGCGAGCAGCGCGGCGCGGCGCGGCTCAACCACCAGTATTCCGAGTGGCGTGCCGAGGTCGAGGCGTGGCGGGCGGAATGGGAAGCCCACGTGCGCCCCAATTTTTCCATGCGTACCACGCCGCTGCGGCCGGAGTACGTCGTGGACGCGATGCAGAAGGTGCTGCCCGATGACGCGATCCTCACCTGCGATTCGGGCGTGCACCACAACTGGTTCATGCAGTTCTGGAAGCCCAGGCGCACGCAAAGCATGCTCAACAGCTGGGGCTATTCGTCCATGGGCTTCGGCGTGTGCAGCGTGATGGGCGCGCAGCTCGCCGCACCGGACCGGCCCTGTGTCTCGGTCTGCGGCGACGGCGGCTTCTCCATGACGCCGTACGTTGTCGCCACCGCGGTGGAGTACGACCTGCCGTGCGTCTGGGTGGTGTGGAACAACTTCGCCTGGGCGGCGATCCGCGACATCCAGGTCGGCATGTTCGGCGGTCGCGAGCTTGGAACCGCCTTTCGCAAAGAGGACAAGAAGCCCTACAACCCCGACTTCGCCATGTGGGCGCGCGCCTGCGGGGCGGACGGCGTCACCATCACCAAGAGCGAGGACCTCGCGGGCGCGCTGCAACAGGCGATCCGCAACAAGCGGCCCTGCGTGCTCGACGTGCACGTGGACGCCGAGGTGCGCCCGCCCTCGACCGGCACCTGGCAACTGCCGCCGACGCCGTACAAGGAACCGGCGTTCGGCAAACCGTGGGTGGCGTGAATGTGAAGATCGCCGTCTTCACCAAGAACCGCAGCAACCCCGCCTACGACGCGGCGCGTCTCGGCGCAGACCGTGCCGCCGGTGCGCTGGGCGCCTGGACGATCCACTTCGCACCGGTGCACGCGACGCGCGTCGACGAGGCGATCGGGCGCATTCGCGCGGCTCCGTGCGTCTCCTACGTCGGCGCCAACGACTACGCGCTCGGCTTCGCGCTGGCGCAGTACCTCTACGCGCATCTCGAAGGTCGCGGCAGGGTGTTGGTAGTCTCGGGTCCGGTTGCGTCGGTTACCAGCGTCGATCGCGTGCGGGCTTTTACCGATGCCGCGAAGAGCTTCTCGGAGATTTCCATCATCGGCACTTGCGTGGGCGACTACCGGCGCGATACGGCGCGCGACAGCGTGGCGCAATGGCTGGCAGGCAAGGGCGGCTTTGACGGCTGCCTGGCCGCCAACGACATCATGGCGGTCGGCGTGGTGGATGCGCTGCGTGACGCGGGACGAAATGCGGGCGCAAGAGCCGCGATCGCGGGGGTCAACGCGATTCCCGAGGCGATCGCGGCGATCCGGCGCGGCGAGATGCTGGCTACCGTGGATTTCAACGCCATGCACATGGCCTATCTCGCGACTGAGTGCGCCGTGCGCCACCTGCGCGGTGGGAATGATCGGCGCCGAGCGGTTCATGCGCGCGGCGCCGGACGGCTACACGCTCGCGGCATTCAACGATTCCGTGCTGACCATGGTGCCGAACCTGCGCAAGCAGGTTGCCTACGACCCGGTGGCGAGCTTCGCGCCGATCAGCCTCATGGTGAACAACTCGTGGATCCTGGTGGCGCATCCCAGCCTGCCCGCGAAGGACGTCGCCGAGCTGATCGCCCTCGCGAAGGCCAAGCCGGGCGTGATCAACTACTCCTCCGGCGGCAACGGCAGTCCGCAGCACATCGCGATGGCGCTGTTCGAGTCCATGGCGGGCATCAAGCTAACGCACGTGCCCTACAAGGGCACGACGCAGGCGACGCTCGACGTGATGAGCGGGCAGATCCCGATGATGTTCTCGGGCGCCAATGCAGTGGTGAACCAGGTGCGCGACGGCAAGCTGCGCGGCCTGGCGGTAGGCGGTCTGACGCGCTCGCCGCTGCAGACCTGCGCGAGCGCCTGAACGCGCAGGCCGTCGAGGTCAAGACCTCGACTCCGGAGGAATTGTCAGTCCTCACCAAAAACCGGCCGCACAGATGGCGAAGCTCATCAAGGACGCGGGCATCATCGCCGAATGAGAACGGAAACATTCGACGTCGTCGTGGTCGGCTCGGTCACCTCGACGGGCACGCCGCACCAGCTGCGCCGCGGAATCTCGGACAATCCCGCCGACCATTGGGCCGACATGCCCGGCTTCGCAGGCGAACTCGCGCCGCGCGACAACGACGAGTTGCGCCGCATCCTGTGCGACGAAATTCCGGCGACGTTCCAGTGGCTGCTCGATTCCGGCATCCGCTTCATGGGGCCGATGCCCGAGCCGCCGCACCGCCAGCCGCGCATGCACAACGTGCTGCCGAATTCGCACGCCTTCATCTATCACCTCGAGCGCCGCGCCCGGTGGGCGGGTGTTGATGTGCGGACGGGGGAACGGGTTTCCGGTTTTGAAATTGATTCTGGAAAAGTAATTGGAGTTAAAACCGGAAACCATCAATACAGAGCAAACGCAACAATTCTTGCGTCAGGCGATTTCACGAATGGTCCGGAGTTGAAGGCTCGCTTCATGGGGCCGCAGGAAGCCAAGGTCGAAGGCGTAAACCTCACCGCCACCGGCGATGGCCAGCGCATGGCCGAGGCGCTGGGCGCGCGCATCCTGAATGGCGATCTCGCGCTCGGCCCGGAACTGCGCTTCATCGCACCGGAAAAAGAGACCTTGGTGCGCCGGCTGCCGCCGTGGCGCGCGCTCGCGTTTTTCATGGAATGGGCGATGAACCACGTGCCGGCGGCGATCCTGCGGCCATTCCTGATGCAGTTCCTGACGACCGCGCTGGCGGCGCGTTTCTCGGCCTGGCCGGATTTTGTCTCGACCGCACCGGGTGTCGCTTACGCATACATTCCGGACTATCGCCGGAACCGTCCCGATGTCTATACTCAGGCCGCGTCGCTTAAGGCGCTGGCAGAGCGGCTCGGCATGCAGCCCGCGGCATTTGAAGAAAGCGTGCATGGGTCGCATCGCAGGAAATTCGCGACCGGGCCTTTCATCGCGCTTGGTCCGGTACGATCGGTGTTCGTGCATGCGGAAGGTGGCCTTGCGGTGGACACGCAGCATCGCGTGCTAGCGGCGGGCGACCGGCCGATAGCGGGGCTTTATGCCGCGGGGGCGACCGGGCAGGGCGGACTTCTGTTGAAGGGCCACGGCCACCATCTGGCGTGGGCATTTGTCTCAGGCAGGCGCGCCGGCCGCTTCGCCGCAATCTCGAACGAAGGAGCAGAAACGAAGTGACGGAAACATACGATGTGATTGTCGTGGGCGCGGGCAACGCGGCGTTTTGCGCGGCGCTGGCGGCGGCCGAATCGAAGAAGCGGGTGCTGGTGCTCGAGCGCGCGCCGGAGGAAGAGTCCGGCGGCAACTCGCGCTACACCGCGGGCCTGATGCGCGTCGCCTACAACGGCGTCGAGGACTTGAAGAAGGTGATGCCGGATCTGTCCGAGGCGGAGATCGCGCGCAGCGATTTCGGCACCTACACCGAAGACCAGTTCCTCGACGACATGGGCCGCGTCACGGCGTACCGCTGCGATCCGGACCTGACCGAGATACTCGTGAAGAAAAGCCTCTCGACGCTCGAGTGGATGCGCGCCAAGGGCGTTCGTTTCACCGCGGCCTGGGGCCGGCAAGCCTTTAACATCGGCGGGCGTTTCAAGTTCTGGGGCGGATTGACGCTAGAGGCGGTGGGCGGCGGGCCGGGGCTGGTGCAGTCCTTGACCAGCATCGCGAAGAAGAACGGCATCGAGATCTGGTACGAGGCGCGCGCGCTGGAATTGATTTTTGACGACGATGGCGTCAAGGGCGTGCGTGTAAAGAGAAAAGGGAAAACACAGGTAGTCAACGCAACGGCCGTGGTGCTGGCCGCCGGAGGCTTTCAGGCTGACCCCGAGCAACGCGTGCGGTACCTGGGGCCGGGCTGGGAGCTGGCCAAGGTGCGCGGCACGCGGTTCAACACGGGCGACGGCATCCGCATGGCGCTGGCCGCGGGCGCCGCGGCCGCGGGAAACTGGTCCGGGTGCCACGCGGTCGCCTGGGAAAGAAACGCACCTGAGTTCGGCGATCTTGCGATCGGCGACCAGTTCCAGAAGCACTCCTATCCCTGGGGCGTCTACCTGAATGCCGAGGGCAAGCGCTTCGTGGATGAAGGTGCGGACTTCCGCAATTACACCTACGCCAAGTACGGCCGCGTGATCCTGTCGCAGCCCGGGCAGTTCGCCTGGCAGGTGTTCGACGCCAAGGTGAAGGGGCAACTGCGCGATGAGTACAAGATCAAGCAGGTCACCAAGCGGGTGGGCAACACGCTGGAAGAGCTGGTGTCGAAGCTCGAGGACACGAACCAGGCCGCTGCACTGGAGGAACTGCGGCAATACAACGCCGCCGTGCAGACGGATATTGCCTTCAACCCGAATGTCAAAGATGGAAGATGTACAAAAAATCTTAAAATAAATAAAAGTAACTGGGCCAACACGCTTGATACTCCGCCGTTCGAAGCCTACGCGGTCACTTGCGGCATCACCTTCAGCTTCGGCGGCTTGAAGATCAACACCGACGCGCAGGTGATCTCCTCGGACGGCGCGCCGATCCCCGGCCTCTACGCCGCCGGAGAACTGGTCGGCGGGATTTTCTATTTCAACTACCCCGGCGGAACCGGGCTTACCAACGGCGCAGTGTTCGGCAAAATAGCCGGCACGAACGCCGCTCGAGCCTGATCCGATGAATGTTTCGGAAGTAATGGTGCAGTACCTGAAGGCGGCGGGCGTCGGCCATGTGTTCGGCTACCCGGGCGATCCCAACGTCGAGTTCATGGAAGCGGCGCGCCGCGCCGGGATGCAGTTCGTGCTCGGCCGGCGCGAAGGCACCGCCGGCCTGATGGCCGAGGCCTACGGCTTTCTCACCGGGCGGCCCGGCGTGTGCATGTCTACCCTCGGGCCGGGGTCGTCGAACATGGTGAATGCGGTGGCCAATGCCTGGCTCGATCGCGTGCCGATGATCGCGATCTCAGGGCAGATCGAGCGCAAGCGCGAGCAGACCTTCACCCACCAGGTGCTCAATCACAATCTCATGTTTTCGCCGGTGAGCAAGTGGGCGACGCAGGTGGCTCCCGACACGGTCGGCAGCGTGATGCGCAAAGCACTGCGCACGGCGATGGCGGAACGTCCCGGGCCGGTGCACATCACGACGCACGCGGATGTCGTGGGGATGGAAGCGACGGACGCGGAGGTGTCCTTGCCGCCGCTTAGCGCCGTGCACGCTTCATTGCAGGTGATTGCCGGAAATTCGGAGAAATTCGATTTGCAGGATCGCCTGCGCAAGGCGCGCCGGCCCGTGGTGCTGGCGGGAATCGCTGCGCAACGTGCCGGTGCCAACGTCGCGCTCGCGCGGTTCGCGGACACGATCGGGCTGCCGGTGGTGGTGGCGCCGATGGCGAAGGGCGTGCTCGCCGAGGACCACGCCTGCTATGCCGGTACGCTCGACATGGCGTGCAACGCCTTGATGTGGGATTTCCTCAAGGGCTGCGATCTGCTGCTTGCAGTCGGCTTCGATGCGGTCGAATTGATCAAGCCGTGGCAACTTTCGGTGCCGACGGTGCATATCGATGCGGTGCCCAACACCGACCAGGTCTATCCGGCCGAGGTCGAACTCGTCGGCGACATCGCGGCGATTCTCGATGCCCTCGCCGCAGGCTGGAAAGGCGAGGCGAGATGGAAGGCAGCGGAAGTGGCGCGCCACCGGGATGCCCTGCGCGCGGCTTATTACAACGGGCGCGTCAAGGGCAGGCTCAATCCGACCGACGTGGTTGACGCGGTGCGCGAAGCGCTGCCGCGCGAGACCATCGCCACCAGCGACGTCGGCTCGCACAAACTGCTGGTTGGCCAGGGCTGGACGGCGTACGAACCGCGCTCGGTGCTGATGACCAACGGCCTGTCGTCGATGGGCTACTCGTTGCCCGCGGCGATCGTCGCCAAACTTCTCAATCCCGCGCGGCCGGTGGTCTGCTTCGTGGGTGACGGCGGCCTGGCGATGGTGCAAGGCGAACTGCGCCTCGCAGCGAGCCTCGGCCTTGACCTGCTGCTGGTGGTGTTTTGCGACAACAGCCTGAACCGCATCGAGATCAAGCAGGCGAACCGGAATTACCCGAGCTGGGGCACGCTGATCGAGCCCACCGATCTTGCGCAGCTTGCGCCCGCCATGGGCTGCGAGGGAGTGATGGTGGATGATGCGGCCGCGCTGCAGCGCGTGCTGGCGGGGGCGCGGCCGAAGGACCGGCCGCTGGTCGTGGGTGCGCGGATCGACCCCTCGCAATACTCAAGCCAGTTTTAACGTTTGCGTTCTATCGATACGCCGACGAACTTGGCGTTGGGCAGGATGCCGATCTTGGCGGCGCTGACCTTCACCCAGGGTGACTTGAAATCGTCGATGATCAGTCTTGCGATGCGATCGGCGAAGGTCTCCACCAGCTTGAAGTGGCCGCTGGCGGCCAGCTTCTGGATCCCAAGCGCCACCTGCTCGTAGTCGATGGTGTCGGCCACCTTGTCGGAGGCGAACACCGTGGTCCCGGGAATGCCGATGTCCAGGTCGATCGAGACGGCCTGCGCCACGTGGCGCTCGCGCTTGTGGATGCCGATCAGCACTTCGATCCGCAGGTCGCGCACCAGAATGGAGTCCATGGCGATAGATTATAGAATCCGGACCCCATGCAGACGATACTGATTGCGCTGGCGGCCTATCTGCTCGGGTCGATTTCCTTCGCCGTGCTGGTGAGCCGGCTGATGAACCTGCCCGATCCGCACAGTTACGGCTCGCACAATCCCGGCGCCACCAACGTGCTGCGCACCGGCAACAAGCTCGCCGCAGCGCTGACGCTGATTGGCGATGCGGCTAAGGGGGCGCTGGCGGTGGGGTTGACGGTGCTCTACACCGGTGAGAGCGCGGCCGCCGGGTTCGAGGCGCCGCTCGCGGGCGCGATGGCGTTCCTCGGCCACCTTTATCCCGCGTTTCACGGCTTCAAGGGCGGCAAGGGAGTCGCCACGGCGGCCGGTGTCTTAACTTCCCTGAGTTTGTATCTCGGACTGGGCGCCCTGGCGACATTTGGCATCATCGTATTTTTCTTCCGGATGATTTCACTTGCTTCCATTATTTCGGCGGTATTCGCCGTATTTTGGGCGTGGTTACTGTTTGGTCCTGCCCCCATAACGCCGGTTGTGGGCGCGATTTCGCTGCTGCTCATCTGGCGCCATCGCGAGAATATCGTCAGGCTGGTGCGCGGCACCGAACCTCGTCTTGGAGAAAAGAAAACCTCATGAAAATTCTGGTGCTGGGTGCGGGTGCGGTCGGCGGTTATTTCGGCGGCAGGCTCGCGCAAGCGGGCGCGGATGTCACGTTCCTGGTGCGGCCGAAGCGCGCGGCGATGCTCGCGAAAAGCGGCCTGCGCATTTCGAGCAAGGCTGGCGGCGACATGTCTCTGACGCCGAAGTGCGTGGTCGCGGGAGAGGTAAAGCCGGATTACGACATCGTGCTGTTCACCGCCAAGGCCTACGACCTGCCGAGCGCCATTGATGCAATAGCGCCAGCCATGGTTGGCGGCAAGGGAAACGTCCTGCCGCTGCTCAATGGCATGTCCCACCTGGGTCTCCTGGACGCGCGCTTCGGGCGCGAGCACGTGCTGGGCGGTGTCGCCTACATTGCCTCGACACTCGCGCCGGACGGCGAGATCAGGCACCTGAACGACTTCCACCGCATTGCATTCGGCGCGCGTCACGCGGCGCAGCAGGACCTCTGCGATGCATTCGCCGCGGCCGCCGCCGGCGCGAAAAGCGAGATCAAGCTCGCGGACGCGATCGAGCAGGCGATGTGGGACAAGTGGGTGCTGCTCGCGACGCTCGCCGCAATGACTTGCCTGATGCGCGCGCCGATAGGCGACATCGCCTCGACCGGATCGGGTGCCGCGCTCACGCTCGCGCTGCTCGGCGAGTGCGCGGCGGTGGCGCAGGCGGAAGGCTTTGCCACGCCCGACGCCGTGCGTGCGAACTACAGCAAGATGCTGACGCAGAAAGGCTCGCCGTTCACCGCCTCGATGTTGCGTGACGTCGAGTCCGGCGCGCAGGCCGAGGGCGACCATATCCTCGGCGCGATGCTGCGGCGCGCGCGTCAGTACTCGCTCGCCACGCCGGTTCTGGAGGTGGCGGCGACCCACCTCGAAACTTACGCAGTGCGCCGGGCGCGCGAGGCTGCCGCGAAAAGCTAGGTAAGCGCCGCGAGGTCCCAGCGAGGCCGGACGCTGAAAGAATGCTCCGACGCTGAGGTGGTTTTCCCGGCTTGCAGGCGTAGCGCGGCAGCAAAGGCGATCATCGCGCCGTTGTCGGTGCATAACTCCGGTTCGGGATAGAACACGTCGAAACCGGATTCGGCTGCCTTGGCGTTCAGCGCGGCTCGCAATTGCTTGTTGGCGCCGACGCCGCCGGCGACGACGAGTTGCGTGAGGCCGGTCTTTTGCATCGCCAGCAAGCATTTTGCAACCAGTACATCCACGACAGCGTCGACGAACTCTCGCGCCAGATCTTTCTTTTCCGGTTGAATTTCTTTTTTCAACAGCGTCAAGACAGCGGTCTTCAGGCCCGAAAAGCTGAACTCCAGGTCTCCGCTCGCGATCATCGGTCGCGGCAGGCGATAGCGCTTCGGATCGCCCGATTCCGCGAGCTTCGACAGCGCGGGCCCGCCCGGATAGCCCAGGCCGAGCAGTTGCGCCGTCTTGTCGAAGGCTTCGCCCGCCGCGTCGTCCTGTGTTTCACCCAGCAGTTCGTACCTGCCCACCTGCTGCACGCGCATCAGCTGCGTATGGCCGCCGGACACCAGCAGCGCGACGAACGGAAACTGGGGCGCCCGAGCCGAGAGCAGCGGCGACAGGAGATGGCCTTCCAGGTGGTGGATGCCGATCGCGGGAACAGCCAGCGCCTGCGCGAGACTGCGCGCGAACGCCGCGCCGGCGAGCAGCGCACCGGCCAGCCCCGGGCCTTCCGTATAGGCGATGGCGCCGATATCCGCGATCCTGCGCCCGGCGCGCTCGAGGACCTGCCGGCTAAGCGGTACCAGCCTCCGGACATGGTCCCTGGAGGCCAGTTCGGGCACGACGCCCCCGTACGCCTCGTGCATCGCGATCTGGGAGTGCACCGCGTGCGCGAGCAGCTTCCCGGCCTGGGCGTCATAGATCGCCAGTCCGGTTTCGTCGCAGGAGGTCTCGATACCCAGAATCAGCATGGGGGTGGGAGGCCATTGTGATGGATCGGGCGTCGATTCTGATACAATTTCGCCCTTTCCGAATTTCCGTGACACAGGATCCGCATGCCGACCGTACGCATCAAGGAAAACGAGCCGTTCGAAGTGGCGATGCGCCGCTTCAAGCGCACCGTTGAGAAGACCGGGCTGCTCACTGAACTGCGCGCGCGTGAGTTTTACGAGAAGCCGACCACGGAAAGAAAGCGCAAGCTGGCCGCCGCCGTGAAGCGCCACCACAAGCGCCTGCGCAGCCAGTTGCTGCCGAAGAAAATGTACTAGGAGCCTCTACGGCAACTCCCCGACGCCTCGGCCTGATGCCGGGGCGTTTTGATTTATGCAACTGAAAAACAAAATTACGGAAGACATGAAGACCGCGATGCGCGCGAAGGAAACCGCGCGTCTGGGCACCGTGCGCCTTCTGCTCGCGGCGATCAAGCAGAAGGAAGTGGATGAACGCGTTGTGCTGACAGACGCCGACATCCTCGCCATCATCGACAAGATGATGAAGCAGCGGCGCGAATCCATTGCCCAATTCGAAAAGGCCGGCCGCAACGACCTGGCCGACCTCGAGAAGGCCGAGATCGTGGTGCTCTCGGCCTACCTGCCGCAACAGCTCTCCGAGGTTGAAGTCGCGCAGGCGATCTCCGCCGCCATCGCAGAGACCGGGGCTAGCGGCGCCAAGGACATGGGGAAAGTCATGGCATTGCTGAAACCCCGACTTGCCGGCCGAACCGACATAGGCAAGGTATCCGGTCTGGTGAAGTCCAAATTGCAGGGCTAAAAGCCTAAAATCGGGGCTCCTTCGTGATACCCGAGCCGTTCAAGCAGGACCTCCTCAACCGCGTCGACATCGTCGAGGTGGTCTCGCGCTACGTGCGCCTGAAAAAGGGCGGCGCGAATTTCCAGGGCCTGTGCCCGTTCCACAACGAAAAATCGCCCTCGTTCACCGTCAGTCCGGCGAAGCAGTTCTATCACTGTTTCGGCTGCGGCGCGCACGGCAACGCGATCGGCTTCCTGATGTCCTACGGCGGCCTGGGCTACGTCGATTCGGTGAAGGACCTGGCCTCAATGGCGGGCATGCAGGTGCCGGAAATGCAGCCGCGCAGCGGCGAAGACGCGCAGCGCGAGGCGGAGCGCAAGGAGCAGGAGACCAGCCTCGCCGCGGTGACGGAGCGCGCGATGGAGTTCTACCGCGCCGAGCTGAAAAAGACGCCGCGCGCCATCGAATACCTGAAAGGCCGCGGGCTGACCGGCGAGATCGCGGCGCGCTTCAGGATCGGCTTTGCGCCCAACGACTGGCAGGGGCTGAAGAACGCGTTTGCGGACTACGAGCACAAGTCGCTGGTGGACGCGGGACTGGTGATCGCGAACGAGGCCAAGCGCTACGACCGCTTCCGCGACCGGATCATATTCCCGATCCTGAATGCGCGCGGCGCGGTGATCGGCTTCGGCGGCCGTGTGCTCGGCGAGGGCGAACCCAAATATTTAAACTCGCCAGAGACGCCGCTGTTTGAAAAAGGGCGCGAGGTCTACGGTCTGGTGCAGGCGCGCGACGCCATGCGCGCCGCCGGCCGCGTGCTGGTGGTCGAAGGTTACATGGACGTGGTGGCGCTGGCGCAGTTTGGCGTCGGCTACTCGGTCGCAACGCTTGGAACCGCGACCACGCCGGTGCACGTATCGAAGCTGCTTCGGCTCACCGACGAGCTGGTGTTCTCCTTCGATGGCGACAAGGCGGGGCGCAAGGCGGCCTGGCGCGCGCTCGAAGTCAGCCTGCCGCTGGCGACGGATGGCAAACCGCTCCGCTTCCTGTTCCTGCCCGAGGAAGACGATCCGGACAGCTACATCCGCAAGCATGGCAAGGAAGCCTTCGAGCAACTGGTGCGCGAGGCGCCCACCTTGTCCGAGTTCCTCATCGCCGAACTGCGTTCCGAATACGACCTGAACAATGCCGAGGGGCGCGCCGGATTCCTCACCGCGTCCAAAGCGCATCTCGAGAAACTCACAGCGCCCGCGTTGCGAATGCAGCTACTTCGAGAATTTGCGTCTCTTGCCCGCGTTTCCACGGAAGATATTGAAAGTCTCATTCAACCGGCCGGAGCGCCAATTTATCGCCGGCCGGCGCCGGCGAAGTCCCAGGCCCGTCCCGCCCAGTCGCACGAATGGAAGCTGCTGGCGTATGTCACCGCGTTTCCGGGCGTGGCGGCTGAAATCGATTTCTCTGCAATTGATTCCGGGACCGAGGACGGGCAGGTGCTTGCCGAGGTCGCCAAATGGTGCCGCACGGACGCCGCGGCGGCGAAGAGCGCCGATGCGATGCTCATCGAGAGATTTCAGGAGGAGCCGTACGCCGATTTTCTTTTCAATGCGCAGGCCTATGCCTTGCAACTCAAGCTCACCCGGGAAGAGGCCCGGGAGCAGGTCGTTCAGGAACTGCGCAAACTGGATATCAGGCGCAAAAAGCTGGAAAGAGACGAACTGCTGCAAAGGCTGCAGAAGGGCGCGCTCACCAAGGACGAGCACGTCAGGTACGGCATGATGATTGCAGAGATAAAGCAGCTCGAACAAAAGCTCGCCTCCGACGGTCAAACCTGAGACTGGGCGCGCTGCATAGGGTAGAATCGCGCCCTTTTTCCGCTCCGGCGATTGTCGGGCGTTCACGAGGCAAGAATGGCCAAACTCAAGCGCAAATCGAAGTCCCCCCGAGTTTCCAAGGCCAATAAAAAAGCCTCTAAAAACAAGGTAGTAAAGAAGAAAAGCGCGCCCAAGGCGCGCCCTGAAAGCGCGCCCAAGGCGCGCCCTGAAAGCGCGCCCAAGGCGCGCCGGGCGGTAAAGAAAGTCAAGGCCGCCAGGAAACCCCTGAAGAAGGTAGTCGCGAAAAAGATCGTCGCGCCGGTCAAGGCGCTTGCCGGGAAATCCACGGGCAAGGCCGCCGGTAAAACGCCGGCCAAGCCGGGAATCAAGAGCGCCAAGGCGGCGCTCGAACTGCTCGAAGCCAACGTCGCGGCGGCGAAATCGAAGTTGAAGGGACGTCCCGGCCGCAAGGGCAAGAAGGACGCCTGGCTGATTCCGCCCGAACTGCCCAAGGAAGACGCCGAGACGCGCCGCACGCGCCTGAAGAACCTGATCAAGCTGGGCAAGGACCGCGGCTTCCTCACCTATTCGGAAATCAACGATCACCTGCCTGACGACTTGGTGGACGCCGAGCAGATCGAGGCGATCATCTCCACGTTTGGCGACATGGGGATCCGGGTCTACGACCAGGCGCCCGACCAGGAACAGCTGCTCATCAGCCCGGACCAGCCGGCGGCGACGCAGACCGACGACGATGTCGAGGAGCAGGCTGAGGTCGCGCTCTCGACGGTGGATTCCGAATTCGGCCGCACCACCGACCCGGTGCGCATGTACATGCGCGAAATGGGCTCGGTGGAACTGCTCACGCGCGAAGGCGAGATCGAGATCGCCAAGCGCATCGAAGACGGCCTGCGCCACATGATCCGGGCGATCAGCGCCTGCCCGACCACCGTGCAGAACATCCTCGACCTGGCGGAAAAGGTCAACAAGGAGGAGTCGCGCATCGACGAAGTGGTGGACGGCCTGATCGATCCGAACGCGAAGGAGACCTTCGACCCGAAGAAGGCGGCCCCCCCGCCGAGCGAGGAGGAAGAGCAAGAACAGATCGAGGAGGAAGAGGGCGCGTCGGAGGAGGAAGAGAACGCGGTGCAGGCCGCGAGCCTGCTCAAGCTGCGCACCGAGGCGCTGGAGAAGTTCGCGCGCATCCGCCGCCTGTTTGAGAAGTTGAAGAAGGCGCTGGAGAACAAGGGTTCGCGCGACAAGGACTACCTGCGGGTGCGCGACCAGATCACCAACGAGCTGATGACCATTCGCTTCACCGCGCGAACCGTCGAGAGGTTGTGCGACAGCGTGCGCAGCCTGGTCGAGGAGATCCGCTCGCACGAGCGCCAGATCCAGGGCATTCTCGTTGAAAAGGCGCAGATGCCGCGCTCGCACTTCATCAAGGTCTATGCCGGGGCGGAGGGCTCCAAGCGCTGGCTGACGACCGAGCTGAATGCCGGCCACGCCTGGAGCGAGCCGCTGATCCGGCTCGAACCCGCGGTGCTGGAGCTGCTCGGCAAGATCCAGAACGTGCAGCACAAGATCGGCATCTCGATCAAGGACCTGAAGGACATCAACAAGCAGATGTCCACCGGCGAGGCGAAGGCGCGCCGCGCCAAGCGCGAGATGACCGAGGCCAACCTGCGCCTGGTGATCTCGATCGCCAAGAAGTACACCAACCGCGGCCTGCAGTTCCTCGATCTGATCCAGGAAGGCAACATCGGCCTGATGAAGGCGGTGGACAAGTTCGAATACCGCCGCGGCTACAAATTCTCGACCTACGCCACCTGGTGGATCCGGCAGGCGATCACGCGCTCCATTGCGGATCAAGCCCGCACCATCCGCATCCCGGTGCACATGATCGAGACCATCAACAAGATGAACCGCATCTCGCGCCAGATTCTGCAGGAGACGGGCTCCGAGCCCGATCCGGCGACCCTCGCGCTGAAGATGGAAATGCCCGAGGAGAAAATTCGCAAGATCCTGAAAATCTCCAAGGAGCCGATCTCGATGGAAACGCCGATCGGCGACGATGACGATTCGCACCTCGGCGACTTCATCGAAGACCAGTCCACCATGGCGCCCGCGGATGCCGCGACCTACGCGTCACTGCGCGACGTCACCAAGGAAGTGCTGGACACCCTCACGCCGCGCGAAGCGAAAGTGCTGCGCATGCGCTTCGGCATCGAGATGAGCACCGACCACACGCTGGAAGAAGTCGGCAAGCAGTTCGACGTCACGCGCGAGCGCATACGCCAGATCGAAGCCAAGGCGCTGAGGAAGCTGCGGCATCCCTCGCGCTCGGAACGCCTGAAGAGCTTCCTCGACCAGGAAGGCTGAAAAGAACGACGGAGGATGAGGGAGTTTGGGCCGCCGAGGGTGAACCGAGGCGGCCCTTCTTTTTTCCAGTAAGCTCTTTCGGCGGGCCGGTAGCTCAGCTGGTTAGAGCAGGGGACTCATAATCCCTTGGTCGTTGGTTCGAGTCCAACCCGGCCCACCATGATCCGCTATCGGTCTTGACAGCTATATCCATTTCAATATAATGGCCATGAAGCCCGTAACGTGGCTCGGTGACAGCAGGCAGGCGGTGAAAGACTTTCCGCA
>CAMDRF010000011.1 GCA_945906765.1 Nitrosovibrio sp. Nv4 | reverse complement strand
GTGACGTCGACGCCAGTGAAGTTTTTCGGCGCCGCCTCGTGCGCGAGCCACAGGATGCGGCGTCCGCCGCGCGTTTGCTGCAGCGCCATGCCCTCGCCGATGCCGCCGAAGCCCTGCAGCTCGTGGTGGGCGAGGAGACGCATATTGAAAGACAGTGCCTTGATCATTGCGCAAGGGTACTGTTCAGGTAAGAATTCGTGCAAGTGAAAAAGGAGAGATCATGTTCAGGATTTTCGTTCTGATACTGGGTTTTGTCTGCAGCAACGTCCTCGCGCAGAGCTTTCCATCCAAACCCGTCAGGCTGATCGTGACCTATCCGCCCGGCGGAAGTTCCGACCTGATGGCGCGCGTCTTCGGCCAGAAGCTGTCCGAAGTCTGGGGCCAGCAGGTCATCATCGAGAGCAAACCCGGCGCCGCGGGTTCCATCGGCATGGAATACACGGCGCGGCAGCCGGCCGACGGCTACACCTTCGTGGTGGGCAACATCGGCCCGGCCGCGGTCAATCCGCTGCTCTCGAAAGTGCCCTACAGCATGGAGAAGGACTTCGTCCCGGTGTCACTGATTTCGACCGGGCCCAACGTGCTCGTCGTGAACTCGGCCTGGCAGGTGAAATCGTTCGACGAGGTGCTCGCCTACGCACGCGCCAACCCCGGCAAGCTCTCCTATGGCACCAGCGGGCCGGGCAGCGTTTCGCATCTGAGCACCGAGATGCTGAAAAACCTCACCAAGGCGAGCATGGTCGAGATTCCCTACAAGGGCGGGGTGCTCGCGGTGCAGGATCTGCTGGGCCAGCAGATACAGCTGATCTTTTCCGACGCGCTCCCGGCGATAGCGCACATCCGCGCCGGCAAGCTGCGCGCGCTGTGCACCACCGGGGCGCAGAGATTCGCGCTGCTCTCCGAGCTGCCGACCTGCGATTCCTCGGTTCCGGGCCTGGTGGTGGTGAACTGGTGGGGCGTACTTTTCCCTGCAGGGGTATCCAGGGCGATCGTGGACAAATTTCACGCCGACATGGTCAAGGTGATGCAGGACCCGGTCATAAAAGGGAAATTCGCCGATCTGGGCGTCGAGGCGGTGAGCAGCACGCCCGAGCAGTTCGGCAGCTTCATCAGGGCCGAGATGGACAAGTACGCCCGCCTGATCAAGGACTCAAATATCAAGGTAAACCAGTGAAGCTCTACGGCTTCTGGCGTTCGCTCGCCACGTATCGCGTGCGGGTCGCGCTTGGCTTGAAGGGCCTTGCGGCCGAGGAAATATCGATCGACATCCTCAAAGGGAAGCAGTTCACCGACGAGTACAAAGCCCTAAACCCGCAAAGCGTCGTGCCGGCGCTTCTGCCGAAAGACGCGCGGCGGGTGCGGGGGCTGTCGCTGATCGCGGCGACCTCGTATTTCAACTGCGACGTCTCGGGCGTACCGACGGCGCTGCGCATCTACGGCGAATGCATGAAGCTCGACGCCTTTGCGAAGGCGCATCCTTCGAAACAGGCTGAAGCGCCTGAGTCGCTGGTGACGCCATGATGTACAGCTGCAGCCCGGCCTCCGGCGCTTCGACAGCGACGGTCAAGAGCAGGAAAAAAGGCAGCCTGAAGATCGACATTCACTGCCACTACCTGAACCGGGACGTGGCGGCGAAGGTCGCGCACCTCAATCCGGCCCAGTACGAGCCATCGATCACGTTTGCCAATGCCCTGACGCGCGAAGTGAACGTCAAGCAGATGAAGGACCGCGCGCCAATGCTCACGGAGATCGCGGTCCGGTTGAAGCACATGGACCGCATGGGCATCGACATCCAGGCGATATCGCCGGCGCCGAACCAGACCTACTATTGGACCGATCCCGGCCTGGGCGCGGAGCTCGCGCGCTCGGTGAATGAACGCATCGCCGAGATCGTCGCCAAGTGGCCCGACCGCTTCGTCGGCCTGGGCACCATCCCGTTGCAGGATCCGGGACTGGCGGTCGGCGAACTTGAATATTTGATTCGCAAATTGGGTTTGAAAGGCGTCGAAATCAATCCGAACGTCAACGGCATGGATCTGACGGATGCCCGCCTGTCACTTGAAAAATTCTTTGCCGCCGCGGAAAAGCTGAACGCCGTCGTGTTCATGCACCCCATCGGCTACACGCAGGGCGAGCGCCTGATGGACCACTATTTCAACAACGTCATCGGCAACCCGCTCGAGACCACGGTCGCCGCGAGCCACCTGATCTTCGACGGCGTGATGGAGCGCCATCCGAAGCTGAAAGTCGTGCTGCCGCACGCCGGCGGCTACCTCGCGCATTACTGGGCGCGCATGGATCACGCCTGGAAGGCGCGGCCCGACTGCCGCACCGTGCTGAAGAAAAAGCCCTCCAGCTCGCTGGAGAAGTTCTACTTCGACACCATCACCTTCGATGCCGGGATGTTGAAACAGCTGATCGAGCGCTTCGGCGCCGACCACGTGCTGCTCGGCACCGATTATCCCTACGACATGGGCGTGGAAGATCCGGTGGGGTTCATTAACCGGGTTTCCGAATTGAATACTATTAATAAAAACAAGATCATGGGCGGAAACGCGGCGCGGCTGCTCGGGATTTCTGCTTCAGGCGCCAGTCGAGGATCTGCTCGCCGTTCCTGATTGTGCAGCTATCACCGCGCTTTTACTTCCGTTCAGACATTTCCAACTGAAACTGCGCAGGAATTTCCTGCGAGCTAACTTTTCTCACCGAATCCGCCGTCCAAAGACCGCGCTTGCGGCGCTCCGCGGCTACGCGCGGAAGGAAAAGATGGTTGTAGCCTTGACGAATTCTCTCAAGATACTCGCGATCCTCATTGATGCGCTTGAACCGATGGACGATTTCATCGACGGGGCCAAGTTCTATACCTAACCAGCGGCGACGCTTAAGTTCGCAGGCAACATAACGCGATTCATCGTGCTCCCTCGTTTGCCAAGAAAACTGGCAACGATACGGGGCAAAAACCGCTTGCGATCTGAAATCGTCGGAATCGGGAATCACGTCTAAACCCGCGTCATTGTTGGATTAAAGCCAAGTGACTTCAAAATCGACCGGACAGATGTGATCCTTAGGATAGCTTCGTGACGGCCATCAGCGGCGATCTTCGCCGATATCGCGAGAACTACCTCAAGGAACAGGACGGCATTGCGCTGTACCGCGCGCTTGCCAGGGCCGAGAAGGATTCGGCGCGCGCCGACATTTTCGAGAAGCTGGCGGCGGCGGAAGAGCGGCATGCCGTCCGATGGGCGCGGCTGATGGAGTCCGGTGACGCCGAAGTCCCCAAATACAAGCCGGGATGGAGAATTCTGCTGCTGGCCTGGCTTTCGCGAAACGTGGGCGCCCAGCATGTCCTGCCTGTCGTGAGCGGGCTGGAATCGCGCGACCAGGGCGAATACACGGGACAGGCGGAAGCCACAGGCCTGCCGGCTGCGGAGCGCGCGCACAGCCGAACGCTCCGGGTTATGGAACAGCGCGGCGGCGCCAGCTCGATTCTGAAGTCGGAACGCTGGCATCGCACGAGCTACGGAGGCAGTCTTCGTGCCGTTGTATTCGGCGCAAACGACGGCCTGATTTCCAATTTCAGTCTCGTGATGGGTGTCACGGGCGCCAATGCGGAACCCCGATTTGTTCTGCTCGCCGGCGTCGCGGGGCTGCTGGCGGGCGCGTTCTCCATGGCGGCCTGCGAATACGTCTCGGTCCGCTCGCAGCGCGAGTTCTACGAACAACAGCTTGCCCTGGAAGCGCAGGAACTGGCCGCGCAGATTCTCTCCAATCCGGAAACAGCCCTCGATACACTGGCCCGCGAGGAACTGGGACTGGATCCTTCGGCGCTGGGGTCTCCGTGGGTAGCGGCTTCCAGCGCGTTCCTCGCGTTCGCGACCGGCGCGCTGATTCCCGTCGTGCCCTATCTGCTGGCTAGCGGCCGAACGGCGTTCGTCGCAAGCAGCCTCGTCTGCGGCGTTTCTCTCTTCATCGTCGGCGCGTTGATTTCGATCTTCACCGGACGCAACATGCTCTTCAGCGGCCTCCGGATGCTGGGGATCGGCGCACTGGCAGCCGCCATCACGTATTTTACGGGCCACGCGCTGGGAGTCGGCGTGCTGGCAACGTGATCTCAGATTTTTGCGGACTACACCCAAGCTGGATGCGAACCATCTCAATAAAATTGTGTCGATAAAATTGTTGACAAAATTAATCGGGTAATTGATACTTGAGCATATTACTAAGGTATAAACGCTAGGATGTGTTTGTTTTAAATAATGTTTAGAGGTGACCCATGAGACTGACGACTAAAGGGCGGTTTGCGGTTACCGCGATGTTGGACCTCGCGATGCAGCATGGCAGTGACCCGGTGACGCTCGCCGAAATCAGCCAGCGTCACAAGATCTCGCTGTCTTATCTCGAGCAGTTGTTCGGCAAAATGCGCCGCCGCGCACTGGTCAACAGCGTGCGCGGTCCGGGCGGCGGCTATCGCCTCGCCAAGGACATGGGGCGGGTGTCGGTTGCCGACATCATTGATGCCGTTGACGAGCCGATCGACTCGACCCAATGCGGCGGCAAGGAAAACTGCCACGACGACAAGAAGTGCATCACCCACGACCTGTGGGCAAAACTTAATGCGCACATTTCCGCTTACCTTGGCGCGGTGACGCTGAAGCAACTGGTCGACGACCAGAAAGCGAAGCAGAACGGCGTGGCGCAAGTGCAAGACATGCGCGAGATCTTGCCTAGGCGCGACCGCACCTCGGTACCGGTTTGAAATGGAGAATAGCGATGGCGATTGCATTGACTGAACGCGCGGCAAAACAAATCCAGACGCAGCTTGCGAAACACGGCAAAGGACTGGGCCTGCGCGTCGGCGTGAAAAAAGTCGGCTGCAACGGCTTTGCCTACACGTTCGACTACGCCGACGAAGTGCGCGCGGGCGATCAATTGTTCGAGTCGCATAACGCCAACGTAGTGGTCGACGCCGAAAGCCTGCCGTTCCTCGACGGCTCGCGCGTTGATTTCGTCAAGGAGGGGTTCAAGGAGACGTTCAAGTTCGACAATCCCAATGTCGAGAGCGAGTGCGGCTGCGGCGAGAGCTTCAACCTGAAAGCTGAAGCGGAAAAAACAATCGTAAAAGTGAGCAAAAGTGTAACGGCTGAACCACCAAGCACGTCCTGATACGGAGGTACTCATGAACGCGGTAACCGAAATGGAAATGCAAGCCCCGATGCTGTTTACCGACAGCGCGGCCAACAAGGTGAAGCGGCTGATCGAGGAAGAAGGCAACGCCGGCTTGAAGTTGCGCGTGTTCGTCAGCGGCGGCGGCTGTTCCGGCTTTCAGTATGGTTTCACTTTTGACGAAGTGACCAATGAAGACGACACCGTGCTGAACAAGAATGACGTGCAGTTGCTGATTGACCCAATGAGCTTGCAGTATCTGATGGGCGCGGAAATTGACTATCAGGATGGGGTGGAGGGTTCGCAGTTTGTAATTAAGAATCCCGGCGCTACTTCTACCTGCGGTTGCGGGTCGTCCTTCTCGGTTTAATCGGAGCCCAAATGAGTGCGGTACTGCAAAACCTGGTCAACCAGCCCTACAAGCACGGTTTCGTCACCGACATCGAGTCCGATGTCGCGCCGAAAGGGCTGAACGAAGACACCATCCGGCTGATTTCGACCAAGAAAAACGAGCCCCAGTGGCTGCTCGAGTTCCGGCTCAAGGCGTATCAGCAATGGCTCAAGATGGACGAGCCGAAGTGGCCGAACGTCAAATATCCGAAGATCGATTTCCAGGCGATCAGCTATTACTCGGCGCCGAAGTCGAAGAAAAAGCTCGCCAGCATGGATGAAGTCGATCCCGAACTGCTGCGCACGTTCGAGAAGCTCGGCGTGCCGATGAACGAACGGGCGAAGCTTGCCGGCGTCGCGGTCGACGTGATTTTCGACAGCGTGTCGGTGGTGACCACCTACAAGGCAAAGCTCGCCGAGGTCGGCATTATTTTCGGTTCGATTTCGGAAGCCGTGCAGGAGCATCCCGAACTGGTGAAGCAGTACCTCGGCAGCGTAGTGCCGGTCGGCGATAACTATTACGCCGCGCTCAACTCGGCGGTGTTCACCGACGGCTCGTTCTGCTTCATCCCCAAGGGCGTCAAATGCCCGATGGACCTGTCGACCTACTTCCGCATCAATACCGAAGCGTCCGGCCAGTTCGAGCGCACCCTGATCATTGCCGAGGAGGGGGCGTCGGTGTCCTACCTTGAAGGCTGCACCGCGCCCAAGTTCGACACCAATCAATTGCACGCGGCGGTGGTCGAGCTCGTTGCGCTCGATAACGCCGACATCAAGTATTCAACCGTGCAGAACTGGTACGCGGGTGACGAAAATGGCATCGGCGGCATTTACAACTTCGTCACCAAGCGTGGCCTGGCCAAAGGCGTCAATTCGCGCATTTCGTGGACCCAGGTCGAAACCGGCTCGGCGATCACATGGAAGTATCCGAGCTGTATTTTGCGGGGTGACAACTCGGTCGGCGAGTTCTACTCGGTCGCGGTCACCAACAACCATCAGCAGGCCGACACCGGCACAAAGATGATTCACATCGGCAAAAATACGCGCAGTACCATTGTCAGCAAGGGCATCTCGGCCGGCCATTCCAACAACAGCTACCGCGGGCTGGTCAGGATCGCGCCTACTGCTGCCGGTGCGCGCAATTACTCGCAATGCGATTCGATGCTGATCGGCGACCAGTCCGCCGCCAACACCTTCCCCTACATTCAGGTGAATAACAACAGCGCCAAAGTCGAGCACGAAGCGTCGACCTCGAAGATCGGCGAGGAGCAGTTGTTCTACTTCGCGCAGCGCGGCATCGGCGCCGAGGCAGCGGTGTCGATGATCATCAACGGATTCTGCAAGGACGTGTTTCAACAACTGCCGATGGAGTTTGCGGTCGAGGCGACCAAGCTGCTCGGTTTCAAGCTCGAAGGAAGTGTCGGATGATTTACCAGGACAGCAAAACGCTGCTCGAAGTGCGCGGGCTGCGCGCGACCGTGAACGGCGTCGAGATACTCAAAGGCATCGACCTCACGGTCAGAAGCGGCGAAGTACACGCGATCATGGGGCCGAACGGCTCGGGCAAGAGCACGTTCGCCAAGGTGCTCGCTGGTCACACGGCTTATGAAGTCACGGGCGGCGAAGTGGCGTTCGAAGGCAAGAGCCTGTTCGAGTTGAAGCCCGAAGAGCGTGCGCGTGCCGGCGTGTTTCTCGCCTTTCAGTATCCGATCGAAATACCAGGCGTGGCCAATAGCCAGTTTCTGCGCCTCGCGTACAACACTATGCAGGCGCAGCGCGGCAGGGACGAACTCGATCCGCTCGAGTTCGACGATTTCGTGCGCGAAAAAATGAAACTGCTCGAGATGAACCCGGATTTTCTCGACCGCAGCGTCAACGAAGGTTTTTCGGGTGGTGAGAAGAAGCGCAATGAAATTTTGCAGATGGCGCTGCTCGAGCCACGGCTGGCGGTGCTCGACGAGACCGATTCGGGCCTCGACATCGACGCATTGCGGGTGGTTGCCGGCGGCGTGAATCAGCTTGCGAACAAGGACAACGCGGTTTTGCTGGTCACGCACTATCAGCGCCTGCTTAACTACATCGTGCCCGATTACGTGCATGTGATGGAGTCGGGCCGCATCGTCAAGACCGGCGATAAGGCGCTTGCGCTCGAGCTTGAGAACCGCGGCTACGACTGGGTCAGCGTCGAGCCTCGCGCCGCGGCGGGAGCGGCGGCATGAGGTTAGTTGCCGGCAACAGCTATCTCGATAGCCTGCTTGCAGGGCGGCCGCAACGGCCGGCGGCTTTTTCGTCACCGGCGTTGGCGTGGCTCACCCAGTTGCGTGCCAACGCAGTCGATCGAGTCGGCGCGCTGACAGTGCCGACCACGCACGACGAGGAGTGGCGCTTCACCGATATTTCGCCGCTCAGCAAGCTGTCGTTCCAGCCGGTGCGCACCGCATCGCCGCTGCAGGCCGCAGACGTCGAACGCTTTTATCTCGCAGAAGCGACCACCCGGCTCGTGTTCGTCGACGGCGGGTATGCGCCGCAACTGTCCAGCGTCGCCAGGGACCTCGGCGTGGTGGTGATGAATCTGTCGGCGGCGGTATCCGCGCACGCGGCGGCGATCGCGCCGCATCTCGGCCGGCATACCGCATTTCAGGACAATGTGTTCGCCGCGCTCAATACCGCATTTCTGCACGACGGTGCATTGATCGTCGTGCCGCGCGACGCGTCGGTTGCGGCGCCGGTGCATCTGCTGTTCATCGCGACGCAAAAGGAAGCGGCAAGCTATCCGCGCTGCCTGGTGGTGGCCGAATCCGGCAGCACTGTGACGGTCATCGAGGATTACGTTGCGTTGCGGGATGTAGCCTATTTCACTAACGCGGTGACCGAAATCGCCCTGGCCGATAATGCGCGCGTTAACCACATCCGGGTGCAGCGCGATAGCGATCAGGCGTTTCACATTGCGAACTGCGCGGTGTCACTCGCGCATGCGAGCCGCTATCAGTCGGTCAGCGTCGCGCTGGGCGCACGCATTTCGCGCTATAACCTGAACGTGCGGCTAGCGGCCGAGGGCGCCGAGTGCGCGGTCGACGGGCTGGCGCTGATCGGTGGTCAGCAGCTCGCTGATACCCATACGCTCATCGACCATGCCCAGCCGCACGGGGTGAGCCGGCAGTTGCACAAGTGCATCGTCGACGGCGCCGCGCATGCGGTGTTCAACGGCAAGATCATGGTGCGCCCCGGCGCGCAACGCACCGACTCATCGCAATCGAGCCGTAACCTGCTGCTCACCGGCAAGGCGCGCGTCGACACCAAGCCGCAGCTCGAAATCTTCGCCGACGATGTCAAGTGCGCGCACGGCGCGACCGTGGGCCAGCTCGACGCCGAGGAAGTGTTTTACCTGCGAAGCCGCGGGCTGTCCGACGCCGCAGCGCGCAATCTACTGACTTATGCGTTCGGCGCGGAAATCATCGACCGCATACCCATCGCATCGCTCAAGCGCCGGCTCGAGCAGACGGTGCTCGAACAAACCCAGAGCAACTGAAGCGTGAAACTCGTTGAGCCTGCTTCGAGCCCGCGGCTCGCCCCGACGTTCGACGTCGAACGTATCCGCGCTGACTTCCCGATCCTCAAGCTCAAGGTCGGCGGCAAGCCGCTGGTCTATCTCGACAACGCGGCCTCCAGCCAGATGCCGCGGCCGGTGATCGACCGCCTGCTGCGCTACCAGACCACGCAGCACGCCAATATCAACCGCGCGGTGCATTACCTGTCGGAAACAGCTACCTCGGAATACGAGGAATCGCGCCGCAAGCTGCAGTGCTTCATCAACGCGCGCGAAGATAAAGAAGTGATCTTCACCAGCGGCACCACCGATGCGATCAACCTGGTGATGCACGGCTACGGCCGCAAGTTCATCGGTGCCGGCGACGAAATCATCCTCACCACGCTCGAGCACCATTCGAACATCGTGCCGTGGCAGATGCTGGCGGAAGAGAAGGGCGCGAAAATCCGCGTCGTGCCGATCAACGATGCGGGCGAACTCCTGATCGACGAATACGAGAAGCTCTTCAACGAGCGCACCAAATTCGTCGGCGTCATGCATGTATCGAATGCGCTCGGCACGATCAACCCGGTCAAGCACATGATTGATTTCGCGCATGCGCGCGGCGTGCCGGTGCTGATCGACGGCGCGCAGGCCGCGCCTCACCTGCCGGTCGACGTGCAGGCACTCGATTGCGATTTTTACGCGTTCTCCGGGCACAAACTCTGTGGACCGACCGGCATTGGCATCCTCTACGGCAAAGCCGCGATACTCGAGCGCATGCAGCCGTTCAAGGGCGGCGGCGACATGATTTTGTCGGTGACGTTCGAGAAGACTACCTACAACACGATTCCGCACAAATTCGAAGCCGGCACGCCGCCGATTGCCGCCGCGATCGGACTGGGCGCCGCCGTGGACTATCTCTCGGCAATCGGCATGGGTAGAATCGCCGCGCACGAACTTGACCTGCTTAATTACGCCACGGAGCAGGTTAACGGCATGCCGGGCGTGCGCATCATCGGCACCGCCGAGAAAAAAGCCGCCGTGTTGTCGTTCGCTGTCGACGGCGTGCATCCGCATGATGTCGGCACGCTGCTGAACGAGGACGGTATCGCGATACGCACCGGCCACCACTGCGCGCAGCCGGTGATGCAGCGCTTCAAGGTGGCGGCGACGTCGCGTGCCTCGTTCGCGTTTTACAACAGCATGGCCGAAGTCGATGCATTGATCGCAGGCATCCGCAGCGTGCAAAAGGTTTTCTCGTAATGGCGGACACCAAAGCACTCTATCAAGAGGTCATCCTCGACCACAACAGGAAGCCGCGCAATTACGGCACGCTCGGCAACGCGAGCCACCAAGCTGAGGGCCACAACCCGCTGTGCGGTGACCACCTCAGCGTTATGCTCAATCTCGATGGCGAGCGCATCGACGGCATCGCGTTTCAGGGTGAGTCGTGTGCGATCTGCAAGGCGTCGGCGTCGATGATGACTGCCACCGTCAAGGGCAAAACGCGTGCGGACGCCGAAACGCTGATCCAGGAATTCCGCGATATGGCGATGAGCAAGCTCGACCTCAACGGCCATCACCACCTCGGACGGCTCGCGGTGTTCGCCGGGGTGCGCGACCTGCCGACGCGCGTCAAATGCGCGATCCTGCCGTGGCATACGCTGCATGCGGCGTTCAATTCTGTCGCCAGCACCTCGACCGAGGCTGAGGACGATCCGATGCACGCACCGATCGGTAATGCCTGAAGATGCCGAAAATCGCTGAAATCGAAGGCACGCCCAATCCGAACGCGATGAAGTTCATCCTCAAGGAGCCGTTGACCTGGGGGATCACGCGCTCGTACGAGAATGCCGGGCAGGCGAAGGACGATTCGCTCGCCTCCACACTGTTCGACATCGAGCATGTGACCAACGTGTTTTACGTCGATCACTGGATCACGGTCACGCAAGACGGCGGCGCCGACTGGCAGGAGTTGACACGCAAAGTCGCCGAGCCGATCCGCGCCGCCCCGGCGGCGGATGCGCAATCAGCCGCCACGGTTGCGGCGGCGAGCACTGCGATCGCCGGCCTGAGTCCCGAGGACCAGCAGCGCCTCGATAAGATCAACACGCTGCTCGACGAGCAGATACGCCCCTATCTGCAAGGCGACGGCGGCGACCTCCACGTGCTCGGCCTCGACGGCAACACACTCAGCGTGCACTACCAGGGCGCGTGCGGCACCTGTCCGAGCTCGATCTCGGGCACGCTTACCAGCATCGGGAATCTGGTGAAGTCGATAGAGCCCGACATCGAAGTCGTCGCGATCTAAACGGCGTGTCGATCGCTCCACGGCTTCGGCAGCACCTTCAAAAGATCGCCGAGCAGCAGGTTCCGATCACCTATCGGGAGCTTGCCAAGGCTCTGGGGCTGACACCCCCGAACACCATTCATCAGGTGACCGAGGCATTGGAGCATCTCATGGCGGAGGATGCGGCGGCCGACCGCCCCTTCATCGCGGCCATCGTCATCAGCAAGGCGCGCGGCGGCCTCCCAGCCCCAGGTTTTTTTGATTGCGCCCGGCGGCTCGGACGCTTTGCCGGCGATGAGGCGGGAGCCGAAGCCTGGGCCTTCCATGCGGGAGAGTTCAACGCCGCGGTCTCGTTCTGGGCGGCAACGGCAGCCACTGGCTTCGCCCCGCACTGACGCTGCCGGTCGCGCGCGCGGCGTCACGGCCGTTCTCTACGCAGAGCGGCGCGCCTGCAGGCTTTGCGCGGTCCAGAGCGCCGCGGCCAGCAGCAGCACCGCGCCTGCCTGATGCAGCGCGGCGAGCGGCACCGGCACGGCCAGCAACAAAGTGGAGATGCCGAGCGTTGCCTGGACCAGGAACATCACGAGCAGATGATGCACGGCGATTTTCCCCGCGGTGCCCCGCGCTTGCCACCAGAGCATCGGGATCAGCACCAGCAGCAGCCAGAAGATCGAGCGGTGCACGAGTTGCACGGTGGCCACGTTCCAGAAGAAATTCCGCCACCAGGGCTCGAGCATGAACGCTTCCGGCGGGACAAGGTGGCCGTTCATCAGCGGAAACGTGTTGTAAGAATGTCCCGCGCGCAGGCCGGCGACAAAGCCGCCGGAAAGCGCCATCAGGAAAACGAGTCCCAGGACCAGGAGCGGCAAGCCGTTCGTTTGCTTTCCTGAAGGATTCAGCAGATCAAGGGCAAGCCAGAACTCCAGGGAAAAAATCAGCAGAGCCAGTCCGAGATGCGCGGTGAGGCGGAAGTGGCTGACGCGCGGATCGTCCACCAGGCCGCTTTTCACCATGTACCAGCCCATCGCGCCCTGCAGGCCGCCAAGGACGAACAGGCCCGCGAGTTTCCAGGCCAGCGGCCTGGATAATTTGTTCGTGAAATAAAAGATTAAAAACGGAACAAGAAATACCAAGCCGATCACGCGCCCAAGCAGGCGGTGCGCGTACTCCCACCAGAAGATGCGCTTGAATCCATCCAGGCCGATCTCCGAGAACACTTTCCGGTATTGCGGGGTCTCGCGGTACTTGGCAAACAGCGTTTCCCAGTCCGCCTGCGACAGCGGCGGCAGGGCGCCGGCGAGCGGCTGCCACTCGACGATAGAGAGGCCGGACTCCGTGAGGCGCGTGATGCCGCCCACCACGACCATGGCGAAGGTGAAGGCGGCGCAGATGAACAGCCAGGCGGCCACCGCACCGCGGTCCTCTCCCGCGAGCGGCGCAAGATCCGGATGAATGGGATTCATGAGACGGGATTACGCCAGCGCCGCCAGCAGCTGCACGCTTACCAGCTCCCCGGCCTCGACCTTGCCGCGTTCATGCTCGAGCACGATGTAGCAGTTCGCCTCCGACATGGAGCGCAGCACCCCCGAGCCCTGCTGGCCGGTGGTGCGCACTTTGCGGGCGCCGTTTTCCTCGAACAGCACGCCGCGCTGGTACTCGGTTCTTCCGGCGACCTTTCGGATTGATGTCGCGCTGACGGCCTGCAGCAGGGGAACGCCGACGCTATCCGTCCGCCCGCCCAGGACCAGCAGCGCATCGCGGACGAACTGGTGGAACGTCACCATTACCGCGACCGGATTGCCGGGCAGCCCGAACAGGATTGCCGAATGCCCGCCGGACGTGATCCTGCCGAAAGCCATCGGCCGGCCGGGCCGCATGGCGATTTTCCAGAACAGCACCTCGCCCAGCCGCGCCATCAGCTGCTTGACGAAATCGGCCTCGCCCACCGAGACGCCGCCGGTGGTGATGATGGCGTCCGCTTTCGCCGCGGCGGCGGCGAAAGCGGCCTCCAGCTGGGTCGGATCGTCGCGCACCACGCCCATGTCGATGATCTCCACGCCAAGGCACGAGAGCATGCCGTGCAGCGTGTAGCGGTTGGAGTCGTAGACCTGGCCGGGCGCGAGCGGCGTGCCGATCGAGGCAAGCTCGTCGCCGGTGGAAAAGAACGCGACGCGCAGCCTGCGAACCACCTTTACTTCGGCGATACCGAGCGATGCCATCAATCCCAGCTCCGCGGCGCGCACCGGCTGCCCGGGGCGCAGCACTGCCACGCCCGCCTTCAGGTCCTCGCCCGCGGCGCGCACGTTCTGGCCCGCCCTCTGGCCCGCTGGAATGGTGATCCTTTCCCCGTCGGCACGGCAAACTTCCTGCACCACGACGCTATCGGCGCCCTGCGGCATCACCGCGCCGGTCATCACGCGCACGCACTCGCCGGCTTGAACCTTCCCCTGGAAGACCTTGCCGGCGAAAGCGGCGCCGATTTGACGAAGGATCGTTTCTTTTTTTTCGTTACTTGAATTCAAATCCAAAAAACGAACCGCGTAACCATCCATGGCCGAGTTGTCGTGTCCCGGCACATTGATCCGCGGCACGATGTCCTGCGCCAGCACTCTGCCCAGAGAATCGCGGATGGCGACGGTCTCGGCCTGCGTTACCGGGGCGAGGCAGGCGCGGATCGCAGCGCCCGCCTTGTCGACGCGCAGTGCGTCCGGGTCGTAGCCGTCCAGACAACTCACCACTTGCGCGATGGTGCTCATGCTTTGTCCAGCTCTTCTCGCGTATTGATGTTGCGGAAGGCATCCGCCTCGTCGTCGAACGACACCTCGATCACCTTGAGCGAGGCATACCAGGCGTCGATTTTCCTGCCCCCCCGGGACAGAAAGTCCTCGAGGTTCTGTTGGACGGTCTTCCTGACCAGGGCGAATACCGGGTGCGGCTGGTCTCCGGTCTTTGCGACCGCAAGATCATTGTCTTTCATTGCACTTTTCAATCTTGAAAAAAGATCGAGCGGCAGGAAGGGCGAATCGCAGGGCACGGTGAGCACGAACGGATGGCTGGCCGCGCTCAACCCCGCATGCAGCCCGGCGAGCGGACCGGCGAAGCCGCCGATGGCGTCCGGCACCACGCGATGGCCGAAGGCTTCGTAGGCCTTGAGGTTCTGGTTGGCATTGATCAGGATTTCGTCTACCTGCGGCGCCAGCCGCGCGATCACGGCCGCCACCATCGGCTTGCCGTGCAGCAGTTGCAGGCCCTTGTCGACGGTGCCCATGCGGCGTCCCTGGCCGCCCGCGAGCACGATTCCGGTCACGCCGCGCATGGGGTTGATTCCAGGTTTCAGTCGATGGTTTTCGAAAGTACGACCTGCACGCCGGCAGCGCCGGGCGCGACAGGCGCGCTCGTGCCTTCGATGTCACCTTTCTGCGGGATGGCGTTGCCCGATTTGGACACCCGCGCCGCAACCACGACCTTGGCATGGCTCGAGATCGTGGCGCCCGGCGCCATTGCCATGCTGTCATCGAGCGTGAAACGGTAGGGAAGCGCTGCGACCGTGGTGCGCGCGACAGCGAGCGGCATGCGCGATCCACTGACGGACCGGGCAAGCACGAAGACCGTGTCGCCGGGCGATAGCTTGGCGGCGAGGGCCGGTTCGATGCTGACAATGCCCTGCAGGGATTGATTGCCCTTCTGCGCTAGCGCACCGCCGCCGAGCGTGCGGGCCTCGGCAATGCTTTCGGCCACCGAGCGGGCGAACTCGGATTGCGGTGGCGCGACCTTGAGAACGCGTTCCCAATAGCCGATCGCCGCGGCGTAACTGCGGCGCTCGAATTCGGCGCTTCCCGCCAGCGCGAGCGCCTTTACGTGCTCCGGGTCGATCTCCAGCGCGCGCTTGACGATCGCCAACGGTTCTCCGTCGAGCTTGCGGCCGCGCGCCATGGCGAGGGTGTCGGCGTAGTCGGCGAGGAGTCCGGCGTTCTTCGGCGAGAGCTGCGACGCCCGCGCGTAGGCCTCTGCGGCGCGATCGTATCGTCCCAGCACGCTGAGCGAGCGGCCAAGGAGCATCCATCCTTCACCGTCCTCGGGCGCCTGCTGCAGCCGGGCGGCGAGGCGTTCCACCAGCGACTCCATCTGCTCGGGGGTGACCGAATGCGCGGGCTCGCTGGCGGTTCCGCCTGGAGCTGCGGCGCCGCTCAGTGCGTTGGGGTTGCCCAGTTGCAGGTAGCCAAGCACGACGGCAAGCGGCAGCAGCAGCCCGACCGCGAGTGCCGCCGACATGTGTGGTCGCCGCCCTGCGGGCCGCGGGGCGGCCGGCTCGCCGTACTCCGACACGATGCGGTGCTCGATCTCGCGGCTGGCACGCTCGAATTCCTGCTCCGTGAGGGCGCCGCGCCGCAGCTCGGCGGTGAGCTCCTCGAGTTGCTCCCGGTAGATGGCGGCGTTGGCGGCGACGCGCGTGTCCGGCGCGGTGGTGCGGCGGCGCATCAGCGGTGGCAGCAGGAACAGGAGGGCCGCCACGGTCAGCGCCGCGGCGATCGCCCAGAACAGCATCATCGCGCGCCCCCGTCGCGTTCCTGGGGTGGGGCCGCCGGGCCGAGGACGCGCTCGACAAGACGCTTGTCGTCCGCGGCGAGCGCGGGCTCGTCGGGCGCGCGGCGCCGGCGCCTCAGGGTCGCAACCAGCACCAGCGCCGCCACGGCAAGCAGGACGAAGGGGCCGATCCAGAGCAGCAAGGTGGTGGCCTTGAACGGCGGCTCGTAGAGCACGAAGTCGCCGTAGCGCTGCACCAGGTAGTCGAGGATCTGGTGGTCGCTGCGTCCCGCCGCCACCTGCTCGCGCACCTCGCGGCGCATGTCGCCGGCGAGCTCGGCGGGCGAGTCGGCGAGCGACTGGTTCTGGCAGACGAGACAGCGAATTTTCTCGGAGAGCTGGCGAATGCGCTGCTCGGTCTGGGTGCCGTTTGTTTGTGCTTTCACATCGTTCACCGTGAAAGCGGAAAAAACGAAAATAAGGATCAAAAGCAAAGACTTCATTTCTGCAGCGCCTTCGCCAGCGGCAGCACCTTCTGTTCGACGATCGCCATGGTGAGCGGGCCGATCTGCTTGAAGCGGATCACGCCCTCGGCGTCGATCAGGTAGGTCTCGGGCACGCCGTAGACGCCGTAGTCGATGCCGATGCGCCCGTCGGCATCGACCACCGAGAGTTGATACGGATCGCCGAAGCGCTTCAGCCACGCGGTCGCTTCGTCGCCCTTGTCCTTGTAGTTCAGGCCGAGGATCGGCATCACGCCGCGCTTCGCGAGCTCCACCAGCACGGGGTGCTCTTCGCGGCAGGACACGCACCACGAGGCCCAGACGTTGAGCAGCCACACTTTGCCGCGCATCTCGCCGGGGACGAAGCGCTTGTCCGGCTGGTGCAGCACCGGCAGATCGAACGCGGGCGCGGGCTTGCCGACCAGCGGCGAGGGGACCTCGCGCGGCTTGAGCGTCAATCCCACCGCGAGAAAGCCGACCAGCAGGATGAATATCCCGAGCGGCCACAGGAAGCGCTTCATGCCGCGCCGCTCCGGATAAGGGTCGCGTCCGCTGCCGACGCGTCCTCGGGCCGGCGCGCGGCGATGCGGTAGCGCCGGTCGCTCGCGGCGAGCAGGCCGCCAAACGCCATCATCAGGCAACCGAACCAGATCCAGCGGATGAAGGGCTTGATGTGGATGCGCACCGTCCATGCATCGCCGCCCACCGCGTCGCCCAGCGCCACAAAGATGTCGCGCGAGATGCCGGCGTTGATCGCGGCCTCGGTCATCGGGTTGCGCTGCACGAAATAGGTGCGCTTTTCCGGCGCGAGGCGGGCGATAGTCTCGCCATCACGCTGAACGGTGATCGCGCCGCGCGCCGCGGCGTAGTTCGGGCCGCGCACCTCGCGCACGCCCTCGAAGCGGAAGCTGTAGCCGCCGAGCATGGCCGTGTCTCCCGGCTCCATGCGCAGGTCGCGCTCGGTCTCGTAGCTCTTGACCAGCGTCACGCCGACGATGAACACGCCGATCCCGGCGTGCGCGAGCAGCATGCCGAAGAATGCCGCGCTCATACTGGTTTTCATGCG
The DNA here is from genome assembly GCA_945906765.1 of Nitrosovibrio sp. Nv4. Taxonomy (GTDB): domain Bacteria; phylum Pseudomonadota; class Gammaproteobacteria; order Burkholderiales; family SG8-39; genus RBG-16-66-20. The sequence continues at coordinate 28,235 of CAMDRF010000011.1, read as the reverse complement.
ATATCGAATGATGAACGCAGTGACGGCGCCGGAAATAATCCAGAACGCGAGCAGCAGGCCCACGCTGGTGAGCGCGGCCCAGCGGCCGAACGCGAGCGGCAGGAACAGCGCGCCGATCAGCGCCACGATCGCCGCCCAGCGCAGGCGCCGCGCGAGCTGCGCGCCATCGCCCTTGCGCCAGGCCAGCAGCGGACCGATGCCCGCCAGCAGCACCGCGGGCGCCATCAGCGGCGCGAACACCGAATCGAAGTACGGCGGTCCCACCGAGATCTTGCCCAGACCCAGCGCATCGAGGAACAGCGGATACAGCGTGCCGAGCAGCACCGCGGCGCAGGCCACCACCAGCAGCACGCTGTTGGCGAGCAGCATAGACTCGCGCGACAGCAGTTCGAAGCGCGCGCCCGGCGCCACCTTGTTCATGCGCCAGGCGTACAGCGCCAGCGAGCCGCCGATGACCACGGCGAGGAATGCGAGAATGAAGATGCCGCGCTTCGGATCGGTGGCGAAGGCGTGCACCGAGGTCAGTACGCCCGAGCGCACCAGGAAGGTGCCGAGCAGGCTGAGCGAAAACGCGATGATGGCAAGCAATACGGTCCAGGCCTTGAAGGCGCCACGTTTTTCCGTGACTGCGAGCGAGTGGATCAGCGCGGTGCCGATCAGCCAAGGCATGAAGGAGGCGTTTTCCACCGGATCCCAGAACCACCAGCCGCCCCAGCCCAGCTCGTAGTAGGCCCACCAGCTGCCGAGCGCGATGCCGAGGGTGAGAAACACCCAGGCCGCGGTGGTCCAGGGCCGCGACCAGCGCGCCCAGGTCGCATCCAGGCGCCCGTCGAGCAGCGCCGCGATGGCAAACGCAAAGGCGACCGAAAAGCCGACGTAGCCCATGTAGAGCATCGGCGGGTGGAAGATCATTCCAATATCCTGCAGCAGCGGGTTCAGGTCGCGGCCGTCCGCGGCGGCGGGCAGCAGGCGGTCGAAGGGGTTCGAGGTGAACAGCATGAACGAAAGGAAGCCGACGTTGATCAGGCCCATGACCCCGAGGATGCGCGCCAGCATGTCCGCGGGCAGGCTGCCGCTGAACACCGACACCGCCAGCATCCATGCCGAGAGCATCAGCACCCACAGCAGGAGCGAGCCCTCGTGGCTGCCCCAGGTGGCGGCGATGCGGTACGCCGCCGGCAGGCTGGAGTTGGAGTTGCTTGCCACATTGAGCACGGAGAAATCGTTGCTGTAGAACGACCAGGCGAGGCAGCCGAACGCCGCGGCCACGAACACGAACTGGCCCTGCGCCGCGGGGCGCGCGACGGCGACGAAGGCCGGGATGCGGCGCGCCGCGCCAGTAAGCGAAAGCGCGGCCTGCGCGAGCGCTATCGCGAGCGCGACGATGAGTGCGAAGTTGCCGATTTCCGGAATCATCGAGTACCCCCTGGCGAAATGACGCTCTTGGCCGCCCTGTCCGCTTCCGCTTTCGAGAGCGCGTGCGCGGCTTCGGGCGGCATGTAGTTCTCGTCGTGCTTGGCGAGCACTTCGCTGGCGTGGAACGCGCCGTCGGGTCCGAGCTTGCCCTGGGCCACCACGCCCTTGCCCTCCTTGAACAGGTCGGGAAGGATGCCGCTGTAGACCACCGGGATGGTCTTCGCCGTGTCGGTGACGACGAAATCCACCGTGAGCCCGTCGGCGCGGCGCTTGAGGCTGCCCTGTTCGACCATGCCGCCGACGCGGAAGGTCCGGTCCAGCGGCGCTTCCTTCGCCGCGACCTGGCTCGGGCTGAAGAAGAACACGACATTGCCCTGGAAGGCGTTCAGCACCAGCGCCGCGGCGATGGCGATCAGCGCGACCCCCGCGGCGATCGCGATCATGCGTTGGTGGCGAGGTTTCATTCCTGTCCTTTCTTCATTGATCTATTCAAAAAAAACACTTCAAGAGAAATACAAAAAACCGCCATCGCATACGAGCCCCAAACGTAGACACCGTATCCCCCCATGGCGAGAAACTCGTTCAGGCTGCCCCAGTTCATGCCGCAGCTCTCTGCAGCCGCACCCATTCGGCGTCGCGCTCTCGCTCGAGGATTATGGCGCGCACGCGCGAGAACGCGGTCGCGAAGCTGTACATCCACGCCGCGAACGCCATCAGCAGCATGCCGAGAAGCATGGTAGCAGCCATCGACGGCGCGCGCGTCAGGCTCACGGAGGCGCCCTGGTGCAGCGTGTTCCACCATTGCACCGAGAAATAGATGATCGGCACGTTGACCACGCCGAGCAGCGCGAGGATCGCGCCGGCGCGATCGGCGCGCACCGGGTCGGGAATCGCGGCCTTCAGCGCCATGAAGCCGAGGTAGAGGAAGAGCAGCACGAGCTCCGAAGTCAGGCGCGCGTCCCACACCCAGTAGGTGCCCCAGGTCGGCTTGCCCCAGAGCGCGCCGCTCCACAGCGCGAGGAAAGTGAACATCGCTCCGGTGGGCGCGATCGCCGAGGCCATCATGCCGGAGAGCCGCGTGTTCAGCGCCAATCCCAGGCCGGCCCAGCCGGCCATCACGAGGTAGAGGAACATCGACACCCAGGCCGCCGGCACGTGGATGAAGATGATCCGGTACGCCTCGCCCTGCTGGTGGTCGGTGGGGGCGATGAAAAACGCGACATAGAGTCCGGCAAGCGCGAGCACGCCTGCTAGGACCGCAAACCACGGAATCAGTTTCCCGGCGATCGGGAAAAATGCCTGCGGAGCGGCGAATTGGAACAACCGAGAAGTCATCAATCGAGGGCGACCCGGAGGGCCGCGCAGGCAGCCCAAGGGCCGATAAGCGAGGATACTGCAAGAATTGCGCCAAGCAGCGACAGGTGCGCCGAGGGATTGATCCCCGTCAAGCCGGCCGTGACCGCACCGGCGCCGAATACCAGCACCGGAACGAACAGCGGCAGGATGAGCAGCGCCAGCAGCGCGCCGCCGCCGCGCACGCCCAGCGTCAGTGCCGCACCCGCAGCGCCGAGGAAGCTGAGCACTGGTGTGCCGATGAGCAGCGAGACGATCAGCAGGCCGAGCGCGTCCGCCGGCAGGCCGTACTGCAGGCCGATCAGGGGCGCGGCGAGGGCAAGCGGCAGTCCGGTCAGCAGCCAGTGTCCGGTGATTTTCGCCAGCACGACCAAGGCAAGCGGCTGCGGCGCCACCAGCATCTGTTCCAGCGTGCCGTCGGCATGGTCGGCGGCGAACAAGCGCGGCAGTGACAGTACCGCGGCAAGCAGCGCGGCGATCCAGGCCACCCCGGCGGCCATCGCGCGCAGCTGGTTGGCCTCCGGCCCGACGCCGAACGGGAACAGGCTCGCCACGACGATGAAGAACACGAGCACGTTGAGCGCATCGCCCTTGCGGCGCAGCGCGATCTGCAGTTCGCGGCGAAGGACCGAGACGAAAGAGTGCATCGCCGCCGCTCAGCCCCGCAGCTCGACGGACCAGGCCGCGGCGCAGGCGATCTCCACGTCCTGGTGCGAGGTGAGCACCAGCATCCCGCCGCCGGCGAGATGGGCCGCGCAGATTTTCCTCAGTTGCGCGATACCCTCGTCGTCCAGCGCGGCGAACGGCTCGTCGAGCAGCCAGAGCGGCACGCCCGCGGACAGAGCGAGCCGGGCGAGGGCGGCGCGCTTGCGCTGGCCCTGCGACAGGTACCGGGCCGGTAGATCCGCGAGGCGTGCAATGCCGAGACTTTCGAGCGCGCTTTTGATTTTCGATTCAGAGATTTCCAAACAGGAAAATCGAGAAGAAAATTCCAAATTCTCCAAAACCGTGAGTTCATCCTTGACTGCGGCGGCGTGCCCGAGGAACAACATTTCTCTCCGGTAGTCGTCGCCGATCGGGTTGCCGCGCCAGCGCACCTCGCCGGCGGCCGGGCGCGTCAGCCCGGCCAGCGTGCGCAGCAGCGTGGTCTTGCCGCTGCCGTTGGCGCCGCGCACCCGCAGCAGGCCGCCTGGGGCAAGCGTCAGGTTGACATCGGAGAACAGGCGCAGCCCGCCGCGTTCGCAGGCGAGCGCCGAAGTCTCTAGCATGTCTCTGATTTTACTTGAGAACCCCGGCTAACACCGGTAGCGAAACCATGCCATCCGGCGCGGCTAATTCGGGTATCGTGCGCGACATGCAGAACCGCTGGCTGGCACCTTTCCTTAATCTCGGGCACCTGCTCGATCACCTTGCAATGCTGGTGTTTCCGACTGCGGTCGTGGCGATCGGGCGCGAGTGGGGCCGGCCGTATTCCGAACTGTTGCCGCTCGCCTTGGGCAGCTTCATCGCGTTCGGCGTGTTTGCCATTCCCGCAGGCTGGCTGGCGGACCACTGGAGCCGCTACAAGGTGATGGCGCTGTTCTACTTCGGCATCGGCGTGTCGCTGTTCGTCACCGGATTCGCGCAGACGCCCTGGCTGATCGCCCTCGGTCTGTGCTTTGTCGGTGCGTTTGCAGCCATTTATCACCCTGTGGGCATCGCGATGCTGGTGGCGGCGCCCGGGAGAATGGGCCGCGCGCTCGGCTGGAACGGCCTGTGGGGCAACCTGGGGCTCGCTTCGGCGGCGCTGCTCAGCGGCGCGCTGGTGGATGCTTTTGGCTGGCGCGCGGCGTTCTGGGTGCCGGGCGTCTGCTGTGTGCTGGCTGGAATCTGTTTCCTGATTCTCGTAAAAGACCCTGGACAGGCAAAAAAGAGTTCCAAATCGCTGGGGTTGCACGTGGATGCGCGCATGATGGCGCGCATTTTTTCGATCATGCTGGTCGCCACCGCGTTCGGCGGGATCATCTTCAACTCGACCACCATCTCGATGCCGAAGGTGTTCGACGAGCGTCTTTCCGCGCTGACCCAGAGCAACCTTGGCATAGGCGCGCTGGTGGCGGTGGTCTATACCATGGCCGCCTTCGCGCAGGTCGTGATGGGCGCGCTCATCGACCGCATGGAGCTGCGCCGCCTGATGATTGGCGTGGGCCTGGTGCAGATCCCGATGCTATGGCTCGCGGCCAACCTGGAGGGTTGGGCGATGCTGGGGGTGGCGCTGCTGATGATGCTGGCGGTGTTCGGGCAGATTCCCCTGAACGACGCCATCGTCGGCCGCTACGTCGCCGATGAATACCGCGCGCGGGTGCTCGGGATCCGCTATGTCGTCTCACTTGGGGTGGCGGCGGTCGCGGTGCCGATGATTTCGACCTTGCACCGCACCGAAGGCGGCTTCGCCAACGTGTTCCTGGTGCTCGCGGTGCTGGCTTGCGGCGTGTCCGTGTCCTCGTTCTTCTTCCCCTCGCGGGCCGAGCTCACCGCCAACAGGGAAAAGCTTGCCGCGCAGGCAGGATAGCTGCGACTGCAGGGTTAGCAGCTACTGGGCGCCGATTGCACCACGTGCAAGACCTTGCCACGCGCGCTCGGTACGCGCTGCGCGCGCCTGCGCGGCGACGCCGAACAAGGCGCGGTCGCGCTTCCAGCGCGCTGCCGCCGGATCGGCAGGCGTCCTGTCCCAGAGTCCGTCGGCCTCGGCGGTCAGCCCGGCGCCGATGGCGAGCGCGCCGGCGAGGGCGATATGGGTTTCCGGCGCCGACGGATCTTCTTTTGAAAGTTCCTGAAAAACAATCAGCAGAGAAAACGTTTTCTCGATCCATTGCGCCGGCCAGTCCAGCCGCCTGGCTTCGCGCACGAGGTAGGCGAGGATCGCCGCGTTGATGTGGACGTCTTCCACGGTGCGGAACGGCTTGACGTACTGGTCGTAGCCGTCGCCTGGCAGTATTTCCGTTTCTTTGAGTATCAAATTCTCGAATTGAAGCTGTGCGTGGGGGACTTCAGGTACAAACTTGGTCTGCGGCATGGCTTGGATATTCAATCCCGCGGAACCAGACCAAACCTTGACGATCTTGATCGCCGGTCGTTCTCCGGACGTGGTTTCGTCACGCGCGGCGACGAAGAACAGCGCGCCGTCGGGCCCCAGCGTAGTCCAGCGCTTGGCGCCGTTCAGCAGCCAGCGTTCGCCCTCCTTTTGCAGGCTGCTCTTGATCGCCTTCGGACTGTTGCCGCCGGCTTCAGTGACGCACAGAGCGCAGATGCGCTCGTCCGGCGCATCCGGGAAGAGCGCGTGCAGCGCGGCCTGGTAGCCTGAGGCAAATGCCCAGCCGACCCGGTCCGCAAAAAAGCCGCCGATGATCGCCTGGTGAACGGTTGCTGGATGCCCGGCGGCCAGCGAGCGATGGCGCGGCCACCACTCACTGACGGTTTCACAAGTCTTGGCCTGCGCCGAGGAGGTGAGGAGCGTGCCTAACACCGCGCCGAGGCGTTTACCAGAGCGTACGCACCGGGTACTGTGCGATGGCGGGATCGGGGGTCACGATTTCCAGTCCATGTGCGATTGCCTGGCAGATCAGCATGCGGTCAAAGGGATCCCGGTGCAGCGCGGGCAACTTCGACAGATGCAGAGTGGCTTCCTCATCCAGGGGTAGTGGCTCTATGCCATGGCGGATTCGCTCAGAGGGAACGTATCGAACGGGTGGTTCGGGGAGCGGCAGTTTGCCCGCGGAATTCTTTAGCGCGATTTCCCATGCCGATACCGCACTCAGGAACAACTCGTTATCCGGATCCGCGCAGGCCACTCGCGCGCGCGCTGACATCTTGCCCGAACCCGCAACAATCCAGAGGAAGGCGCAGGTGTCGAGCAGAAGTCTCATCGCTCCGGCTTGCCCTCGAATAGATTCAGAACATCCTCAGGCAGCGACTCGAAGAAGCTGGGCGGTACTTTCAATCTCCCTGAATCCAGCCCAAAAGGCCTGGGTTTGCGGGGTACCGTAGGCAGAGCTCTAAGCTCCGCGATGGGTGTATTTCTACGGCAAATCAGAATCTTGTCTCCGGGTTTCAATTTTGTGAGGATGGCCGAGAGGTGGGTTTTGGCCTCGTGAATGTTGAGCTTTTTCATGGACTAATACTAAACTAACTACTGACTCAAGTAAAACCTCTCACGCAACCGCGGTGGGCTGCGGCGCAGTGTGCTTCAGCCGGTGCTTGCCGGTGAACGCCAGGTAGTGCCGCCCGCTCGCACGGCCGATCATTGTCAGGCCGACTTGCTGCGCGATGTCGTGCCCCATCTTGGTGAGGCCGGAGCGCGAGACGAGGAACGGAATGCCCATCTGCGCGCACTTGATCACCATCTCCGAGGTCAGGCGGCCAGTGGTGTAGAACAGTTTGTCGGAGCCGTCTATTCCATCGAGCCACATGAAGCCGGCGATCGCGTCGACCGCGTTGTGGCGGCCGACGTCCTCGACAAACATCAGGATTTCGCCGTCGCGCGCAGCGAGCGCGCAACCATGCACGGCACCCGCCTGCTTGTAGATGGTCTCGTGCCTGCGCACCTTCTCGAGCAGCACGTAGAGGTCCGCATCGGCGAGCGTTACATCGTCGCGAAGCTTGATGCTGTCGATCTCCTCCATGAGGTCGCCGTAAACCGTGCCCTGGCCGCAGCCGGTGGTAACGGTTTTTTTGCGGGTTTTTTTCGCGATGTCGGATTTTCTGTTCGTCGTGACGGCCACGGACTGCGTTTCCCAGTCCACCTGCACCGCCTTGATGTCTTCGAGCGCCGCGACGAGGCGCTGGTTGCGCAGGAAGCCGATTGCCAGTGCCTCCGGCGCGTGGCCAAGCGTCATCAGGGTGACCAGTTCGCGCTTGTCGAGGTACAGCGTCAGCGGATGCTCGCCTGCGATCGAGGTCGGCACCATCTCGCCACGCTCGTTGAACGCTTCGACCTCGTAGGTCGCGGGGCGGGCGGCGTTGGTAAGTTGTGGTCGGTAAGTCTTAGCCACCGATGTAGGACATTTCCACTTTGCGGATTTTCGCCGTTTCGGCGGTGCGGACTTCAGAGTATCGATCATCGCGTGCGCGCCACACCGCGGCAATGGCATCGCGAATCGCATCCTCGCTGGCGCCGCTGCGCAGCAGCGCTTTCAGGCCGTGGCCCTGCTGGGCGAACAGGCAGGTATAAAGCGAGCCCTCTGTAGACAGGCGCATGCGGCTGCAGTCGCGGCAGAAGGCTTGCGTCACCGATGAGATGACGCCGATCTCGCCCGCGCCGTCCTTGTAGCGCCAGCGTTCGGCAACTTCCCCGGCGTAGTTCGGATCGACCGGTTCAAGAGGGAATGCCTCGGAAATCCTGCGCACTATCTCCGCGGAAGGGATCACGTCGTCCATGCGCCAGCCGTTGGTGCTGCCGACGTCCATGAACTCGATGAAGCGCAGGATGTGGCCGCCGCGTTTACCTTCGGTGCGCCAGTGGCGGGCGGCATCGACGATCTGGTGGTCATTCACGCCGCGCTTCACCACCATGTTGATCTTGACCTGCGAGAAACCCGCATCGGCGGCGGCGCTGATGCCGTCCAGCACCTTTGCCACCGGAAAATCGGCGTCATTCATCGCGCGGAAAGTTGTTTCGTCGAGCGAGTCAAGGCTTACCGTGAGGCGATCCAGTCCCGCGTCCTTCAGCGCCCGCGCGTGCTTCACCAGCGTTGAGCCGTTGGTGGTGAGCGTGAGGTCTGCGCCAAGCGGCACGAGCATCGCGACCAGATCCGGCAGTCCCTTGCGCAGCAACGGCTCGCCGCCGGTGAGCCGGATTTTTTTCACGCCCAGGCCGACGAAGATGCCCGCGAGGCGCGCGATTTCCTCGAAGCTGAGGATCGCCTCGTGCGGCAGGAATTTGTAGTCCGCGTCGAACACCTCGCGCGGCATGCAATAGGTGCAGCGGAAGTTGCAGCGGTCGGTGACCGAAATGCGCAGGTCGCGCATCGTGCGGCCGAGCGTGTCGGCCAACGGCCCAAGGGCCGTTCCAACGGATGGGCCGCCGTCGTAGCGGAGGGCTTTCGCTCCTGGCGGACGGGCTACCGGTCTGATCGAAATAACCTTTTGCGGCATAGGTTTATTGGTGCTTCAGACTGCTGCGATGATGATATAACAGTATAGTTCGCCCAACGCCGGAAGATGCGCCGGAAGCGCCTCTTACACATGGAAAAACCGAAGAAAACGCTCGCCGTGATCATGCAGCGCCGCACCACCGGCAATCGGTGGCAGAGCGTTGCCTGGGAGCCCTGGGCGGTGCTGGAATCCGACGAGCCGGCAGGAGAGCGGCGTCTCCTGGTGGAGCAGCCCGATGCCGCGCAGTGGCTGCATCCGGGATTCGAACTGACGATACACCGCGACGAGACGGAGGGTTACTACCTGAATGTGTCTTCGGGTTCGCCGAGGATCTTCGTCCTTTGGCGCATGGACGAGGAAAATCAAAGCGCCGTACCATTGCAGGTGACCGCCAGCTATGACGAAGGCGGGCGCTGGCTGGATGGCGGGAACTCGGTGGACAGCGTGACGATGCCGCCGGCAATCTTCGCCTGGGTCGGCGAGTACGTGGAAAAAAATTACCGGCCTGAGCCGAAGAAGCGCATCAAGCCGCGTTCCTTCGTCCATCCGAAGGACCGGGTGGAAAGATGACGCAGGACAAGGAAGTGTTCCTGGAGCGCTGGTCCCGGCGCAAGCTCGAGCAGGCCGAGGAGCCGCCGGAGCCGCTGCCGCCATCGTTGGATAGGGCGCAGAAGGACGAGCCCGCCGTCGCGCTGCCACCCATAGAAGAGCTCAATCCGGATTCGGACTTCGTGCCGTTCATGAACCCGAAGGTGGACGGCGAAACGCGCCGCGCCGCGCTCAAGAAACTCTTTACCGATGCGCACTACAACATTCCCGACCCCTTCGAAGCCTATTCCGAGGACTGGACCGTCGGCGAACCGATCCCGATGGAGATGCTCAAGACGCTCAACCACGCGAAGCAGCTGCTGTTCGAGGAGCCGCCGCAGGCGGCACAGGCCGCGCAAGAGGCGCAGCCATCGTCGCCCGAAACCCCGCAGGCCGAAGTGCCGCCACTGGATGCCAAGAATGTCCCTGGAAAGCAAGACGCTTAAGCTTTGTTCCTGCAACGGCACCATTGCGCTCGATCCGAGACGCCTCGCCGAGGCGCTGAAGACGAAGCAGCCGCTCACCGTGCACCGTGAGCTGTGCCGCAAGGAGGCGGGCGCGTTCCAGTCGGCGCTCGCCGATCCGGACGTGATCGTGGCCTGCACGCAGGAGGCGCCGCTGTTTGCCGAGCTCGCGTCGGCGGCGCAGTCGCAGGCAAGGATTTCCTTCCTCAATATCCGCGAAGCCGCCGGCTGGTCGTCCGAGGGCAAGGACGCCGGGCCCAAGATCGCGGCCTTGCTCGCCGCGGCGGCGCTGCCGGAGCCCGAGCCGGTGCCGGAGGTCACTTACAAGTCGGGCGGGCAACTCCTCATTATCGGGCCGTCGGAGGCAGCGATCGACTGGGCCGAGCGGCTCTCGGGCGAGCTCGAGGTGCGCGTGCTGATGACGCGCGCCCAAGCGGGCGAGCTGCCCCCTGAGCGCAAATATCCGGTCTGGTCCGGGCGCGTGACGAAGCTCTCGGGCTGGCTCGGCGCCTTCGAGGTCGAGTGGCAGCAGGAAAACCCGATTGACCTGGACATCTGCACGCGCTGCAACGCCTGCGTGCGCGCCTGCCCCGAGAACGCAATTGATTTCACCTACCAGATCAACCTCGACAAGTGCAAGGGGCACCGCGAATGCGTGAAGGCCTGCGGCGCGATCGGCGCGGTGGATTTCTCGCGCACGGCCACCGCGCGCACGGAGCGCTTCGACCTGGTGCTCGATCTGTCGAGAGAGCCGCTCATTCGATTGCATGATTTGCCGCAGGGTTACGCCGCCCCGGGCGCCGATCCGCTCGCGCAGGCGCTCGCGGTGCGCAAGCTCGAAGCCCTGGTGGGCGAGTTCGAGAAGCCGCGCTTCACCCAGTACCGCGAGCGCATTTGCGCGCACAGCCGCTCGGGCAAGATCGGCTGCACGAAATGCCTGGACGTGTGCTCGACCGGGGCGATCCATGCCGACGGCGATTACGTCAGGGTGGAGCCACATCTTTGCGCTGGATGCGGCGGCTGTGCGACCGTGTGCCCGTCGGGAGCGATGACGTACGCCTATCCGCGGGTGCCCGATCTGGGCATGCGGCTGAAGACCCTGCTCTCGACGTACCGCGAGGCGGGCGGCCGCGATGCGTGCCTGCTCGTTCACGACATCGAGTCGGGCCGCAAGCTCGTCCAGGCGCTTGGCCGGCGCGCGGGGTTCGGCGAACGCGGGCTCGGCCGCAAGGGCGCCGGCCGCGGGCTGCCGGCGCGCGTGATCCCGTTCGAATGCTTTCACGTGGCCTCGATCGGCATCGATCTGCTGCTCGGCGCGATCTGCTACGGCGCGAGCCAGGTGCGCTTGCTGGTGACGGGGCGTGAAGCCGATGGATACATCGCGGCCCTGAAGGAACAAATGTCGTTCGCCGCCGCGATCCTCGAGGGACTTGGCTACGCGGGGGAGCACTTCGGCGTGATCGAGAGCGGCAATCTTGAACAGAACCTCTGGGTTCTCGCGCCCGCCAGCAGCGTTGCCAGGCCCGCGACGTTCAACCTTTCCCCGGAAAAGCGCACTTCGCTGGACTTTATTTTTGATTTTCTACTCAAGGAATCGAAAAGCAAAATTCAGGCAATAGGGTTTCCCGCGGGGGCGCCGTTCGGCGCTTTGACCGTCAACAAGGAGACCTGCACCTTGTGCAAGGCCTGCATCGGCGCCTGCCCGGAAGCGGCGCTGCTGGATTCGCCTGAGGCGCCGCAACTGCGCTTCATCGAGCGCAACTGCGTGCAATGCGGCCTGTGCGCCACGACCTGTCCCGAGGACGCGATTCGTCTGGTGCCGAGGCTGCTGTTCGGCGCGCAGGCAAAAGAGGCGGTCGTTCTGAACGAAGCCGAGCCGTTCAACTGCATCCGCTGCGCCAAGCCCTTCGGCACCAAGCGCATGGTCGATAACATGGTAGGCAAGCTGGGCACGCACTCGATGTTCGCTGCCGGCGGCGCGCTCAAGCGCCTGCAGATGTGCGGCGACTGCCGCGTGATCGACATGGCGAGTTCGAAGGACGAACCTTCGATCTTCGATTACACGGGTCGCAAGTGACCGGAACGGCGCAGGCGGCGGAACCCGGACTGCAGCCCGAGGACGAGGCGCGGGCGGCCTTCTACGGCCTGATCGCGCGGCTGTTCTACGCGCCCCCGGACGAGCAGTTGATCGGCGAGTTGTTGCATACAAAGGTTTTCGAACCCGGCAGCGCGGCGAGCGGGGCGCTCGCCGCCGCCTGGCACGACATGGCGGAAGCCTGCCGCACAGTGTTTCCCGTGACGCTGGTAAACGAGCACACAGAGCTGTTCATCGGCACCGGCAGGGCGGAGGTGACGCCCTACCTCACGCACTACACCATCAAATACGCGACCGACAATCCGCTGGTCGAATTGCGCCAGCAGTTGATCCGCTGGGGAATGGCGCGGCGCGACAGCGTGAACGAGCCGGAAGATCACATTGCCGGGGTCTGCGAAACCATGCGTTTTGCTATTGCGGTGCAACATCGCACCGATGAGGAACAGAAAAACTTCTTCGAGCACTTCATCCATCGCGGCGGAATGGCGTTTTGCGATGCGGTAAGCGCTTCACCCAAAGCCGTTTTTTACCGTCGTGTCGCCGGATTCACGCGCGCATTTTTTGAGATTGAGCGCGAGGCTTTCGGAATGCTGTGAAAAACCGTGCATGATGAATGGCTATTAACTGCATCTTGCCAGGTAAGAATTATTTTCGGTTGGGCCGTTTTTCACTATTGATCAATGAGTAAAAGACGAGTAACTTGTGACAGATTCCTCATAACAGCCCCGAAATAGTGCGAGGATGGTGCAAGGGGCCGGACGCATAACACAGGACAGGAGGCAGGTATGAGCCAGAAGAAATCGATCCTCTCCCGCAGAAATTTTCTGTTGACGGTAGGTGCCGGCGGCGTAGCGACCGCGGCGGCCATCGTCGGCAAGAACGCCCCGACTCCGGCGGAGTCGGATAGCAGGGACAAGCGCGCGACCAGCGGTTACAAGGTCAGCGAGCACATCAACAACTACTACCGCACCACCAAGGTCTGAGGAGGCGCGCCATGCTGCTCACCAGGAAAGCGAACGCAAGCGTCGCCAGTCAATCTCGTCTTGCGCAGGGGCTTTCGGGCGTCCTCGCGAAAACCATCGATCGCCGTACCTTCCTCAAGCGCTCCGGCATGACTGCGGGCGCCGGAGTGGCCGCAGCGCAACTGCCGTTCAGCATGATCGGCACCGCGGAGGCGGCCAAGGAAGCTGCCGGCGGCAAGATCGAGGTCAAGCGCACGGTGTGCACGCACTGTTCCGTAGGCTGTGCGGTCGACGCGGTGGTGCAGAACGGCGTCTGGATCCGCCAGGAGCCGGTGTTCGACTCGCCGATCAACCTCGGCGCGCATTGCGCCAAGGGCGCCTCGATCCGCGAGCACGGCATCACGCACGACTCGCACCGCCTCAAATACCCGATGAAGCTCGAGGGCGGCAAGTGGAAGCGCCTCTCCTGGGACCAGGCCTACGATGAAATCTCGAAGAAGCTGCTCGCGATCCGCGACGACAAGGAAAAGGGCGGGCCGGACGCGCTGTTCGTGGTCGGATCGAGCAAGCACAACAACGAGCAGGCCTACCTGCTGCGCAAGTGGGTGTCGCTCTGGGGCACCAATAACTGCGATCACCAGGCGCGCATCTGCCACTCGACCACCGTTGCCGGCGTGGCCCAGACCTGGGGCTACGGCGCGATGACCAACTCGTACAACGATGAGCAGAATTCGAAATCGCTGCTGTTCCTCGGCTCGAACGCGGCCGAGGCGCATCCGGTGTCGATGCTGCACACGCTGCATGCCAAGGAGAACGGCTGCAAGGTGATCGTCGCCGACCCGCGCTACACGCGCACGGCGGCGAAGGCCGACACTTACGTACGCCTCCGCTCGGGCAGCGATATCCCATTCATCTTCGGTATCCTGCACCACGTGTTCAAGAACGGCTGGGAGGACAAGCAGTACATCCATGACCGTGTCTACGGCATGGAGGAGGTCAAGAAGGAGGTCATGGCCAAGTGGACGCCGGACAAGGTGACCGAGGCCACCGGCGTTGCGGAAGCCGAGGTTTTCAACGTCGCCAAGACCCTGGCCGAGAACCGTCCTGGCATGATCATCTGGGCGATGGGCCAGACGCAGCACACCAACGGCAACGCCGTCGTGCGCGCGAGCAACATCCTGATGTTGGCGCTCGGCAACGTCGGGCGCTCGGGCGGCGGCTGCAACATCTACCGCGGCCACGACAACGTCCAGGGCGCGACTGACGTCGGGCCGAACCCGGACACGCTGCCCGGCTACTACCCGGTCGCGGTGCCCGGCTCGTGGGCGCACTGGTCGCGGGTCTGGAACGTGGACCCGAAATGGATCGCGGAGCGCTATGCGCCAGGCATGCAGGCAAAACCCGGCATGACCGTGTCGCGCTGGATCGACGGCGTGCTGGAGAAGAACGACGCTATCGACCAGGGCCCGAATCTGCGCGCGATCTTCTACTGGGGCCACGCGCCGAACAGCCAGTCGCGCGGCCCCGAGATGCTGGAAGCCATGAAGAAGCTCGACCTGATGGTGGTGCTGGATCCTTATCCGTCGGCGAGTGCGGCGATGTTCGCGATGGTGCGCAAAGACGGCGCCTACCTGCTGCCGGTGGCTACGCAGTTGGAAACCGAGGGCTCGGCGACCGCGTCCAACCGCTCTCTCCAATGGCGAGAGAAGGTGATCGACCCGATGTTCGAGTCGCGCACCGACCACATGATCATGTACCAGCTGGCGCAGAAGCTTGGTTTCGACAAGGAGTTCATCGGCATCAAGGGGGGCAGCAAGCCGAATATCCGTCTCGTCAAAGCCAAGGGCGGCATGGAAGAGCCCTCGATGGAGGACACGTTGCGCGAAATCAACCGCGGCGCCTGGACCATCGGCTACACGGGGCAATCGCCGGAGCGGCTGCAGGCGCACATGCGCAACATGCACCTGTTCGACGTCAAGACGCTGAAGGCGAAGGGCGGCAAGGACGCGAAGACCGGCTACGACCTCACCGGCGATTACTTCGGACTGCCGTGGCCCTGCTACGGCACCGCGGCGCTCAAGCACCCCGGTTCGCCGAACCTGTACGACAACTCCAAACACATGATGGGCGGCGGCGGCAACTTCCGCGCCCTGTTCGGCGTGGAAAAGGATGGCGTCAACCTGCTGGCCGAGGATGGCGTGCATCCTAAGGGCGCGGAAATCACCACCGGCCATCCGCAGTTCGATCACGTGCTGCTGAAGAAGCTGGGCTGGTGGGACGATCTGACCGAGGAGGAGAAGAAGGAGGCCGAAGGCAAGACCTGGGCGAACGACCTCTCCGGCGGCATCCAGCGCGTGGCGATGAAGCACGGCAACCACCCGTTCGGCAACGCCAAGGCGCGCGCGATCGTCTGGAACTTCCCCGACGGCATTCCGCAGCATCGCGAGCCGCTCTACAGCCCGCGCCCGGATCTGGTCGAGAAATACCCGACCCACGACGACGTGAAGACGCTCTGGCGCCTGCCGACGCTGTTCAAGTCGGTGCAGCAGAAGGCGGTCAAGGAGGAGATGCACAAGAAGTACCCGCTGATCCTCACCAGCGGCCGGCTGGTGGAGTACGAGGGCGGCGGCGAGGAGACGCGCTCCAATCCGTGGCTCGCCGAGTTGCAGCAGGACAACTTCGTCGAGATCAACCCGAAGACGGCGGCCGACCGCGGCATCCGCAACGGCGAGTACGCCTGGGTGAGCTCGCCGAACGGCGCCAAGATCAAGGTCAAGGCGCAAGTCACCGAGCGGGTCGGCCCCGATACGGTGTTCATCCCGTTCCACTTCTCGGGGTGGTGGCAGGGGCAGGACATGCTGGCCTACTACCCGGCGGGCGCGGAGCCGATCGTGCGCGGCGAGGCGGTCAACACCGTCACGACCTACGGCTATGACCGGGTGACGATGATGCAGGAAACCAAGACGACGCTTTGCGAAGTCGCGAAGTTCCAGGCTTAAGGAGACAGAGCCATGGCGAGAATGAAATTCCTGTGCGATGCCGAGCGCTGCATCGAGTGCAACGGCTGCGTTACGGCCTGCAAGAACGAGAACGAAGTGCCCTGGGGCGTCAACCGCCGCCGCGTGGTCACGATCAATGACGGCGTGATCGGCGCGGAGAAGTCCATCTCGGTCGCCTGCATGCACTGCTCGGATGCGCCCTGCATGGCGGTCTGTCCGGTGGATTGCTTCTACAAGACCGCGGATGGCGTGGTGCTGCACGACAAGGACCTGTGCATCGGCTGCGGCTACTGCTTCTACGCCTGCCCGTTCGGCGCGCCGCAGTTCCCGCAGGCGGGCGCCTTCGGCCTGCGCGGCAAGATGGACAAGTGCACGTTCTGCGCCGGCGGCCCGGAAGACGACAAAAGCAATGCAGAATTCAAGAAATACGGCCGCAACCGTCTGGCGGAAGGCAAGCTGCCGGCCTGCGCGGAAATGTGCTCCACGAAGGCGCTGCTCGGTGGCGATGGCGATGTGATCGCCGACATCTACCGCGAGCGCGTCGCGCGCCGCGGCAGCAAGGGCGCGGAGGCCTGGGGCTGGGGCAGCGCTTACGGCCAGCCGCCCAAAGGGGCGCAAGGCGGCGTGGCGCCCGCGGCTCCTGCCGGAGGCAAGTCGTGATGCGGCGCCTGCTGCTTGCCGCTGCAGTGCTGAGTTTCACCGGCTGCATGGAAGTTGAGCAGGTCAGCTCTCCGGACAGGCAGGCCGGCCAGACGGTCAGGCGGGACACCGCGGCCTGGAACAACGAGCCGCTCGCGATCGGCCCGAAGTGGAAGAAGGGCGACCGCACGGGCTGGGAAGAGCAGATCAAGCAGCGCCAGCTTGCCCAGCACGAGGACCGGCGGATTTACCAATAAGGAGCAGGACGCTATGCACACGCTCTCTCGCCTGATGGGTTGGCTGGTTCTGGCGCTTGCGTTTTCAACGCCTGTCACGGCGCAGACGCAGCAGCAGGCGCCAGCGGTCGATCCGATCAAGCAACAGCAGCAGCGCGGCGTCGACCAGCCCGGCAACAACGCGCCGGTGTGGCGCGACGTGCGCTCGGGTGCGCCGAACTACACCAGCACGCAAGGCCGCGAAGCCGGCGTGCTGATCCAGCCGCAGGCCCGCTTTCCGGGCCAGGACGCCATGACCACCGCGGGCGAGGCCTGGCGCAAGTTCAGGAACGGACCGATTACGTTTTACGGCGGCTGGCTGGTGGTGCTGGTGGGCGCGATCATGGCGGCGATCTATTTCGCCATGGGGCCGATCAGGCTGCATGACAAGCCGAGCGGCCGGACGATCGAGCGCTTCACGCTCGCCGAGCGCTGGGCGCACTGGGTGATGGCGATCAGCTTCTGCGTGCTGGCCGTCTCGGGGCTGATCCTGCTGTTCGGCAAGCACGTGCTGCTGCCGGTCATCGGCTACACGCTGTTTGCGTGGCTGAGCGCGCTCGCGAAGAACCTGCACAATTTCGTCGCCCCGCTGTTCATCGCGAGCCTGCTCGTCTTCATCGTCATGTACGTCAAGGACAACCTGCCGGAGAAGGGCGACCTGTCGTGGCTCCTGAACGGCTGGAAGATGTTCAAGGGCGAGCACCTGCCTTCGGGGCGGTTCAACGCCGGCGAGAAGGCGTGGTTCTGGGGTGGCGTGGTGGTGCTGTGCCTGGTGATCAGCGTCTCGGGGGTGATGTTGCTGTTCCCGAATATCGCGGCGTTCGAATTGCGGGCCACCTTCCAGCAAGCGAGCGTGGTGCATGCTATCGCGTCGGTGCTGGTGATCGCAGCGGGCATCGGCCACATCTACATGGGCACGGTCGGGGTCGAAGGCGCCTACGGCAACATGCGCGACGGCGTGACCGACGAAACCTGGGCCAAGGAGCACCACCAGTACTGGTACGACGACGTCAAATCCGGCAAGGTGGCTGCCAAGGCAGGCGCCGCGCCGCAGGCGCAGCGCTGAGGAGGATGAATACCATGAAAAAACTCGCGATTGCCGTCACGCTCGCCGCAGGTCTGGGAATCGGTTCGCTTGCCGCCGTGCAGGCCAAGCTGCCGCCGTCACCGCCCAAGAGCGATGCCGAGAAGGCCGCCGAGGCGGATAAAGCCGCCGCCACCAAGGCGAAGGAGGCCGAGCTGAACAACAAGTACATGGACAAGGCGGTCGCCAACTACAAGAAGAACAAGGGCATCGTCGAGCCCAAGGCGGCCAAAACGACTGCCGCTTCCACCTCCGGCAAGAAGTAGTGCATTGCGGTCCCATAGGAGGGACCATATGAAGCCATTTCAAGCTGTACTCGGAATTGGCGTGTTGACGCTGCTCGCCGCCTGCCAGAGCATCCCGTCTGACGCGCCGCGGGCGACCGCAAGCCTGCAGCCGACCAAAGGCAGCACCGTGCGCGGCACCGCGAACTTCGTGCAGTTCGACGGCAAGGTGCGGGTGACGGTCAATGTCAGCGGACTAAAGCCCAATGGCCAGTTCGGGTTCCACGTCCACGAAGCCGGCGACTGCAGTTCGGGCGACGGCATGAGCGCCAAGGGCCACTTCAATCCGCTCACCAAGCCGCATGGCCATCACACGACGATGGAGCGCCACGCCGGCGACATGCCCAACCTGGAATCCGATGCCAGCGGCAATGCCATGCTGAGCGCCGACCTGGACGTGATCACCATCTCGCCCGGGGCCACCAGCATCGTCGGCCGTGGCCTGATCGTTCACGTGCAGCCGGACGACTACAAATCCCAGCCGGTCGGCAATGCGGGTGCACGCAGCGCCTGTGGGGTGATTCAGCGCAGCTAGGTTTTTTCTTCTGGCGGCTTGATATGGCGAAAGGCCGCCAACAACAGCAGGTCGTAAAGGATCTTCAGGCCGCCGCATAGCAGCAGCGGCAGGATCAGGTGGCCGGACGCGAACAGCGCGCCGGCAAGTACCGGGCTTGCTGCAGCGGCGAGGCTGCGGGGAACCGCGGTAACGCTCGCGGCTGCCGGGCGCTCGGCCTCGGTGACCACAGCCATCACGTAGGAGGACCTGGTCGGCACGTCCATCTGGGAAAGCGCGGCGCGCACCAGCAGCAGTCCCAGTGCCCATTCGAGAGAGGTCGCGAACGCGGCGGCGATGAGGCAGAGGCTGGACGGGATGTGCGTGAATACCATGGTGTTGATCAAGCCGATGCGGGCGCCGATCCAGGCGGCGACCGGGAAGGAGAAGGCCGACAGCACGCCGCTCCAGAAGAAGAACAGGCTCGCGGCGGCGAGCGACATCTCGAAGCGCTCGAACAGCCAGAGCGCCAGCAGCGACTGAACCACGAAGCCGCCGGCGAACGAATCGATGCTGAACAGCGCGGCGAGCTTGTAGACGATGCCGCGCGAGGGGCCGAGCGCGGCGTTCGGGCGTTTTTCGATGTGCGTACGGCGCGGAATGCGCGCGTACGCGAGTCCTCCGAGCGCTCCAAGGACGGCGTAGGCCAGGAACATCATCCTGATGGCATCCAGCCTGCCCAGGCCGAGCGCGGCATGGCTGTCCGGCAGCGCGGCGGCGAGCGCGCCGAGCGCGCCTGCGAGAGCGCCGATCAGGCTGTAACGCGCAAATGCCCCGGTTCTCGCCGCTGGCGCCACCGCACCGGACAAGAGCGTGTGTTCGAGCGGCACGAAGATGCTGGTGCTGCCGCCGGAGGGATTGATGGTGCCGACGAAGGCGACGAGCAGCAGCACCGTGTAGTCGCTCGCCGCAGCGTAGGCGAGGCCGGTCGCCGCCATGAGCGCGGAGGCCGCGAGCAGCAGCGCGCGCTGGTCATGGCGGGAGCCAAGGAAGCCGATCGCGAGCGTGAGTAGGGCCGATCCGAACAGCGCCAGCGTCGCCACCACGCCGACCTCGAAGGCCGACATGCCAAGCGCGATGAGGTAGACCGGCAGCAGGATGGCGACGAAACCGTCGCCGAAATCCCGGATCGCCCGGGCGAGGAAAATGGCCCCGGCTGGACTAAACGCCTTCGACAAGGATCAGCTTCGCGTTCCCGGCCTTGAGCCGCATTTCGAGCAGCGGCTTGTACTCCGGCGAGTGGTACCACTTACGCGCCTGGTCCATCGAGGGAAACTCGAGGACCACCACGCGCTTCGGCGCCCACCCGCCTTCGTTCGATTCCACGGCGCCGCCGCGGACCAGGTACTTCCCGCCGTAGGCGGCGATGGTCGCGGGCACGCCCTTGGCGTATTCGGAAAACAGTTGCTGGTCGGTGACGTTCACTTCCACGATGACGTACGCTGCCACGGGTTTCCTCGCTCAGGTTGGGCCGGACAGCAATCGTACCGCGACTCCGAGCACCGCCATGATCGCCACTATCTCGATCAGGCCGCGATGCATGCGAAACGCCAGCACAGCCGCGATCAGGGCAAGGGCTGCGGCCTTCAGGTCGATCGTCCATGGGTCGAACGCATACCAGCGCAGCGGGCCGGCGCGCATTTCCTCGACCTGGGCAAACAGCACATGCAGCACGAACCAGAGCGTGAGGTTGAGGATCACGCCGACCACCGACGCAGTGATCGCGGCGAGCGCACCCGAGAGCCTATGGTTCGAGCGCAACTGCTCGACGAAAGGGGCGCCGGCGAATATGAGCAGCATCGGCGGCACGAACGTCACCCAGGTGGCCAGCGCCGAGCCGATGATTCCTGCGGCTACCGGGGAGAGGGGCTCGGCGGCCCGGTAGGCGCCGAGAAAGCCGACGAATTGCGTCACCTTGATGAGCGGGCCGGGCAGCGTTTCTGCGAGGCCCAAGCCGTCCACCATCTCGGGCGCCGTCATCCAGCCGTAGGTCTCGACCGCTTGCTGCGCCATGTAGGAAAGCAGCGCGTAGGCGCCGCCGAAACTCACCACCGCCAGCTTGGAAAAAAACAGACCGATGTCGACCATCACATGGTTGGCGCCAAGCAGTACGGCCGCCATTGCGACTGGCGCCCACCACAGGACGAGGCCGATGGCCAAGGCCGCAGTCGCCTGGCCCCAGCGCCCGGGCTCGGGCGCAGACAAGTGCATTTCTCCAGCCTTCAGACCGAGCAGGGCGGGCGATGTTCGAGCGACGACGAAACCCGTTGCGCCGGCGGCCGCCACGATCAACGGAAACGGCAGGTCAAGAAAGAAGATGCCGACGAAGGCGAGGCCCGAAAGCCCGACCAGCAACCGGGTCTTGAGAGTGCGCCGGCCGATCCTTATCAACGCCTCCACCACGATCACCAGCACGGCGGCCTTGATGCCGAACAACGCACCTTCGACGACCGGGACGCCGCGCCCCAGCACGTAAAGAAAGCTGACGGCCAGCATCACCAGCGCACCCGGCAGCACGAACAGGATTCCCGCCGCAAGCCCGCCGCGCGTGCCGTGCAACAGCCAGCCGACGTAGGTGGCGAGCTTTTGCGCTTCCGGGCCGGGCAACAGCATGCAGAAATTGAGCGCGTGCAGATAGCGCGACTCCTCGACCCATTTTTTCTCGTCCACCAGGATCCG
This sequence comes from Nitrosovibrio sp. Nv4, assembly GCA_945906765.1. Lineage (GTDB taxonomy): Bacteria > Pseudomonadota > Gammaproteobacteria > Burkholderiales > SG8-39 > RBG-16-66-20. The sequence goes on along the minus strand of CAMDRF010000011.1, from coordinate 6,712 downwards.
GTGCATCAGCGCGATCTGGCCCGCCGGACCGCCGAAGCCGAAGCAGCCGATCTTCAGCCAGACGAAAAATGCTTCGGCGAAGGAAACGCCGTGCGGGCGTTCTGTGCTCACGCCTTGCGCCTTACCGGTCGCCCGGCGGTTTTCCAGTCCTCGATTCCCCCGCTCAGGAAGCGCGCGGAGACACCGGCGTCGCGCAGGCGGGCGGCGGTCGATTGCCCGACTTCATGTCCGTATACGCAGTAGACGACCACCTCAGCGCCTGCCCATTCGCCCGCCCATTCGTCGACCTTCTCCGGGTCGCGCCAGACGGCGCCTTCGATCACCTCCGGCGCGGCGTCGTAGGCGCCCTTGCGGCGTACGTCGATGCGCCTGGAATTCGCATTCTGGATTTCCTCCGCGCCGATCGCAAGCGCTGCCGTGGAACCCTCGACTGCGGCCGCGTAGCGCAGCGCCACGCCGTCCCAGTCGATGTTCTCCATGAAAGCGGCGACGTAGGCTTTGGCGTCCGCGCCGAAATCCATGTGGTAGGCGTGTTCGTACAGGTCGAGCGCGGCGAGTTCGGCGCGGATGGCGTGCAGCCGCTTGACGGCACCGCCATATTTGTTCTGGTGATGAGATTGAAGCAGACGCTCCGAGAGGCCTCGCAGCTTCGCCGGATCGAAAGACAAAGGACGAATCGCCGGATTCATTTGCAGGCCTTCGGGTTCCACGTGTGCGTCTCCGCCTTTCCTTCCTTGCACCAGCGGTAAAGCGCGTCGTACATGGTCATGCCCCGCTCCAGCATCTCGTGGTCATTTTTGAAGTTAAGAGATAAACCAAGTGAGAAAGCCGCGAGACCGGCGCACTGAGGGGCAAGATCGAGCCGCCCTGTGTCCGCACCACGCACGATGAGCGCGAGTTCATCCAGCGCCGGGTCCTTCAGCCGGTACCGAGCAATGAATGCATCGAAGCTGCATAGATCGCCCTCGTGCGTGAATTCGACGCCAGGGATGTCGTAGGGAACTGCCTGACGCTCCGCGGCCACTGCCTTCACCTCGGGCGTCGGTACGTAGAGGAACTCGGCATCCGGATCGATGAACCGCTGCACTAGCCAGGGGCAGGCGATGCGATCGATCTTGGGTCGCTCACGGGTTATCCAGCGGGAGCTTGCGCCTTCAGGTTTGCCGAACAGTTCTCCGCCGCAAGTACGCCAAGCCTCGATGCCGCCTTCAAGGTAGTGGGCGCCCAACGCCTTCGCGGCGCCTTGGCTGACTTCGTGGCCATGGACGCAGTAGACGACGACGTCGGCTTCGCCGGGCAGTGTCTTGCCCCACTCGGCAACGCATTGCGGGTCGCGCCGCAGCGCGCCGCGGATCAGGTCGGGGGCGCCGAGAAACGTGGGGCCCTTGCGCACGTCGATGACGAGCGGCGGCCGCGCGGATGCCTGAGACTGGCGTAGGGAAGCTACTGAGATTGCGGGTGCGTCCATGGCTCTCTCCTTAAGAGTCCTGCAGAGCTTGGACGCACCGGCGTCTTGTTGGGTAAGGCAATTGCCCCGGGAGCCTGCGTTCCCCGAGGCGCGAAGGATGCGCGCAAAGGCGCGCTGTTGTCAAGCCACTGCCAGAGCCAGGGCCCCGGCCCAAATGCGGAGTCTTGCCGGATCCCATGTCGGCATCTGCTCTAATAGAGCCATATTTCGTCGGTAAAAATACAAGAGAAAAATCAGATGTCCGAGCTTGGCGGGATTGTTGCGCTCAGCCTGGCGGTGAGCCTCTCGGCGGTGCTGCTGGCGACGCTGCTCGGGTTGCCGCTCGGCGCGGCGATCGCGGTCGGGAGATTTCCGGGACGGCGCGCGCTGATCGTGCTGCTGAACGCGCTCATGGGCCTGCCGCCGGTGGTGGTGGGCCTGCTGGTCTACCTGCTGCTGTCGCGCGCGGGCCCGCTGGGAGAACTCGGCCTGCTGTTCACACCTCCCGCGATGGTGATCGCGCAGACCTTCCTGGTGCTGCCGATCATTGCCGCGCTCTGCCGCCAGTCGGTGGAGGACGCGTGGGTCGAGTACGAGGAACAGCTGCGTTCGCTGGGGGCGCACGGTCTGCGCGCGGCGCTGACGCTGGTCTGGGATATCCGGTTCTCGCTGGTGACCACAGTGCTGGCGGGGCTCGGGCGCGCGCTCGCCGAGGTGGGTGCGGTGATCATCGTCGGCGGCAACATCGACGGCGTCACCCGGGTGATGACCACCACCATCGCGCTCGAGACCTCGAAGGGCGACCTGCCGCTCGCCCTGTCGCTCGGATTCGTGCTGATCGCGCTGGTGATTGCGCTGAATGCGGCGGCCCACCTCATCAAGGAAGCCGCGCAGCGGCGCTACGGCTGATGTCCGGCGCCCACGGCATCCTTCCCCTGACGCTGCGCGAGGTGCGCTACATGGCGGGCGGGCGCAACATCATCGACGGCATCTCGTCGGAGATCGCGGCAGGCCCGACCACGATCATCCTGGGCGCCAACGGCGCCGGGAAAAGCGTCCTGATGCGCCTGATGCACGGCCTGCTGCGGCCCACCTCGGGAGAAATCGCGTGGCACGGGCAGGGCGCGGAGCGCGTGCGGCGCGCGCAGGCGATGGTGTTCCAGCGCCCGGTGATGCTGCGCCGTTCGGCGCTCGCCAACATTCTTTACGCGCTGGAACTCGCGCGCGTGCCGGCGGCCGGGCGCGAAGCGCAGGCGATGGATGCGCTGCGCGAGGTGGGCCTCGCGGAGGTCGCGCAGCGGCCCGCGCGCGTGCTCTCGGGCGGCGAGCAGCAGCGCCTCGCGCTCGCGCGCGCCTGGGCGCTGCATCCCGAAGTGCTGTTTCTGGATGAACCGACCGCAAACCTGGATCCGGGCGCGACGCGCGAAATCGAGAACGTGATCAAGGCTTTCGATGCATCGGGGACCAAGATCGTCATGTCAACGCACAACCTCGGCCAGGCGCGGCGCCTCGGCGACGAGGTGCTGTTCATTCACCAGGGGCGTCTGGTCGAACGCGCTTCGGTGGACGCATTTTTCAGGCAACCCACCTCCACCGAAGCGGCGGCATTCGTCAAGGGAGAGCTTCCGTGGGTCTGATGAGATTGCTGTTAGCGCTTTCCTTGTTTCTTTCTTTTTCAATAGAAGCACAACAACGCTTCATTACCGTGGCTTCCACAACGTCGACCGAGCAGTCGGGGTTGTTCAGGCACCTGCTGCCGTTATTCGAGAAGAAAACCGGCATCCAGGTGCGCGTGGTGGCGCTCGGCACGGGGCAGTCGCTCGACATGGGCAAACGGGGCGATGCGGATGTGGTGTTGGTGCACGCGAAGTTGCTCGAGGAGAAGTTCGTCGCCGAAGGCTACGGCGTGCGGCGCTTCGAGGTCATGTACAACGACTTTGTGCTGGTCGGGCCAAAATCGGATCCGGCGAAAGTCGCCGGGAGCAAGGACATCGTCGCGGCGCTGCAGAAGGTCAGAGCGGCACAGGCGCCATTCGCCTCGCGCGGCGACAAGAGCGGCACTCATTTCGCGGAGTTGGATCTCTGGACAGCCGCCGGTATCGACATCGCGAAGGCCAAAGGACCCTGGTACCGCGATACCGGCTCCGGCATGGGCCCGACGCTCAACACTGCCTCGGGAATGAACGCCTACGCACTCACCGACCGGGGCACGTGGCTGTCGTTCAAGAATCGTGGAGAACTCACTGTTGTGGTGGAGGGAGACCGGCGCCTGTTCAATCAATACGGCATCATTCTGGTGAATCCGGCGAAGCATCCGAGCGTCAAGAAGGAACTGGGGCAGGCGTTCATCGACTGGGTAGTCTCGCCGGAAGGCCAGAGAGCGATCTCCGACTACAAGATTGGGGGTGAGCGGCTATTCGTCCCCAACGCAGGGGGGGTGAAATGCGGCGCTATCGTGGGTTGACACTGAGAGTGCTGGGCCGCTCAGCGCCCGCCATGGGACCCGGCAAGGCCGAGCTAGTCGAACGCATCGGGCAGACTGGATCAATATCCGCCGCGGCGCGAGCGATGGGGATGTCGTATCGCCGCGCTTGGCAACTGGTGGAAGGGCTCAATAAGAGTTTTGACGAACCCGTGGTAACGACTGCGACAGGAGGATCACGTGGCGGCGGAGCGACCGTAACCTCTTTCGGGCAGAGGCTGGTGGCCCAGTTTCGAGCGATGGAGGGCAAGGCTTCGGCGGCAATTGCGGCTGATCTGAGGCGATTTGAGGCCAAATTGCGGAAGACGGAAAAGCCACGCTAGGTTCGCTATATCTTATGGTATATAACGAGGGTCAAAGCTATGGACCCGATCCTCGTTGCCCTGATTGCGTCCGGAATGATCGTGGCCGCATTCCTCTATGCGTCGGTTGGCCACGGCGGAGCCTCAGCCTACCTTGCGGTGATGGCTATCGCCGGGATGGTACCTGCGGAAATGCGTCCGATCGCACTCCAACTCAACGTGCTGGTGTCGACCATCGCGACCGTCAAGTTCTATCGCGCGGGCCACTTCCGCTGGGGGCTTTTCTGGCCGTTCGCGGTGGTCTCGATCCCGGCTGCCTATCTCGGCGGGGCGATCACCCTGCCAGGCACGGCCTACAAGTTACTCGTCGGATTGGTGCTGCTGTATGCCGGCTGGCAGCTCTGGTGGAGCGCGCGGGCCGGCGAGGAACTTCGGCCTGCGCGCAAGGTGCCTGTGCCGCTGGCGATGGCGATCGGCGCGGTGCTGGGCGTGCTTTCCGGGCTGACCGGCGTGGGCGGGGGCATTTTCCTCAGCCCGATCCTGCTGCTGTTCGGTTGGGCGGGAACCAAGCAGACTTCCGCGGTCGCCGCGCCCTTCATCCTGGTCAATTCGCTCGCGGCGCTGGCGGCCGACTTTGTAAGGAATCCTACCCCGCCGCCCGACTATGCCTGGTGGCTGATGGCGGCGGTGCTTGTGGGGGGATGGGCGGGCGCGGAGTACGGCAGCCGGCGCTTCGCCAATCCGCTCATCCGCCGCGTGCTGGCGGTGGTCCTCGCGATCGCCGGCGGCAAAATGGTTCTGGTGTAGATTGCGCCTTCCTTAGGGGACCCCTATGAGCAACTATTACGAATCGGATGACCTGAAGAAATTCGGCGACATCGGCCAGCACGCCAAGGCGCTCGCCGACGACTTCTTCAGGTATTACGGCAACGTCACCGGCACCGACGGCGCGCTGACCAAGCGCGAGAAGGCGCTGATCGCGCTGGCCGTCTCGCACGCCCAGAAATGCCCTTACTGCATCGATGCCTATACCACCCAGTGTCTCGAGACGGGGGCCAACCCCGAGCAGATGATGGAAGCGGTGCATGTTGCGGCGGTCATGCAGGCCGGGATCACGCTGGTGCACTCGGTGCAGATGCAGAACCACCTGAAGAAGATGGTCCTTTGAAATCCATTGTCCAGCTGAAGGTCGTGCCTGCGGCGTCGAACTACGGCTTCGTCGGGCTGCTGCGCGCGCGCGGCATCGAGCTGCCGCCGGTTTCCATTGAAACGTTGCAGGTCAACATCACCAAGCTGTGCAACCAGGTCTGCCGGCATTGCCATGTGGACGCCTCGCCCCAGCGCAAGGAGATGCTCTCGCCCGAAGGCGTTGCAAAATGTCTCGAGATTCTGGAGCGGCATCCGCAGATCACGAAACTCGACATCACGGGCGGGGCGCCGGAGCTGCATCCCGGCTTCGACAGGTTCGTCGAGCGGGCAGTGGCGCTGGGCAAGCACGTCATGGTGCGGCACAATCTGACGGTGCAGCTGGACGGCCATCCGCAGACCGGCGAGAGCAAGGAATACCTGCCGCAGTTCTTCGCGAAAAACCGCATCGAGGTGATTTCCTCGCTGCCGTACTACCAGGAATATTTCACCGATGCGCAGCGTGGCTCGGGCGTGTTCAAAAAGAGCATGGAAGCGATGCAGCGGCTGAATGCGCTTGGCTATGGCGTCGAGGGCAGCGGCCTCGCGCTGAACCTGGTGTACAACCCGGTCGGTCCGTACCTGCCTGCGGCGCAGGCCGGTCTTGAAGCCGATTACAAGCGCGAACTCAGGCACAAATACGGCCTGGTGTTCAATCGCCTCTACACCATCACCAACATGCCGATTAACCGCTTCAAGCTGCACTTGGACAAGTCTGGTCAGTACGAGGCGTACATGGAGAAACTGCTCGCGTCCTTCAATCCGGCGGCGGCTGACGGCGTGATGTGCCGCAGTCTGATCAGCGTGGGCCACGACGGCAGGATCTACGACTGCGACTTCAACCAGATGCTGGAAATGGACGCGGTGGACGCGCGCGGCAGGGCGCTCAGCATCTTCGACTTCAATTTCGACCAGGCGCTCGGGCGGCGCATTCGTTTCGACGATCATTGCCTGGGCTGCACCGCGGGCGCGGGCAGTTCCTGCGGCGGCGCGACAGCCTGACAATGAAGACATTTGCCGGTCAATGAAAACCTTCGGTTTTGCAGGATGGTCAGGCAGCGGGAAAACCACGCTTATCGAGAAGCTGATCCCGTTGTTCGTAAAGCGTGGCCTGCGCGTTTCCTTGATCAAGCACGCACACCATACCTTCGATGTCGACCATCCGGGCAAGGATTCCTATCGCCACCGGCATGCGGGCGCGAGCGAGGTGCTGGTCACCTCGTCGCGGCGCTGGGTGCTGATGCACGAGCTGCGCGGCGCACAGGAGCCGTCCTTCGAAGAGCAGATCAAGCATTT
>CAMDRF010000010.1 GCA_945906765.1 Nitrosovibrio sp. Nv4 | reverse complement strand
TTCCAGGCCCGCCGCATGCGGGCGCGCTTCCGCAATGAAAAGGGCAAGACCGAGCTTGTGCACACCGTGAACGGGTCGGGCCTCGCTGTCGGCCGCACCCTCATCGCGATCCTCGAGAACTACCAGAATGCCGACGGCTCGGTGAGCATTCCGCCCGTACTGCGCACTTACATGGGCGGCGCCGAAAAGATCATTCGGGCCTGATAAAATCCGTCCCCCGCTGCGAACCTGAGGCGGGGCCGCGGAGAGGTGGCAGAGTGGTCGATTGCGGCAGACTCGAAATCTGTTGTGCCCGCAAGGGTACCGGGGGTTCGAATCCCTCCCTCTCCGCCAGTACCTAGACCTCCAACTCGCTCAAGCGGCGTTCAGGCACCGCGTCCTGAGGGGCGTAGCGGCTAAACCTCCTGACTGCGGCCGCGTCATTTTTCCGCAAAAGACGTCTCAAACCCCGTTTGTCTCAAAACCTCCTGACTTTTTCGGGTTTAGTACGGCGGCGTGAGTTTTCGGATTACGGCAAAAACGCCCCCGTACCTTGATGAACGGAAGTTCGTGGTGCGGTGGGGTTTGGGGGGGCAGGCAGCGATAAACACGTTTAGCGCAGGCGCTCGGACGCGCTCAAGTTGTTGTCCTGTGCGTGCGACTCTACGGCGTACAACCATCGCCGACAGGCCGTTGATGCTCTTGCGAAAGTCAATCGTCCCGCGGTGCAGGTACACCGCCAGGTTGGCGCTCAGATGAAACATGGCAGCGCCACCAAGGTGCGCAGCACGCTGCATGGCACATCCGCGTTGCGTTGGTCGTGGGTCCAACTCAAGACGACGCCGTTGCCAAGCCGCGCTTGCAGGGCAATGACAGTTGGCGCCGCGCTCTCACGCGTCTTGGGCGTGACCTGCACCGATGGGTCTGGCTTGATGCGAACAACTGCCCAGTTTGAAGCAGCCGGTTGCGGACGCTTGCGCTTGGCTTCATACAGCCGGCGCACGTCGATCTGGTGGTTCGCGGCGTACGCGCTCAGTTTCAGTCCCGAGCTTTCAGCCTCTGTCGAGTGCTCCATCAGGAGCAGCGCGAAGCTGCCAATTCTCGCTGAATCTTACCAACCTCGGATGCGACATCGTCGAATCCACACTTGACGATGCGCCCCATGACCGGGGAGGCGTTCTGCATCGTGGACTTCCCCCGGCGTCGCGGGAGGGGCGGCGGCGGGTTTCCTGGAAGCAGAGAAGGCGTTTCGCAAGCTCTGGGGGCATAAAAACATTCCAGCGCTCATCCACGCACTTCGGCCTTCTATCCTTCAACACCAAAACGCCGCATAATCATTTCCGCCACCCGCTCTAACCTTCAACTGCCAACGGGACACCCCCACCCCTTGAAGTCCGTCAGGCTTATACTGAACGAATCGCGGCCTGAGTCGCTAAATCGTGTCCAGATAATTGGAGGCGGTACAGCTCCGCTTCAGACCCGATCCCGCGCAGTTGCTCACTCTCGCGGTCAGGGTATGACTTGAACAACATCATTCGCTAGATGAGCCAATAAAATTGTGCGATTAGAAAATTTTCCAGCAAACACGCAATACAAATACGGCAAATAAATCATGAAAATTGGCAAAAATCGGAACATTATTTTTCTAGGTGTATTTATTGCAATTGCATTGATCCTTGTATGGAAAATGGGGTTTATAAAAAATTCGAAGCCCAATGATTTGAAGGTTCCAGAAGCCAAGACAGGTATCGTCGCGCGGGGGCATATACAGCCAGACGGAAGTGTGTTGGCTCTGCATGGCCCCATGTCCGGTGGAGTCGTGCGTCATTTGCTTGTGGCTGAGGGAAGCAAGGTAATCAAAGGTCAGCCATTAGCGTATTTAGAGGGCTATGACACGCAATACGCATCCGTTCAAGTGGCTGAGAAAGCCGTGAAATATTATGCGAGTCAACAGAGGCAGTCGATTGACGGGGCCAAGCAATCGACTATCGAAGCCCAACAAAGCGTTGTGGAGGCAAAGAAGGTGGTGGCATTGAGGGCTAAACGGGATTTTGAACGGGTAGAGGCACTTTTTGCAGATCAATTGGTGTCAAGACAGGCGCTCGATCGAGCCGTTGCTGATAGGGATATTGCGGCCTCCGACCTGGACCAGGCTAAAAATTCCTTGGTTGCACTGAGCGAAGTTCGCAAGGTTGATCGTGATGTTGCGGAGGCGAGAGTCGCAATAGAAGTTGCGACGGTGGTTAAAGCAAAGTCAGAACTGGAGCGAACTATAGTCCGCGCACCAATTGACGGAACAGTTTTATCGATTTTAGCCAGAGATGGCGAAGCAATCGGAGAAAGCGGAATCATGCGAATTGCGAATCTGGATCAATTGAACGTCATCGCCGAGGTAGATGAGAATTTCGTTTCAAAGATTAGAGTGGGAGGAATTTCAACAATACAGGGCAGCCTGATTAATTCACCTATTCAAGCAACTGTCATATCCATCGGTAAAGAGGTTTTCAAGCAAAAGAGACCTCACTACGACACTTTGGTTGGCCGCGATGCCAGAATAGTCGAGATAAGGCTGAAGTCTTCAATTCCTTTACCTGTCGTGATTGGCGGTGAAGTTGAGGTCCGTTTTGCTGTCAACGCCAAGTAGTTTAATGTTCTCTCCACGCCGGCAAGATTATAGGTTATTGATTGAGATTCGAAACGAGCGGGTTTCTCACTCTTTGAAAACTCAAATTCTAGACAGTCGCGACCTGTAACTCCGGAAGCCGGAAAAATAATATTAATCGCGATAATTGGAGTTGCTGATGTTTCGACGATCTATTTTCTTGGCTTATCGCCAATTGACTCAGCGTGTTTCTAAACTCATCGCCGCCATATTGGGCGTTGGGGTGTCAATTGTTCTCATGTTCGTGCAAACCGGCTTTGAGAATGCGCTTTATGACAGTGCGCTCAAATTACCTGAAGCATTGAATGCCGACATTATATTGGCAGCGCATGACTTTTCCACTTTGTCATTTTCACCGCCGTGGTTCTCGCGTCATGGCGTTATAGAAAGTCGTGGAATTGACGGGGTTGCGTCTGCGCTGCCCTTTTATGCCTACAACCTTCAGATACAGAATTCGTTGATGAGAACTCCGAAGCCGATCTGGTTGTATGGTCTGCCGCTTTCTGGCGTGACAATTAACATTCCCGAGATAAACCGACAGTTGGATGTGATCGCCAGTACCAATACGGTTTTATTGGACCAGGCATCTCGTCATGATTTTGGTCCGATTGTGCAGAATGTGCTGACCAAAGGGCATGACGAAGTCGTTGTCCCGGTTGGCGGCAACAGTCTCCAAAATACCCTTTTTGTTCGAGGCCTGTTTACGCTCGGACCAACTTTCTCGGTTGATGCGTCTCTGGTCACCTCGGAAGTCAATTTCAATCGAATCACTTCACAATCACTGGATCGAGTTTCTCTTGGATTGATCCGGGTAAAGCCTGGTTTCGACGCTGCTGAAGTAAAAAACAAATTGCAGGAATCCCTCGGTTCCAGAGCAAAGGTGTATTCGAAAGACGATTTCATCGCCAATGAGCGCTTGTACTACGAAAAACATACGCCGATCGGCTTCATTTTCCGGATCGGATTGTTGGTCGGCATCGTCGTCGGTATTGTTTTTATTTTGCAGGCACTTCACGGAATTATTAGCGACAACATGACCGAATATGCAGTTCTGCGGGCCATGGGATATCAGCAGACATTCTTTTGGATGTTGATTGGCAATATTTCGGCAGGCTTTGTTGTCCTGTCTTACATACCCTCGTTGATTATCACCGTATTTCTATATCGATTTGCGGCAGAGTCAATTCAGCTGCCAATGGATTTAAAACTTTACGATGCTTTTTTCATTCTAATGATTGTGGTGCTGATGGGGGCTGTTTCAGCTGCGCTTGCCATAAGAAAACTCCGGAAAGCTAGCCCAGTGGATCTGTTTTCATGAAATTATTGAGCAGTAATGGAGTCGCAAAATTGCGAAAAAGTGAAGGTAGTTCCAATTCGCCGGTAACGGTCCATGGACTCAGTCATTACTTTGGGACGGGGGAGTTCCGTTCGCAAGTCCTGTTCAACAACAACCTCAAAATAGAACCGGGGAAATTGGTTGTGATGACGGGGCCTTCAGGTTCCGGAAAGACAACCCTTTTGACATTGTTGGGCGCAATCCGGACTCTTCAAGAAGGCAATCTTAATATTCTTGGTAGGGATGTCAGCACGCTCAATGAGGAAGAAATAATAGATTTGCGTCGAAAAATAGGTTTCATTTTTCAAATGCACAATTTATTTACCTCATTAAATGCGATCGAGAATGTGCAGATGACATGCCAGGGTGATGCGTCCGAGATGCTAAAAAACCGTTCTGATGGCATTGCACTTCTAAACCGTTTGGGGCTTGGAAAACGAATTAATTATCGTCCCAGTGAGTTGTCAGGAGGGCAGCGCCAGCGTGTTGCAGTGGCGCGAGCACTTGTTGGGCGGCCAAAGCTGATCCTGGCCGACGAGCCTACCGCGGCATTGGACAAGGTGTCTTGTCTTGAAGTAATCGGCATGCTGAAAGAGTGGGCAAATGAATACGGCAGTGCAGTAGTTGTTGTCACCCATGACAATCGTATATTGGAATCCGCTGACCGAATTATAAAAATGGTCGACGGCGCAATCGTCTCGGATGTTGTTCTGCAAGAAGTAATTCAAATATGTGAATTCATGAAAAAACTGAGTATTTTTTCACACTTGAATAACTCTGAACTCAGTTTGGTATCCGAAAAAATGACAAAACACCCCTTTGTAAGGGGAGATGTACTTATTCAACAGGGGGATCTGGGCGAGGAATTCTTTCTTATCCGGGACGGCGAGGTCGACGTGGTCGTCGATACAATAAAAGCAGAAGTTCTCGGTAGTGGTCAATGTTTCGGTGAGCGTGCATTGATCGGTGATGGAAAGAGGACCGCGACAGTAATTGCTCGAGAAGACGGGCTGGCATATGTTCTGACGAAGGAGTGGTTTCTTCACGCCATTGCTTCCAGCCCCAATTTCGAAATGCAGATGAAAAAATTATATTTCTAGAGATAAATTGATTATATATTTTGTCATCTATCGAAATAATATTGAATACCAAAAATTGGTGGCTGGAGAATCGGATGCTTAACATTCATATAGTACGGATAGCTCCCTTATCGCTATTTGCGTTGTTTTATAACCTCGATGCAAGCGCCGTTGATCTAGAACAGATATATCGACAAGCCTTGATAAGGGATACGGTAATTATCGCGGCAGAACACGCATTGAGTGCGGTGAGTCAGAAAGAGACTCAAGGCCGTTCAACTCTGCTTCCAAACATTGCGTTTAAGCTTGGGGGACAAAGAAGTGGCCACGACTTCCTGAATCGGGCTAGGGAATACAAGATCCAGTTGAAACAATCGCTCTTTGATGTTTCAAAATTGGAAACTCTTCATCAAAGTCAGCTTGTAGTCAAGCAAGGGGAGCTCAATTATTCCCTGGCAAAGCAAGATTTGATATTAAGAGTAAGCAAGGCTTATTTTGATGTTCTTTCTGCCCAGGACAATTTAGGTGCTACTTCAATGCTCAGAGCGGCAATTACTGAGCAACTTAAATTGGCTCATCGAAGCTTTGACGTGGGATCATCGATGATCACTGATGTCAAAGAGGCGGAAGTTAACTTCAACAAGGTATTGGCCGACGAAATTGAGGCTCAATTGGACTTGGAAACGGCCGGGTCTCGTTTGGAGGAGATTATTGGCGAAGCTCCAGGCAAATTGGCGAAAGTACGAAGGGAAGTAAAGTTTCATCCACCAGAGCCTAGAAATATGGAGAAATGGGTTTCGGATGCGAAAAATCAGAATTTCAATGTGCTACTGCAAAAGATTTCAGTCAATATTGCGGAAAGCCAGGTTTTAATAAACAGGGCCAGCAAATATCCCACCGTAAGTCTCGTGGCTGATCGCGGCTATTATTATCAGAATAACTCTGTTGGCCCATCGTTCCTTACTTCCCAAAATTACAATTCGTGGAGTAGCTCGATAGGGGTGGAAATCAATATCCCTATTTTCGATGGTTATATTGGCAGCAGCAAAGTCAGTGAGGCAATATCATCAGTCAGTCGCGCTCAAGCAGAAGTGGAAACTGCACAACGCAGAGTGGTGACTGATGTGAAAGTCAATTATTCTAAAGTGTCGAACGGTTTCGCAAAAATAGATGCCTATCGAACTGCCGTGGATTCCAGTCAGTCAGCGTTGTCATACAACAAGAAAGGTTACGAAGTCGGCCTGAAAGCAAATATCGACATATTAAGGTCGCAGCAACAGCATTTTGGGGCTCAGCGTGATTTATCGAGGGCTACCTATGATCTGATCCTGAGTGGATTAAGATTAAAGGCGGTAGCTGGTATTTTAGAGGATCGAGATTTGTTGGATATCAACGGACTCCTCGAGCAGTAACCTTCGGACCGTACTCGGATCCTGGCTGTAGCGATATTCATGCCCCGATGCGAAAATTCTGGATAATATCCATCCATAGCTGATTGATTGTAGGAGTCTCCAATTCAAATCCCCTGCAAAGATTGCGGCACAGATCGCCAAGCTGTTGGCTGAAGCCAAGAAGTTAGGTCGTAAACGTGTCGCTGTGGTCAAGGCGATGGTCAAGCAGATGAATGAGCTTCCCTCGGTTTTTCGTCTTCCAACCTATCGTCATTATGCCGCCAATTTCTTCTCATGCTGAGCACTGATCCGATTTGCTAGGAACGCGACCGGCGAGGCGTAGCCAAGCGTGGAATGGCGACGCTGCTCCGCTATAGTTGACGACCTTTAGACGACCTCCACGGCCATCTTCAGTCCCGCGGCTTTCAGGACCGCGTGCAACGTGGAAAAGCGGGGATTGCCGTTCGATGAAAGCGCGCGATAGAGGCTTTCACGCGGCACGCCTGCCGCTTTCGCAAGCTTGGCCATGCCCTTTGCCTCGGCAACAGTTCTGAGCGCCGCAAGATAGACGCGAGGATCGCCGTCTTCTGCGGCAGCACTGAGGTACTCCGCGGCAAGCGCCGGGTCAGACCGCAGTTCGCCGACCAGCCACTCGCGGTGCGAGGCGGTCAGCGCTTTGCGCGTGGCCCGCTTCTTTTCCGATCTACGAACTCTTGCCATAGTTCCACCGCCTTTCGTATGTCTGCATCCTGCTTGCGCTTGTCGCCGCCGCAGAGCAGGACAATGACCGTCTGCCCGTCGCGCCCGAAATACACCCGGTATCCTGGGCCCCAGTCGATCCGCAGCTCGCTGACACCGCCGCCCACGCCCTTGCAGTCGCCAAAGTTGCCCGTTTCGAGACGCTCGAGCCGTGCCACGATGCGTGCTCGGGCCTGCCGGTCCCGCAACCCGGAGAACCATTCGGTAAAGGGCGTGCGCCCCTGGGCGCTGCGGTAGTGCCGAATCTCGAACACGCGTGGTTAGTGTATCGTATACGTTACAATATGCCAATATGAAGGATGACGGTGCCGACTGGATCGACACGGATTCTGTTGTGCCTGCAAGGGTACCGGGGGTTCGAATCCCTCTCTCCGCCAGCCTGGCGCGCCTCGTCGGCGCCGCGGCTCTTCATGATGCCGACCTGCTTTTCAAGCTCCATTTTCGCTTCTGACGTCGCCTCCCGGGCCGCCGCTTCCCACATCACGGTCTGGCGCTCCCATTGGTCAAGCTGCGCCTTCATTTTTTCCATATATTCGTCGCGATTATTCATCGAGGTCTCCTCCGTCGCACAACGCGATTATCGCAGCACCCGGGTTAAAATTGCATCGTCCGCCAGACACCCAGTGCGCCCCGGCGGGGCGTTTTTAATGAAGTGACATGAACGCACCCGACACCCAGTTCGATCCCGCTTCCGCCCGCTTCGGCTCGTCCCGCTCGCAAAAGCGCCTGGAGGACGACCGGCTCCTCGTCGGCAAGGGCCTGTACAGCGACGACCGCGACCTGCCGGGCCAGGCCTGGCTGGTGGTGCTGCGTTCGCCGCACGCGCATGCGCGCATCGCCTCGGTGGAAGCGTCGGAGGCGCGTAAAGCACCCGGCGTCGTCGCTGTCTATACCGCCGCCGACATGAAGGCGGATGGCCTTGGCCACATTCCGAATCCGCCGCTCTTCAAGCGTCCCGACGGCGAGCCGATGGGTGCGCCGCCGCGCACGCCGCTCGCCGATGGCGTCGCCTTTTATGCCGGGCATCCAGTGGCCGCAGTGATCGCGGAGACGCGCGTGCAGGCGATGGATGCCGCGGAGCTGGTTGCGGTCGAGTACGAGGAACTGCCCTGCGTGGTGCATCCGGCGAAAGCGATCGAGCCCGGGGCGCCGCAGATCTGGGCGGAGGCGCCGGGCAACGTTTCCGCGCAGATACGCTATGGCGATGCCGCTGCGGTGGCAGCGGCGATGGCGAAGGCGGCGCACGTCACGGAGCTTGAGCTGCACAACCAGCGTGTTTCGGCGATGCCGCTCGAGCCGCGCTGCGCGCTGGCGGAATACGCCGGCGGCCGCTGGACGCTCTACACCCAGACACAGCAGCCGACCGGCACGCGCGACTCGCTCGCGGCGGTGTTCAAGACCAAGCCCGAACAGTTCCGCGTCGTGGTGGGCGACCTGGGCGGCGGCTTCGGCATGAAAACCGGGCTCTATCCCGAGGACGCGATCGCCTGCTACGCGGCGCGCAAGCTCGCGCGGCCGGTGAAATGGCGCGGCGAGCGCAGCGAGGATTTCCTCGCCGCGCACATGGGCCGCGACCAGCACTTCAAGGCATGGCTCGCGCTCGACGCCCAGGGCAAAGTACTGGCGCTGAAAATGGAAATGCTCGGCAACTTCGGTTCCGTGCCAGTGGGCTCGACCGCCATGATTCCGCTCTGGGTGGGGCCGAAGGTGCTGACCTCCGTGTATCACGTGCCGGCGGTCGACTATCTCATCCGCGGCGTGCTCACCAACACCATGGCGACCGGCGCCTACCGCGGCGCGGGCCGGCCGGAAGCAAATTTCCTCATGGAGCGCCTGCTTGACAAGGCGGCGCGTGAATTGAAGCTCGATCCGGTGGAGATCCGGCGGCGCAATTTCATCGCGCCCTCGGCGTTCCCTTACAAGACGCACATGGGCGATACCTACGATGCGGGCGAGTTTGCCCGGATTCTCGATGCGGTTTTGAAGAATTCCGATTGGGAAAACTTCAAGAACAGGAAAGAGGAAAGCAAAAAGCGCGGCCAGCTGCGCGGGCGCGGGCTTGCTTCCTATCTCGAATGGACCGGCGCCCTGCCCACCGAAACGGTGGACATCGAGATTTCGGCTGAGGGCACGGTGACGGTGTTCTCGGGCACCATGGCGATGGGGCAGGGCCTGGAAACGAGTTACACGCAGCTGGTCGGCGAGGTCCTGGGCGTTGCCTTTGAAAAAATAAAAATAGTGCAGGGCGACACCGATCGGGCGAACGGCGTGGGCAGCGTCGGTTCACGTTCCGCGTTTGTCGGCGGTTCCGCGGTGGTGGCGGCGGGCCACAAAGTGGTCGCTCGCGGCAAAGAGCTTGCCGCCGAAGTCCTCGAAGCGGCGGCGCCCGACATCGAGTACCGCAATGGCCGCTTCGCCATCGGCGGCACCGACCGCTCGATCGGCCTGGCGGAACTCGCCGGCAAGCAGCCGCAGAAAATCATCCGCGTTTCGGCGACGCAGACGCCCTCCGCCCCCTCGTGGCCGAATGGCGCGCAGGTGATCGAGGTGGAGATCGATCCGGATACCGGCGTGGTCGAACTCGCGAAGATCACCAGCGTCGACGACATCGGCCGCATCATCAACCGCAGCATCGTCGAGGGGCAGGTGCAGGGCGGCATCGCGCAGGGCGCCGGGCAGGCGCTCTGGGAGCAGGTGGCGTACGACGCCGAAAGCGGACAGCTCCTGACAGGATCGCTGATGGACTACTGCGTGCCGCGTGCCGACCAGTTTCCGCCGATGGCGAATGATTTCGACGAAAGCGTGCCCTGCAAGACCAACCTGCTCGGCGTCAAGGGCGTGGGCGAGCTCGGCACCATCGGCGCGACGCCGGCGGTGGTGCATGCGGTGCTGGATGCGCTCGCCGATCGTGGCGTGCAGCACATCGAAATGCCGATCACGGCGGAGAAGGTCTGGCGCGCCATCAGGACGCGCGCGTAGCGCGACGTGGGGACCCGGAATTGGAAGCCGGGCAATTCCGCCTGCTTGCGCTGGCGGTGCTGACCTCGCTTGCCCTGCATGCACTGCTGCTGTATGCGCTCCCCTTGCTCAAGGAGGCGCAGCGCCGGCTTCCCGCGAAGATGACCGCTCGGTTGGCGGCGCCCAAGCCACCTGAGCCTGTGTTGCAGAAGGCCGAGGCGCCTTCACCGCCTGCGCTGCAACCGTCTGTGATCCGTCCGCCGTCCACCGTCAAGGCGGCGCCGCCAGTCCCGCTTACCACACCGATACTCAGCGTCGAGCAAGCCAAACAAGCGGCTGAAACTGCGTTCGTGGTTCCCGCAACGCCCGCAACGCCCGCCGCGCCGCCGCCGGCCGCGCAGCAGGCGCCGCTCGCGAGGACCGAACCTCAAGCCGCAGTCCAGACCCAGGGAGGGGTGGACCCGGGAACCGTCGCGCAGTTCCGGCTCGAACTGATGGACTTCGCGCGCCGCTACAAGCAATATCCACGCGTCGCGCAGGACAACAACTGGCAAGGCAGGGTCGAGCTGCGTATCGCGATCGGCGAGGACGGCGCGATTTCCTCGCTCACCGTGAAGAAGGGCGCGGGCCGCTCGGTGCTGGACGAGGAAGCCCAGTCGATGATCCGCATGGCGAAGTCGAAGGCGACGATCCCGCCGGGATTGCGCGGCAAGGCCTTCATCCTCGAAATCCCGGTGGATTTTTTCCTGAAAGAAGAAAAATAGATTAGCCCTGCGGCGCCGGCGGGCGCGCCTGCGGCGCGAACGCGACCACGTGGTCGACGTCGAGCCGGATGCCGATGCGCTCGCCCAGCGCGTGGTTGTGGTGGCTGGGCACCAGCGCGAGCACCTGTCTGCCGCTCTCCAGCTTGAGCGTGTACAGGATCTCCGCGCCACGGAAGGCTTTGTGCACGACCTCGGCCTGGGTAGGCGCCGAATCGTCATGGATCACGTCGTCGGGTCGCAGCAGCACGTCGGCGAGGCAGCCCTTGCCGCAGGCGTCGCAGCCGATCTGGCAGGCGCCGGGAATGGCGCCGTCCAGTACCCCGAGCTCGATCTCCACCTGCTTTGGACTCAGTACCTTCCCCGGGAGGAATACGCCCTGGCCGACAAAGTCGGCGACGAAACGGTTGGCCGGGCGGTGGTACAGGTTGTACGCCGTGTCCCACTGCTCGAGGCGGCCTTGGTGCAGGACGCCGATCTCGTCGGCCATCGCGAACGCCTCGTACTGGTCGTGGGTGACGAGTATCGCCGTTGCGCCGGACGCCTTGATGATGTCGCGCAATTCGTGCGAGAGGCGCTCGCGCAGGCCGGTATCGAGATTGGAGAACGGTTCGTCGAGCAGCAGCAGTTCGGGGCGCGGCGCGAGCGCGCGCGCGAGCGCGACGCGTTGCTGCTGGCCGCCGGAGAGTTCATGCGGGTATTTTTGCAGCAGGTCGGCAATGCCGGTGAGCGTGGCGAGTTCCTGCACGCGGCTTTGGGTTTCTTTCTTATTCGAAAAACCAAATCCAATATTGCTCGCGGCCGTCAGGTGCGGAAACAGTGCGTGCTCCTGGAACACCATGCCGACGCGCCGTTTCTCCGGCGGCAGGCTGGTCTGCGCCGAGGAGACCACGACGCCGTTGAGCAGGATACGCCCGGCGCTCGGCGTCTCGAACCCCGCGATGCAGCGCAGCACCGTGGTCTTGCCGCAGCCGCTGGGTCCCAGCAAGCAGCCGATCACGCCACGCGCAAGGGCAAACGACAAGCCTCGTACTGCCTCGGGGTCGCCAAGCTTTCCCTGATAGGCGTGGTGCAGATCCTGAATGTCCAGCAGCGGTTGCATGTCAATTATTCTAACAAGAATTATTCTTGTTAGAATCAGGAGTGCTTTATTTTCAAAGAGTTGTATTTTTATCCGCCATCTCGCTCGGCGCCGCAGCGTTGATCCTGCTGCCGATCCTGGCGGTCGTCGCCAGCGTGCTTGGCCCGGCAAGCGAAACCTGGGCACATCTTGCGCGCACCTTGCTCGGCACCTACGTCCTGAATACCGCGCTGCTGGTTGCCTGCGTTGCGGCCGGGGTGCTTTCCATTGGTGTGCTTTCGGCCTGGCTGGTCACCGCGTACCGTTTTCCGGCGCAGCGCGTGCTCGAGTGGGCGCTGGTGCTGCCGCTCGCGATGCCGGCTTACGTCATGGCGTACGCGTATACCGATTGGCTGCAATTCACCGGACCGGTGCAGAGCGCTCTGCGTGTGGCGACCGGGTGGCAGGCGCGCGAATACTGGTTCCCCGAAATCCGCTCGATCCCGGGCGCGGCGGCGATGCTGTCGTTCGCGCTCTATCCCTATGTCTACCTGCTTGCGCGCACGGCGTTTCTCGACGTTTCGCGCAGTGCGCTGGAGGCGGGGCGCCTCGCCGGCTATTCGGCCTGGGGCAGTTTCTGGCGCGTCGCGCTGCCGATCGCGCGGCCCGCGGTCGCGGCGGGCGCCGCGCTCGCGTTCATGGAAACGCTCGCTGATTTCGGCACCGTTTCGTACTTTGCGCTGGAGGTGTTCACCACCGGCATCTTCAAGGCCTGGCTGTCCATGGGCGACAGCGCCGCGGCCGGCCAGTTGTCGGTGTGCCTGCTCGCGTTCGTATTCGTGGTCCTCGCGCTGGAGCGCGCCAGCCGCGGCCGCGCGGCGTATGCGAGTACCTTGAGCAAGCGCTCGCCGCCGCAGCGCCTCTCGGGCACGGCCGCTGCGCTGGCATTCGCGGCCTGTGCCGCGCCGGTACTGCTCGGGTTCCTGCTGCCTGTGGGGCTGCTGGTGCACCTCGCCTGGTCCGACCCGGACGCACGATGGAGTGCGCGCCTGCCGGCGCTGATCGGCAACAGCTTCACGCTGGCGGGGATCGCGGCTGCCGCGGGCGTGCTGCTCGCGACCGCCATGGCCTACGCGGCGCGCCTTTCGCGCGGTCGTCAGGCCAACGTCGTTGCATGGGCGAACCGCGCCGCCGCGCTCGGCTATGCCATTCCTGGTGCCGTGATCGCCATCGGGGTGCTGGTGCCCCTCGGACGGCTCGACAACTGGATCGCCGGTGGCATCGAAACGGCGTTCGGCGTGAAACCCGGCTTGCTGTTGACCGGCACTATCGTCGCGCTGGTATATGCGTACCTGGTGCGCTTCCTCGCGGTGGCGCTGCAGACTGTCGAGGCGGGACTCGCCAAGGTCACGCCGCGCATGGATGACGCGGCACGCAGTCTCGGTGCAACGCCCGCCGGGACGCTGGTGCGCGTGCACGTGCCGCTGCTCGCCTCCAGCCTGGCGAGCGCGGCGCTGCTCCTGTTCGTAGACGTGATGAAGGAATTGCCGGCGACCTTTGCCCTGCGTCCCTTCAATTTCGACACGCTCGCCATCGAGGCCTACAACCTGGCCAAGGACGAGCGCCTGGCGGAGGCCGCGGTGCCTTCGCTGGTGATTGTCGCGATTGGCCTGGCACCGGTGCTGATCGTCGTGAAGCGCTACTTCCAAGCCACCCGGTCGTAGATTTTCTGCGCGCCCGGCTGGTTGCGGCCGAGCACCGCGACGTTCAGCGCGTCCTGCCTGAAGGCGCCGAGCGAGGCGAGCGCGGGGTTGTCCACCTTCACGCCCGCCACCGCCGGCCACTCGTTGTTGCCGTCGGCGAAATAGCGCTGTGCGTCGTCGCTGGCGAGGTACTCGAGGAACTTCACCGCCGCTTCCCGGTTCGGCGCGTGCTTCATCACGCCGGCGCCCGAGATGTTGACGTGCGTGCCCCAGCTCGACTGGTTCGGAAACACCACTCCGAGTTTTTCCCCGATTTCCCGTTCATCGGGCTTGCCCGAGCGCAGCAGGCGCGCATAGTAGTACTGGTTCGAGATCGTGACGTCGCATTCGCCCGCGGCCACGCTCTTCAACTGGTCGGTGTCCCCGCCCCTGGGATCACGCGCAAGGTTGTCGCGCACCGCCTGCGCCCAGGCCTGCGCCTTCTGCTCGCCGAGATGGTCGATCATCGCACTCAGCAGGGAGAGGTTGTACATGTTGGTGGAGGAGCGCATGCAGATGCGGCCCTTCCACTTCGGCTCGGCGAGCGATTCATAGGTGGGTAGTTCGGCGGCCTTCACCTTGGCTTTGTTGTACGCAATCAGGCGTGCGCGCAGCGAGAAGCCGAACCAGAGCCCGCTCGGCTCGCGGTAGCTCGCCGGGATGCGCGCATCGAGCAGCGCCGATTTCACCGGCTGGAAGAAGCCGAGCTGCTCGGCGCGCCACAGGCGGCCCGCATCCACCGTCACCAGCACGTCGGCCGGGCTGCGCGCGCCTTCGTTGCGGATGCGCTCGATCAGCGGGTCTTCGCCGGCTTCGATGCGGTTGATCTTGATGCCGGTCTGCTTGGTGAAATTGGCGTAAAGCGCCTCGTCCGTCTGGTAATGGCGCGACGAGTAAAGGTTCAGCACTTTATTGTCTTGCGCGAAGGCCGCAGCCGAGAAAAGCAGGGCAGAGACTATGAAAGTCTTTTTAATAACAGTCACTTGAGTTATTTCAGGCAGGGTGAATCTTAATGATAATGCTTCTCACTACATAGAGTCAAAGGGGTGGCTCGATCCTCCGTGCCCCATTGAATCTTTGCGCCCAATAGGCGCTCTTCAAGGACTCCACTCGTACCTGCGCGCCGGTCTTGGGGGCATGCACGAATTTGCCGTCGCCGAGGTAGATGCCGACGTGCGAATACGGTTGCTTCAGCGTGTCGTAGAACACGAGATCGCCCGCCTGCAGTTCCGCTAGACTCACCGGCATCCCGGCTTTGCTTTGCGCACTCGTGTTGCGGGGCAGGCGGATGTTCCAGGCTTCGAGATACACGTGCGCGACCAGTCCGCTGCAGTCGAATCCGGTGACCGGCGAATTGCCGCCGTAGCGGTAGTCGAGTCCGAGCGCGAGCAGCGCCTGCAGCAAAGCTTCGGCGCGCCGCGCGCTTGGCGGAGCAGGGGAAGCCGCGGATGGCGCCGCAACCACTTGGACTGGTGCCGGCGTGGTCGGACGAAACGACCCACAGCCAGACAATTGTATTAATAAAACGCTATAAAACAGTATATTGCGAAACATAATTCAAGTAATCTAGTGCATATCGGATTTGAGAGCAACTACTAACAAAAGGCGTGCGTTAAGCCCTTCATGAGCCGATTCCCGCTGCTCCTGTTCCTGTTGTTTGTCGCCGCAAGCGCGTTCGCCCAAGGCACCCTGGAAGTGATTTCGCTCCGGCACCGGACCGCGGACCAGGTCATTCCGGTGCTGCGGCCATTGCTCGAACCCGGCGGCATCCTGTCGTCCGGGGATGGAACGGTCGCGGGCGAGCGCCGCATCTGGGTAAAGGTCGAAGAGGCCGGGAACTGAACGCGACGATGGATGCGGCGCTGAGCGCCTTGGGACGCGTATTCTCGGCGGACGGCCCGCTTGCCGCGCAAGTCGAAGGCTATCGTCCGCGCGCGCAGCAGATCGAGATGGCGCAAGCGATCCTGGATGCCGTCCAGTCGGGCAGCATGCTCGCGGTCGAGGCCGGCACCGGCACCGGCAAGACTTTCGCCTATCTTGTCCCGGCACTGCTCGCCGGCGGCAAGGTGATCGTCTCCACCGGCACCAAGACCCTGCAGAACCAGCTCTATGACCGCGACCTGCCGGCGGTGCGCGAGGCGCTTGCGTCGGGCTCGGTGGCGGCGCTGCTCAAGGGCCGCGCCAACTACGTCTGCCTGTACCGCCTCGACAACGCCAGTGCCGAGGGGCGCCTCGAATCGCGCGAAGACGCGGCGCGGCTGCGCAGCATCGCGCATTTCGCCGCGACTTCAATCACCGGCGATCGCGCCGACCTTGCCGAAGTCGCGGAGGACTCGCCCGTATGGCAGCACGCCACCTCGACGCGCGAGAACTGCCTCGGCCAGGACTGCCCGAAATACAAGGACTGCTTCGTGATGCGCGCGCGCAAGAACGCGCTTGCCGCGGACGTGGTGGTGGTGAACCACCATCTGTTTTTCGCCGACGTGGCGCTGCGCGACGAAGGCATCTCCGAGCTGCTGCCGTCGTGCAACACGGTGATTTTCGACGAGGCGCACCAGTTGCCCGAAACCGCGCGCCTGTTCTTCGGCGAGACGGTATCGAGTGCGCAGTTGATCGAGCTCGCGCGCGACGCGCGCATGGAATTGCGCGCCGCCGGCGGCGCGTCGCCCGAACTGGACCGCATGGCATCGAAGCTGGACAAGGCGGCGCGCGACCTACGCCTCTGCTTCACGAAAGAAGGTGCGCGCCTGGGCTGGACGCAGGCAATGCGCGAGCGGGGGTTCGCCGACGCGCTGCAGTTGCTCGGCCAGGCACTGGAGGCGCTGGCCAGGCCCTTGGGCGAGCAGGCGGAGCGCTCCGAGGGCCTGGGTTCCTGCGCGCGGCGCGCCACCGAAGCAACGGGCCTGCTGGCGCGAATGCATGAAGAGGGGCCCGCGAACGAAGTGCGCTGGATTGAAGTGTTCGGGCAGTCACTGCAGCTGCACATCACGCCGCTGGTGCCGGCCGAGCTGTTCCGCAAGCAGATGCTGAACCATCCGCGCGCCTGGATCTTCACTTCGGCGACGCTTGCGATGGGCGAGGATTTCTCGCATTTCAAGAAGGAACTGGGCATCGAGGAGGCCGCCGCTCGAACCTGGCCCAGCCCTTTCGATTTCGAGCGCCAGGCGCTGCTGTATTCGCCCAGGGGGCTGCCGCCGGATCCGAACGATCCCGCGTACACCGAGGCCGTGGTCGAGGCCGCGCTGCCGGTGCTCAGGGCCAGCCGCGGCCGCGCGTTCCTGCTTTTCACCTCGCACCGGGCGCTGCGCCGCGCGCACCAGCTGCTCATGGAGCGCATCGACTACCCGCTGCTCGTGCAGGGCGAGGGCTCGCGCAGCGAGTTGCTGGTGCGTTTTCGCGCCCTGGGCAACGCGGTGCTGCTCGGCGCCGCCTCCTTCTGGGAAGGGGTGGACGTGCGCGGCGAGGCGCTGTCGGTGGTGTTGATCGACAAGCTGCCCTTCGCGCCGCCCGACGACCCGGTGCTCGCCGCGCGCATCGAATCGCTGCGCGCCGAGGGCGGCAATCCGTTCATGGATTTCCAGCTGCCGCAGGCGGTGCTGCAGTTGAAGCAGGGCGTGGGCCGCCTGATCCGCGACGAGGAAGACCGCGGGGTACTGGTGCTTTGCGATCCGCGCCTGCGCACCAAAGGCTATGGCCGGACAATCCGCGCCAGCCTGCCGCCGATGAAACAGACGCGCGAAATTGCCGACGTCGAGGCGTTCTTCGCTAAAATCCCGGCATGAAAATTCTCATCACCGGTGGTGGCGGCTTTCTCGGCTTCAGGCTCGCCCGGACCTTGCTGGCCCGCGGCACGCTGGGCGGCAAGCCGATTGCTTCGATTACGTTGCTGGATGGCGCATTTCCTTCTGGTGTTGAAAATCTACAGAAAGTAAAAGCGGTGACCGGGGATGTCTCCGACGAGAAGACCATCGCCAGCGTATGCCTGCCGGACACGGACGCTGTATTCCATCTCGCGGCGGTGGTGAGCGGCGCGGCGGAGGCCGATTTCGACCTCGGCATGCGCGTCAACTTGAAGGGTATGGAGGTGGTGCTCGCGCAGATGCGCCGGATCGGAACAAGCGGCGCCAAGCCGCCGCGCCTCGTCTACACGAGTTCGGTGGCGGCCTTCGGCGGCGACCTGCCCGAGGTGCTCGACGATTCCACCATCGCAAATCCGCAGACGTCCTACGGCGCGCAAAAAGTGATCGGCGAGTACCTCGTCTCCGACTACACGCGCAAGGGCTTCATTGACGGGCGCGCGCTGCGGCTGCCGACCATCGTGGTGCGGGCCGGCAAGCCCAATGCGGCAGCGTCGTCATTCGCGAGCGGCGTGATCCGCGAACCGCTCAACGGCGTGATCTCCGAGTGCCCGGTGGCGCCGGAGACCGGCGTCTGGCTGCTTTCTCCGGGGAAAGTGGTGGACGCTTTCATCCATGCCTGGGAGCTGCCGCCGGAGGCCTGGGGCACTCAGCGCTGGCTGAATCTGCCCGGCATCACCGCGAGCGTGGCGCAGATGGTCGAGGCGATGCGCAAGGTGGCGGGCGATGCGGTGGCAAAACACGTGGTCTACAAGGCGGACGCGCGCATCCAGGCAATCGTAAAAACCTGGCCGGTGAATTTCCGCACGCCGCGTGCGCTGGCGATGGGCTTCAAGCCCGATGACGACGTGGAGAGCGTGATCCGCGATTACATCGCGGATGAGAAGATCAAAATCTAATCACCAGTCCGGGTCCCAGAGTTTCCACCAGGGCACGTCGCGGCCGCCCTTGCCGGCCAGGTAGCGGCTTTGCGGGAAGTTCTTGCGCATGACACGATCCGCCGCGTCGCGCAGGTCGGTCATGCCGAGTGAATCGTAGGCCTTGACCAGGATGAAGACCGCCTCCTCGATCGCCGGCGCCTGCACGTAGTTCTGCACCGCGAACTGGGCGCGATTGGCCGCCGCGACATAGGCACCGCGCTTCATGTAGTAGCGCGCCACGTGCACTTCGTACTGGGCGAGCGCGTTCAGCAGGTAGCGCATGCGCGCCAGCGCGTCCTCGGTGTACTTCGAATCCGGGAAGCGGTTCGCCAGTTCCTTGAATGCGTCGAATGCCTCGCGCGTGCCCTTGGAATCCCTCTCGGTCATGTCCGGGCTGTCGAGGATGCTCAAAATGCCCGAGTTCTCGTTGAAGTTGACCAGCCCCTTGAGGTAGTAGGCGTAGTCCACGTTGGCGTGATTGGGGTACAGCTTGATGAAGCGGTCCGCGGCCGCGATCGCGGAGGCGCGCTCGCCGTTTTTCCAGTAGACGTAGGCCGCATCCAGCTGCGCCTGCTGCGCGAAGCGCCCATAGGGGTAGCGCGCCTCCAGCTTCTCGAGGTACTTGATGGCCTTGTCCCAGGAGCGCGCGGCCATCGCATCCTTGGCCTCGCCATAGAGTTTCTGCGCCGACCAGCCCGCGGTCTCGTCCTTGTCCCCGCCGGACAGTATGCCGCAGCCGCCAAGTGTGAAAGATGCGGCGAGAGCCGCGCCGGCCAGGGCCGCGCGTAGAGCAAGTAAACTGCGTTTCATGGGGGAAAATTATACCGCCGAGGAGGAATCCGAATGGGAGGAGGCGCCGCTGGCGCCCCTTTCGGCCGTGGTTCCCCCGGGGCTCGCCGGCGTGCGCATGGACCTCGCGCTGGCGAAATTGTTCCCCGGATATTCGCGCAATCGCCTGCAGGTGTGGTTGAAGTCGGGCCATGTTCTTGTTGACGGCAAGCACCTGGAAGGCAGCGCAAAAACCATTGGCGGCGAAAAAATCGAACTCACCGCCCCGCCGGCGGCCGATGTCGCGACGCCCAGGGCGCAGCGCATGGCGCTCGCCATCGTATTCGAGGACGCCGACCTGATCGTCATCGACAAGCCCGTCGGCTTGATCGTCCATCCCGGCGCCGGCAATCCGGACGGCACGCTGCTCAACGGGCTGCTCGCGCACGCGCCCGCGCTGCGCCAAGTGCCGCGCGCCGGCATCGTGCATCGCCTGGACAAGGACACCAGCGGTCTGCTGGTGGTGGCGAAGAATCTCACCGCCCAGGCGCGGCTCGCGGCGCAACTCGCCGCGCGCACCGTGAAGCGCAGCTATCTCGCGCTGGTGCATGGCGAGCCGCCGGTGCGCGGCACGATCGATGCGCCCATCGGCCGCGACCCGCGCGTGCGCACGCGTATGGCGGTGACCGCCGGCGGCAAGGAAGCGCGCACTCATTACAAGGTGCTTGAGCGCTTCGGCAAAGTGGCGCTGCTGGAATGCCGCCTCGAAACCGGCCGCACCCACCAGATCCGCGTGCATCTGCAGCACATCAAGTGCCCGATCGTGGGCGACACGGTCTACGTGCGCGGCGCGCGCCGGGTTCCAGCGTTTCCGCGGCAGGCCCTGCATGCGGCCGCGCTGGAATTGATACACCCGCGCAGCGGCAAGCCTAGGAGCTGGAGTGCGCCGTTGCCCGGGGACATGGCGCGGCTCGTCGAAGAATTGCGGCATGGCGGCTGAATTCCTGACGCCGGATTGGCCGGCGCCGGACAGGGTCCGCGCGCTTGTGACCACACGCTCGCTCGGCGACATGAAAAGCGAGGCCGGCAGGCTGCAGTTGCGAGCCTTGTTGCCGGCGGAGCCGGTCTGGCTGCGCCAGGTTCACGGCACCGGAGTCGTCGATGCGGCGAGCGCATCTGCCGGTACGGCCGCCGATGCTTCCCATACCCGGGAAAAAAATACAGTCTGCGCGGTGCTGGCCGCCGACTGCATGCCGGTGCTGCTCGCGCACGATGGCGGCGAAGTGGTCGGCATCGCGCACGCGGGCTGGCGTGGCCTGTGCGCTGGTGTGATCGAAGCGACCATCGCCGCGATGGGCGTGCCCGCGGGCCGCATCCTTGCATGGCTGGGACCAGCGATTGGCCCCGCGGAATACGAGGTCGGCGAGGAGGTGCGCGCTGCGTTCCTGCTGCGTGACGCGAGAGCTGAATCTGCCTTCACGCCGACGCGGCCCGGCCACTGGCGGCTCGACCTTTACGCGGTGGCGCGGCAGCGCCTCGCGGCGAGCGGCGTCGCGCGGGTCTCGGGCGGTGGGTACTCCACCGCCGCTGACGCCTCGCGCTTTTTCTCTTACCGCAGGGACAAGGCAAACGAACGCATGGCCGCGGCAATCTGGTTGGCGTAGAAGCCCGCTGTTGGCGTAGAAGCCCGCCTGACTGCGGCTTGCCTGGTCGCGTACAATCCCGGCCGCCATGTCTTCGCTCGGCTGGATCGTCGCTGCAAGCCTGGCGGGCGGAGTCATTTCCGTCTGCGCGGCGGCGTTCGCGCTCGTCCTGCGCGCGGCGTGGATTCCGACCCTGGTGTCGTTCGCGATCGGGGCGCTGCTCGGCGCCGCGTTCCTCGAGGTCATTCCGCATGCGTTCGAGAACGGCGACCCGCATACCGTCGCGATGTCCATTCTTGGCGGCATTCTCGTTTTCTTCCTCCTGGAGAAACTGCTGCTCTGGCGGCACTCGCACGACCACGACGAGCAATCGCACACCCACGACCACGGCCGCTCCGGCACGCTGATCGTGGTTGGCGACACGATTCACAATTTCCTCGACGGCATCCTGATTGCCGCCGCTTTCCTGCAGAGTACCCAGCTCGGCATCATTACCGCGCTGGCGATCGTGGCGCACGAGATCCCGCAGGAGGTGGGCGATTTCCTGATCCTGCTCAACTCCGGCTACTCGAAGACGAAGGCATTCGTGCTCAACATGCTGTCTTCCTGCGCCACGCTGGTGGGGGGCGTGCTTGGCTACTACGCGCTGCAGGTGGTTGCCGATTGGACGCCGGTCCTGCTCGGCATCGTCGCGGCCAGCATGATCTACGTCGCGGTCGCGGACTTGATCCCCGGCCTGCACCGGCGGCCCGAATTGCGCGCCACCCTGTCGCAGACCCTTCTGATCGGCCTGGGCATTGGCTGCATAGCGCTGACGCGCACGCTGCTCGAGGGCTTGGCGTAACGACGCAATCCCCGAGGGGGGCTTGCATTAGGGTTTTGTGCAGTGCAAAATTCCAGCCTGACCCCGCCCCCCGCCCCCCCGCCCCCACCTGAACAATAGGCCGCATTTGCAGCCGCTCCCGCCTTCCCTGACGGCGACCCCGCCGGAACTGCCGGACCTGGAGACCTGGATGTCTGCCCTGCTCCAGGGTAGCTCGCGTTTCGGCCTCCTGCAGTCAAGCTATGTCTCGAAGCAGGCGCAGCTCTGGTCGGCGATGCTGGATCCGCAGAGCAGCGCGCAAGCGCTGGCTGAGCCGGTGGTGGCGAGCGCGCTGGGCGACCGCCGTTTTGCTTCCCGGGAGTGGCGCGACAATGCGTATTTTTCCTATCTCAAGCAGTCGTACCTGCTGGCGTCGGATTTTCTTGGCGAGCTCGCGGCGAACGCGGAACTGGAAGCCAAATCCAAGGAACGGCTGCAGTTTGCCGTGAAGCAGTGGTGCGACGCGATGTGCCCGGTTAATTTTGCCGCCACCAATCCGCAGGTGCTGAAGCTGGCGCTCGATTCGCGGGGTGAAAGCGTGACCCGCGGCATCGCCAACCTGATCGCGGACGTGCACAAGGGCCACATCAGCCAGACCGACGAGGCCGTGTTCGAAGTCGGCCGCGACCTGGCGCTGACGCCCGGCGACGTGGTGTACGAAAACGGCCTGATCCAGCTGATCCAGTACCGCGCCACGACGCCGCAAGTCGGCTTGCGCCCGCTGGTGATCGTGCCGCCGTGCATCAACAAGTACTACATCCTCGACCTGCGGCCCGAGAATTCCTTCGTGCGCTATGCGGTGGAGCAGGGCCACACCGTGTTCGTCGTCTCCTGGCGCAACGTCGGTCCGGAACAGGGTAACTTCGACTGGGACGATTACCTCGAAATGGGTGTGTTGAAGGCCATCCATATTGCAAAAACAATTACCCGGAGTGATCGGGTCAATGCCCTGGGCTTTTGCGTGGGCGGCACGCTCCTCGCGGCGGCGCTCGCGGTGCAGGCCGCCAAAGGCGAGAGCACGGTGGAGAGCGTTACCTATCTTGCCACCATGCTCGATTTTTCGGCGCCCGGACAGCTCGGTGTATTCATCGACGAAAAAGGTGTCGCGGCGCGCGAGGCGGCGATCGGCGGCGGCGGCATCCTGCCGGGGGTCGACCTGGCGACGACCTTCAACGCGCTGCGCGCCAATGACCTGGTGTGGCCCTACGTGGTCAACAACTACCTGATGGGCGGCACACCTGCCGCCTTCGACCTGCTTTACTGGAACTCGGACAGTACCAATCTGCCGGGTCCCATGTATTGCACCTACGTGCGCAACACCTATCTCGAGAACAAATTGCGGGTGCCCGGTGCGCTGCAGAACTGCGGCGTCAGCGTGGACCTCGGCAAGGTGGACCGGCCCGCGTTCATCCTCGCGACGCGCGAGGACCACATCGTGCCCTGGCGCGCGGCCTATCGCTCGGTCGGATTGCTGGGTGGCGAGAAAAAATTCGTGCTCGGCGCGAGCGGCCACATCGCGGGCGTCATCAATCCGGCGTCCGCGAACAAGCGCAGCTACTGGATCTCGGATTCTTACCCTGAGGACGCCGATGCCTGGTTCGAGCAGGCAAGCGAAGAGCGCGGCAGCTGGTGGCCGCAATGGTCGCAATGGCTTGAAGAATTCAAAGGTGGCAAGGACGCTAAAACCCGTGCAGCGCCGGCACAGACCGGCAGCTCGAAGTATCCGGCGATCGAGCCAGCACCCGGTCGCTATGTGAAGCAGAAAGCAAACTAGGAGCAAACCATGGAAGAGATCGTCATCGTAGGCGCAGCGCGTTCAGCGATCGGAAAATTCGGCGGTTCGCTCGCCGGCGTTCCGGCGGCCAGGCTCGGCGCGCACATCATCAAGAAGGCGCTGGAGCGCGCCGGCGTGGCGCCCGACCAGGTGTCCGAAGTGATCATGGGGCAGGTGCTGACCGCGGCCGTGGGCCAGAATCCGGCGCGCCAGGCGGCGATCTGGGCCGGGCTGCCGGACATGGTGCCGGCGATGACCATCAACAAGGTCTGCGGCTCGGGGCTGAAAGCGGCGATGCTCGGCGCGCAGTCCATCGCCAACGGCGATGCCGACATCGTGGTGTGCGGCGGCCAGGAGAACATGAGCGCCGCGCCGCACGTGTTGAACGGTTCGCGCGACGGCTTTCGCATGGGCGACGCAAAGATGGTCGACTCGATGATCGTCGACGGCCTGTGGGACGTCTACAACCAGTACCACATGGGCGTGACCGCGGAGAACGTCGCCAAGGAATACGCGGTAAGCCGCGAGGAGCAGGATGAGTTCGCGGTAAGGAGCCAGAATAAGACCGAGGCCGCGCAGAAGGCGGGTCGCTTCAACGACGAGATCGTTCCGTACGAAGTCCCCTCGCGCAAGGGCCCGGTGGTGTTCGGCGTGGACGAGTTTCCGCGCCACGGCGCGACCATGGAGGCGATGAAGGGCCTCAAGCCCGCGTTCGACAAGAATGGCACGGTGACCGCGGCCAACGCCTCCGGCATCAACGATGGCGCCGCAGTTGTCATCCTCATGTCCGCCAGAAAAGCGAAAGAATTGGGCCTGAAGCCGCTCGCGCGTATCAAGGCCTTCGCTTCCGCTGGGGTGGACCCGAAGTACATGGGCATGGGCCCGGTGCCCGCGTCCAAACGCTGCCTGTCGCGCGCCGGCTGGACGCCGAAGGACCTCGACCTGCTGGAAATCAACGAGGCCTTCGCCGCGCAGGCGATCGCGGTCAACCGGCAGATGGGCTGGGATACCTCGAAGGTGAACGTGAACGGCGGTG
The DNA here is from genome assembly GCA_945906765.1 of Nitrosovibrio sp. Nv4. GTDB lineage: Bacteria > Pseudomonadota > Gammaproteobacteria > Burkholderiales > SG8-39 > RBG-16-66-20. The sequence continues at coordinate 24,976 of CAMDRF010000010.1, read as the reverse complement.
CGATCGCGCTCGGCCATCCGATCGGCGCCTCTGGCTGCAGGATCCTGGTCACGCTGCTGCACGAAATGCAGAAGCGCGACGCGAAAAAAGGCCTCGCTTCGCTGTGCATCGGCGGCGGCATGGGCGTGGCGCTGGCTGTCGAGCGATAGAGGAAAGGAAAAGCAATGCAAGTCATGGACCGGATCAAAGAAGAAGAAAAAGCGACCGCTGTGGGAATGAGCCCCGTTGCGCGGCGCGTGGTGTTCGTCACCGGCGGCATGGGCGGCATCGGCAGCGCGATCTGCCGCCGCCTCGCGCTGGCGGGCCATACTATCGTCGCCGGCTGCCTGCCGGGTTACGAGCGCAAGGAAGAGTGGCTCGGCGCGATGCGCAAGGACGGCATCAAGGTGCACGCCGCCGAGGGAGATGTCGCGAACTTCGAGAGTTGCGCCAGCATGTTCCATAACGTCCGCTCGATCGTGGGCAACGTCGACATTCTGGTCAACAACGCGGGCATCACGCGCGATTCGCTGTTCAAACGCATGTCCGAGCGCGACTGGATCGACGTCATCAGCACCAACCTGAACAGCGTCTTTAACGTCACGCGCCAGGTGGTCGACGGCATGACAGAGCGCGGCTGGGGACGCATCGTCAACATCTCCTCCGTGAACGCGATCAAGGGGCAGTTCGGCCAGACCAACTACTCGGCGGCGAAAGCCGGCATGGCGGGCTTCTCCAAGGCACTGGCGCAGGAAGTCGTGAAGAAGGGCGTTACCGTGAACACGGTCTCGCCCGGCTACGTCGAGACAGACCTGGTGATGGCGATCCGCGCCGAGGTGCGCGCGCAGATCGTGGCGTCCATCCCGATGGGGCGACTGGCGAAGCCCGAAGAGATCGCCGCGGTGGTCGCGTTCCTCGTCTCGGAAGAGGCGGGCTATATCACCGGCGCCAACATCTCGGTCAACGGCGGCATGCACATGATGTAGTAGACTGGCTTTAAACCTTAGAGGAGGAATAATGGCTAAGAAAGTGGCGGTCGTGACCGGGGGCATGGGCGGCCTTGGCGAATCCATCACGACCAAAATGGCGGACGCCGGCTACCAGGTGGTCGTCACGTATTCGCCCTCGAATACCAAGTACAAGTCGTGGCTGGATGAAATGAAGGGCAAGGGCTACGCCTTCGCGGCCTACCCGGTGGACGTGGTCTCGTTCGAGGACTGCGGCGCGAAATGCGCGCAGATCCAAAAAGAGTGCGGCAACATCGACATCCTGGTGAACAATGCCGGCATCACCCGCGACATGACGTTCAAGAAAATGACCAAGAACGACTGGGACGCGGTCATGCATACCAACCTCGATTCCTGCTTCAACATGACCAAGCAGGTGATGGACGGCATGGTGGAGCGGAACTGGGGCCGCGTCATCAACGTCGCTTCGGTGAACGGGCAGAAGGGCGCCTTCGGGCAGACCAACTACTCGGCGGCCAAAGCGGGCATTCACGGCTTCACCAAGGCGCTGGCGCTGGAAGTGGCGAAAAAGGGCGTGACCATCAACACCATCTCGCCGGGCTACATCGGCACCAAGATGGTGACCGCGATCCCGAAGGAGATTCTCGATTCCAAGATCCTGCCGCAGATCCCGGTGGGACGCCTCGGCAATCCCGAGGAGATCGCCGGATTGATCATCTATCTGTGCTCGGAAGAAGCCGCGTTCGTGACCGGGGCCAACATCTCGATCAACGGCGGCCAGCACATGTATTGAGAGGAGTAGACTGAAATGGCTGCAAATCCCGAAGCAAAAATGGAACATCCGGCGCGGCTGATCAAGAAGTATCCGAACCGCCGGCTCTACGACACCAAGACCTCGAGCTACATCACGCTCGCGGACGTGAAGCAGATGGTGTTGAAGAACGAGGCTTTCCAGGTGCTCGACGCCAAGTCGAACGAGGACCTGTCGCGCCAGATCCTGCTGCAGATCATCCTCGACGAGGAATCGGGCGGCATGCCGATGTTCTCCGCCGACCTGCTGTCGCAGATGATCCGCTCCTACGGTAGCGCGATGCAGGGCTTCATGGGCTCGTACCTGGAGAAGAACCTCGAGGGCTTCCAGCAGATGCAGAAGGCGCTGCAGGAGCAGTCGCAGAAACTCTATGGCGACAATTCGCGCACGCCTAATGAGCTCTGGGGCCAGTTCATGAACCTGCAGGGCCCGGCGGTGCAGACGCTGATGCAGGCCTACATGGAGCAGAGCCAGAAGATGCTCGCGCAGTTCCAGGACCAGATGCAGAACCAGGCGCGAAACGTGTTTTCCGGCTTCCAGTTTCCCGGCTTCCCTCCGCAAGGCGGTTCCGATAAAAAGCCCTAAGGTCGGGTTCGTTTCCCTCGGCTGTCCCAAGGCACTTGTAGACTCGGAGCGAATCCTCACCCAGCTGAGAGCCGAGGGCTACGTCACCGCACCCGACTACGCCGGCGCCGATCTCGTCATCGTCAACACCTGCGGTTTCATCGACGCGGCGGTCGAGGAGTCGCTGGGCGCGATCGGCGAAGCGCTCGCAGAAAACGGCAAGGTCATCGTTACTGGTTGCCTGGGTGCGAAAGCAGGCGTGGTGCAAAGCGCCCATCCGTCAGTGCTCGCGGTTACCGGCCCGCACGACACCGACGGCGTGATGCGCGCGGTGCACGCGCATCTCCCCAAGCCGCACGATCCTTTTGTGGATTTAATTCCAGAAATTGGAATAAAACTTACTCCCCGTCACTACGCTTACCTGAAGATCTCAGAGGGCTGCAACCACCGCTGCACCTTCTGCATCATTCCCTCGATGCGCGGCGACCTGGTCTCGCGCCCGATCGGTGAAGTAATGCAGGAGGCGGAAAACCTGGTGCGCGCCGGCGTGAAGGAGTTGCTGGTGATCTCGCAGGACACCAGCGCCTACGGGGTGGACGTGAAATACCGGACCGGTTTCTGGAACGGGAAACCGCTGAAGACGCGCATGAAGGAACTGTGCGATGCGTTGGGATCCCTGGGCGTGTGGGTGCGCCTGCACTACGTGTATCCCTATCCCAGCGTGGATGATGTGATTCCCCTGATGGCGAGCGGAAAAATCCTTCCCTACCTCGATATCCCGTTCCAGCACGCGAGCCCGCGCATCCTGAAACTCATGAAACGCCCGGCGGCGGCAGAGAAGGTGCTTGCGCGCGTGCGTGCGTGGCGTGCGGCCTGCCCGGCGCTCACCATCCGCAGCACCTTCATCGCCGGTTTCCCCGGCGAGACCGAGGAAGAGTTCGAGATGCTTCTGGGTTTTCTTAAGGAGGCCCAGCTCGATCGGGTGGGATGCTTTGCCTATTCGCCGGTGGACGGCGCCAAAGCAAACGAGCTGCCCGACGCGGTGCCCGAAGAAGTCAGGGAAGAACGCAGGAAGCGATTCATGCAGGTGCAGGCCGGCATCAGCAGCGCGAAATTGAAATCGAAGATCGGCACGACGCAAAAAGTCATCCTCGACGCGCCGGGAATAGGACGCTCCGCAGCGGATGCCCCGGAAATTGATGGTTTGGTTTACTTTGATAAATCACACAAACTGAAAGCGGGAAGTTTCGTTGATGTCCGCATCGAGCGAGCCGACGAGCACGACCTGCACGGGAGATTGGCATGAGCACGCGCGAAGTGGTGGTGGTATCGGGAGCACGCACGGCAATCGGCGCCTACGGCGGCTCGCTCAAGGACCTGGGACCGACGAAACTCGGCGCGATCGCGATCAGGGAAGCGGTGGCGCGCGCGAAGATCGACCCGGCGAGCGTCGGCCACGTGGTGATGGGCAGCGTGATCCACGGTGAGGCGAAAGACATGTACATCTCGCGCGTCGCCGCGATCGAGGCGGGCCTTCCCGTCGCCACGCCCTGCCTGACGGTCAATCGTCTGTGCGGCTCGGGCCTGCAGGCTATCGTTTCCGCCGCGCAGCACATTCTGCTCGGCGACACCGATGTCGTGATCGGCGGCGGCGCGGAGAGCATGAGCCGTGCGGCCTACTTCCTGCCCGCCGGCCGCTGGGGCCAGCGCATGGGCGATGGCGCGGTGGTGGACGCCATGACCGGCGCGCTGCACGATCCGTTCGGCAACGGCCACATGGGAGTCACCGCGGAGAATGTGGCCGCGCAGTTCGGTTTCACGCGCGAGCAGCAGGACGCGTTCGCTCTTGAATCCCACAAGCGCGCCTCGAACGCTCTTGAAAAAGGGTTTTTCAAGGATCAGATTGTTCCCATAGAAATTAAATCGAGAAAGGGAACAGAAACCTTTGCCCTCGATGAACACGTCCGCAAGGGCATCAAGATCGAGGACCTGCAGAAGTTGAAAGCCGTATTCAAGAAGGACGGCACGGTGACCGCCGGCAACGCCTCCGGGATCAACGATGCCGGTGCCGCGATCGTAATGTGTAGTTCTGAATATGCTGAAAAACACAGCATCAAACCATTGGCGAGGCTTGTCGCCTACGCCCACGCCGGCGTCGAGCCGAACGTGATGGGCCTCGGACCGATCCCGGCGGTGCGGCGCCTGTTCGAGAAAGCCGGCCTCAAGCCCGCCGACATGGACGTGATCGAATCCAACGAAGCCTTCGCCGCGCAGGCGATGGCGGTGACCAAGGACCTCGGCCTCGACCCGGCGAAGGTGAACCCGAACGGCGGCGCCGTCGCCCTCGGCCACCCGATCGGCGCCACCGGCGCCATCCTGACCGTGAAGGCGATCTACGAACTGCACCGCACCCAGAAGCGCTACGCCCTCGTCACCATGTGCATCGGCGGCGGCCAGGGCATCGCCGCGATCTTCGAACGAATACACTGACGTCAACGCGCTTTGCGCCCTGCTCGTTGTTTGGGCAATGGAGAGGCGTGCAACGCTGCGCCCGGGACAAAAGGGAACCCGGAAGTTGGTCGAGCGCTTTGGCGTACTTGGGTTAAAGTTTTCGGGTCGTTGACCGCAGGGTTTTTGGGGGTGGCTGCATGTACGCAATTGTCTATAAATCTGACGGATTTCCGGTCTGCCAGCAGGTTGCGGGCGTGAGCCCCGATCCGGTCGTTACCTGGAATACCGAGGCTGCGGCGAAGGCATTCATTTCGTCCAAAGGGTCCGATGCGGACCTGCAGCCCGTGTCTCTCACGGACGAAGCCATGGACAAGACCGCGCAGGCGATGGGCTGCCCGGTAGAGTCGATGATGTTCGAGCCCTACCCCAGTTAGCCAGGCTGGCTCACCCCAGGCTGAAGAATTCGCGCCGGCTTTTCATGCCGCGCATGCGCGCGAGCAGCAGTTCCAGGTCGGCGTCGCGCGCGACGAAATTCAGGTTCTCCGAATTGACGATCAGCACCGGCGCCGCGCTGTAGTTGTAGAAGAACCGCGCGTAACCCTCCGCCAGCAGCGCCAGGTAATCCTCGCCCAGGCCGCGCTCGTACTCCGATGCCCGCCGCCGGACACGCTCGTAGAGCGTCGCCGGCTGCGCCTGCAGGTAGACCACCAGGTCGGGCGCCGGCGCCTGCGGCCGGATCGCAGCGTAGATTTTCTGGTAGAGCGCCATTTCGTCGCCCGACAGGGTGATGCTGGCGAACAGCGGATCTTTGTCGAGCAGGAAGTCGGTGACTGTCGGCCGGCCGAACATGTCCGGCTGCGCCAGCTCCCCCAGCTGGCGCGCGCGCTGGAACAGGAAAAAGAGCTGCGTCGGCAGCGCGAAGCGCGCCATGTCCTGGTAGAAACGGGCGAGAAAAGGGTTTTCGCCGGGCTGTTCCAGCAGGAGTTCGGCGTCAAGGCGATCGGCGAGCCGGCGCGCGAGGCTGGTCTTGCCGGCGCCGATCGGCCCTTCCACCGCGATATGGCGAAATTTTTCCATGGCGCGGTCAGTCGATCCTTTCGATCTTCTGCGAGCTGCAGGCAGACAGCAGCGTGTTCGCCAATCCCTTGCCCGGGACTGAAATTGTGGAATCAAGCTCGAGCAGGGGCTGCAACACGAAGGCGCGCTCATGCATGCGTGGATGCGGCACGGTGAGACGTGCCGAAGCGATGGTTGCGTCGCCGTAGAGCAGCAGGTCGAGATCGAGCGTGCGCGGCGCACCGGGAAAGGGGCGCACCCGGCGGTGGCGGTTCTCGATTTCCCGGAGCCGGTCGAGCAGCGCTTCGGGGGCGAGATCGGTGTCGATCTGCGCCACCGCATTGAGGAATTCCGGCTGGTCCACGTGGTCCAGCGGCGCGCTCCGATAGAGGCTTGAACTCGCCGTCATGCGGGTCTTCGGCAGGCCTTTGATTTCATCCAAGGCCGCTCGCAGCTGCCGGCGCGGGTCGCCGAGGTTCGCGCCAAGGCCCACGTAGGCGAGCGTCATTGTTCCGGAGGGGCTCCGGCGGCGGGACCCTTGCGGCGCCTGCGGCGGCGTTTTTTATGCGGCCCGGTGTCGGGCAGGAGCATTTCCTCGCGCGCATCCGATTCGACGCTCTGAAACGCGCGCCACCAGGTTTCCAGCTCCGCGGGCACTTCACCGCTGGCGGCGCGCAGCGCGAGAAAATCGTAGGCCATGCGGAAGCGCGGCAGCTCGAGCAGCCAGTGCGGGCGCTGGCCTGAGCGCTCCTCGAAGCGCGGCTGCATCGCCCAGACTTCGCGCATGGTGGCGGTGAGCCGGCGGGTGATGGCAAGCTTGCCGCTTTGCGCCTCCAGCACGTCGTCCATCGCAGACTCGAGCGCGGGGATGCGCCGCTCGCCGCGTTTCTCGCGCACCTTCCAGGCCGCGAGCACCTCGTGCCAGAGCAGCGCGGCAAACAGGAACGCCGGCGACACGGGGCGATCAGCCAGCACCCTCTCGTCGGTCTGCCCCAGCGCCAGCGTGACGAAGCGCTCGCCCAGTGGCTGCTCGAGGATCACGTCGAGCAGCGGCAGCATGCCCTTGTGCAGTCCCTCGTGGCGCAGCTGGCGCAGGCAGGCGTTGGCATGGCCCGAGAGCAGGAGCTTCAACATCTCCTCAAACAGGCGTGGCGGCGGCACATGCTCGAGCAGCGGCGCCAAGCGCTTGATCGGCGCGCGCGTCGCGCTGTCGATCGACAGGCCGAGCTTCGCGCCCAGCCGCACCGCGCGCAGCATGCGCACCGGATCCTCGCGAAAGCGGGTTTCCGGATCGCCGATGATGCGCAGCGTGCGCTTTTTCAGGTCGGCCAGTCCGCCGTGATAGTCGATCAGCTCGCCCGTTCCGCAGTCGAAGTAGAGCGCGTTGACGGTGAAGTCGCGCCGGCGCGCATCCTCCTCGACGGTGCCGAACACGTTGTCGCGCAGCACGCGGCCGTGCTCGTTTTTTTCCGCCGGCTGGCTGTCGGCGGCGCGGAAGGTAGAGACTTCGATCGTCTCTGGGCCCAGCATCACGTGCACCAGGCGGAAGCGCCGTCCGATCAGCAGCGCGCGGCGGAACAGCGGCTTGATCTGCTCCGGCCGCGCGTCGGTGGCGACATCGAAGTCCTTGGGGGCGATGCCCAGCAGGATGTCGCGCACCGCGCCGCCCACCACGTAGGCGGCATAACCGCGGTCCGCGAGCACGTCGCAGACCTTGAGCGCGCTCGGGCTGATGGCATTGCGCGTGACGCCGTGGCGGGATTGGGGCACGCGCAGCGGCCCGGGGGCATCGAGGCCAAGCACGCGGCGGATGAAGCGCTTGATCATTTTGCGCCGGGATTATCTCAGGGAAATCACCGGCCAGCCCCGGCGAGCGGCCTCGGCGGCGAGGGCCGCGTCCGGATCGACGGCCGTCGGATGGGTGACCAGTTCGAGCAGAGGCAGGTCGTTGTGCGAGTCGCTGTAGAAAGTGCTTTGCGGGAAATCCTGCAGCCGGCGCCCCTGACCGGCGAGCCATGCCTCGACGCGCACGATCTTGCCTTCCCGGAAACAGGGCATACCCGCCACGCGACCGGTAAAGCGCCCCGCGCTGCGCTCCGGTTCGGTCGCCACCAGATGCGGCACGCCGAACTCGCGTGCAATCGGGCCGGTGACGAAGCTGTTGGTGGCGGTGACCACCGCGCACAGATCGCCCGCCGCGAGGTGGCGCTGCACCAGCGCCTTCGCCGGGGCGCCCATCGCCGGACGGATGCGCGCCAGCATGAATTCGCCGTGCCAGCGATCGAGGTCTTCGGGCGCATGCTCGGCCAGCGGCCGCAACGCGAATCCGAGGAACGCGTGGATGTCGAGCACGCCCGCCTTGTACTGTTCGTAGAACGCGGCGTTCTGCGCCTCGTACGCGTCCCGCTCGAGCACGCCGCGCGTGACCAGGAACTGCCCCCACTCGTAGTCGCTGTCGCAAGCAAGCAACGTATTGTCTAAATCGAACAGGGCCAAATTCATTCTTCCATGTCTTTCAGCGCCTCCCGCACCAGCGGCAGCGTGACGGGCCGCTTGAGCTCAAGCGATGCGCGGTCCAGTTGGTCCAGGATTGCCACCAGCGTGGGCAGGTCGCGCCGCACATGCGTCAGCAGGTAGCTGACGACTTCCTCCGGCACGCGCATGCCGCGGCGCTCGGCCTCGGCGCGCAGGTACACGGCGCGCTCGCCGTCGGTGAGCGGCTTCAAATGGTAGACGAGTCCCCAGGCGAGGCGCGACTTGAGGTCCTCCCGCAGGGGCAGCTGCGACGGCGGCGCGTCTCCGGCAACGAGTACCTTGCCACCGGACTGGCGCGCTTCATTGATGGCGTTGAAAAGCTCTATCTGACGCGCCTCGTTCAAGGTTTCGACGTTATCCACCGCGTGCAGGCCGGTGCAGGCTTGGAGGAGATGACTCTTGCCCGATCCTGGTTCGCCCCACACGTAGAGTATGCTTTCGGCGAAATCTCCCGACTGGAACTCGCGCAGGTGCGCGACCAGCTCGGCGTTGGCGCCCGGGACGAAATTGTCTAGCGTGGGTTGCGGCGGCGGCGAGATGCCCAGCGCGAGCTGCTTCATCAGGCTTTACTTAGGTCCGCCGTACAGCGAGCCGGCAAGATAGGCCGCTTTCAGGTGGCGCAGCGCGACCAGCAGCGCCGCGCTCGCGGGCAGCGCCAGCAGCACGCCGAAGAAGCCGAAAATCTGGCCGAAGGCGAGCAGCGCGAAGATCACCGCCACCGGGTGCAGGCCGATGCGCTCGCCGACCAACAGCGGCGTTATCGCCATGCCCTCCAGCATCTGTCCGATGCCAAAGGCGAGCCAGACCCAGGCGACGCCGGCGAGGCTGTCGAACTGCAATACCGCCGCGATGGTGCCCAGCAATATGCCGGTGAAGGCGCCGACGTAGGGAACGATCACCAGCAATCCGGTGATCACCCCGATCGGCAGCGCAAACTCAAGCCCGGCCACCGACAGGGCGGTCGAGTAGTACACGCTCATCACCAGCATGACGATCACCTGCCCGCGCAGGAACTCCGCGAGGACGGCGTCGATTTCGGTAAAGATGCGCCGGGCACGGGCGTGCAGGTGGCGTGGAATGAGGTGGTCGATGCGCGAGAGTATCTCGTCCCAATCGCGTAACAGGAAAAAAAGCACCACTGGCACCAGCATGGTGTTGATAAAAAACGCGAGCAGCGCAAGACCGCCGATCTTGAGCGAGCCGAGGAGCCCCGCCACCAGGTCCTGGTTGTTTGACAGGATGCTCCCCGCCAGTTGCTTGACCGTCGTAATGTCGAGCTGGAAGTCGATGGCAAAGCGCTCCTTCAGCCACGGCGCGGCTTCCTGGTTCAACCAGATGAGGAACGCCGGCAGGCGCTCCGCCATCATTCGCAATTCCTTGATGAACAGCGGCACAATCACCAGCGCAAGCGCCGCCACCAGCGCCAGCGCGAAGAGCAGCACCAGCACCACCGCCACCACGCGCGGCAGGTAGCGCCCGGTGAGCCTGCCGACCAGCGGATTGAGGACATACGCGAAAATCGCGCCGGCGAGGAAGGGCGCGAGGATCGGCGACAGCGCGTGAATCAGCACGCCGCTCGCCAGAGCGATCGCCAGCCAGCCCCACAACCGCGGATCAGCGAGAACCGGTAGCTTCATTTCACGTAAAATTGCTGGAAAGACATCATTTTACCTGCCATGCCGGAATCCCTCTCTTACCGTGATGCGGGCGTCGACATCGACGCCGGCGACGCGCTGGTCGAAGCGATCAAGCCGTTCGTCAAGCGCACCATGCGCCCGGAAGTGCTGGCGGGCCTCGGCGGCTTCGGCGCGCTGTGCGCGATCCCGCAGAAGTATCGTGAACCGATCCTGGTTTCGGGCACCGACGGCGTGGGCACCAAGCTCAAGCTCGCCTTCCTGCTGGGACGGCACGGCAGCGTCGGCATTGATCTGGTGGCGATGAGCGTGAACGACATCCTCGTGCAGGGCGCCGAGCCGCTGTTTTTCCTCGACTACTTCGCCTGCGGCAAGCTGGACAAGGGCGTCGCGGTGCAGGTGATCCGCGGCATTGCCAAGGGCTGCGAAGAGGCCGGCTGCGCGCTGATCGGCGGCGAAACCGCCGAGATGCCGGGCATGTATCCCGAGGGCGAATACGATCTCGCCGGATTCTGCGTCGGCGTGGTGGAGAAGGAACGCATCATCGACGGCAAGTCCATCGTGCCCGGCGACGTGCTGCTGGGTCTCGCCTCGAGCGGCGCGCATTCGAACGGCTACTCCCTGATCCGGCGCATCCTCGGCGAGGACAAGCCCAGTTCCGACCTCGCCGACACGCTGTTGGAGCCGACCCGGATCTACGTCAAGCCGGTGCTCAAGCTGATGGCCGCCGTGCGCGTGAAGGGCCTCGCCCACATCACCGGCGGCGGGCTGGTCGGCAACGTGCCTCGCATGCTGCCGGAGGGAATGCGCGCCGTTCTCCGCAAGAAAATGTGGCCGCGGCCCGAACTGTTCAACTGGCTGCAGAAGAACGGCAACGTCGCCGAAGACGAAATGCACCGCGTCTTCAACTGCGGCATCGGCATGGTGATCTGCGTCGCGCGCGACCAAGTCGCCGCCGCCACCATGCTCCTCAAGCGCGAAGGCGAACTCGCCTACGAGATTGGCTTCGTCGAGGCCGGCAACCAGGGCGAACCGGAGGCGGTCGTCCTTTAGCTAGCGGCCGGTAGTGCGCCCCATCGGCCGCCTGCCCCGGGATTTAGGCCTGCGCTGCTGGTCCTGGCGGAAATTCCGCGGCGGCTGCTGCTGCGGACGTCCGCCTCCGCCGCCTCCGCTCCCGTGCTGCGGGCGCTGCCCGGCGCCGCGTGAGAGCGACCCGATCCGCTTGATCTCGTTCGCCAGCGCCTCGGCGGTGGCAATGCGCGCCGGATTGGCCGCATCCTGCTGCGCGGCTCCCTGCTCTGCCTGGAGCGCCTGCTGCAGCCTCTGCAGCGAATAGGTGCGCGATGCATCGAGGCCGGATTCCTTCTCGATTTCCTTGCGGTGCATCTCGACGCTGGCGATGAGGTCGGTGACCTCGTCCATCAGCGATTCTTCATTCATGTGCGTGCTCATGGAAAAAGATGGTATCACTGGCTTGACGCTTTGCGCGCCAGGTAGATGCCGGCGAGCACCACGGCGCCGCCTGCGATCTGCCATGCAACCAGCGGTTCGCCGAGCAGCATCCAGGCGAAAACGGCGGCCATAACCGGTTGCAGGAGCAGGCCCACCGAGGCAAATCCCGCGGGTAGCAGCGCCAGAGCGTAGGCGATCAGGCCCTGGCCGGCGGCGTGCGAAATCCATGCCAGGCCAAGAAGTTTCAGCCAGCCGGCCGCGCTTGCGGGCAGCAGCGCTTCTCCGGAAGCGAGCGCCACCGGCAGCAGGATCACTGCGGTGATCGTCGTGGTTGCGGCCATCAGGCCGAGCGTGCCCGCACCGCGCTCGCGCAGCCCCTTTACCGACAGCAGGTACCAGGCGTAGAACATCGCCGTCACCACGCCGAAGGCGTCGCCGAGCAGGGCGGTGGGTGACGTGCCGGAAGACCCGGCGAGGCTCGCTCGCACCAGCAGCGCCACGCCGAGCAGCGCCAATCCGAGACCGGCCAGGAACAGGCCGCTGGGCCGCTGCCGCCACAACAGCCAGGCGGCGAGCGTGACGAATAGCGAGGCGAGATTCGCCAGCAGCGTGGAATTGGCGACCGATGTGTACTGGATCGCCCAGTGCCAGAACGCCAGGTCGCCCGCGAAGGCGACGCCCGCGACGAGCAGCAAGGGCCATTGGGTGCTTAAGCTCTTCGTTTCTTTTGTTTTTAATGAGAAAAACAAAATCCAAAGTAAAGGAACGGCAAGACAAACACGCCAGAATGCGCTTGCCGTCGGGCCCACTTCCGACACACGCACCCAGATCGGCGACAGAGCGATGAATATGGCGCCCGCGAACAGCGCAAACAATGACGAGCCTCGCATCCGGCGATGGTAAACTTTTGGCGACTCCCATGCCTGCTCCGCGTTTCGTACACCTGAGGATGCACAGTGAATACTCGGTGACGGACGGGATCGTCCGCATCGACGACGCGGTGGCAAAGGCGAAGGCGGACGGCATGCCGGCGCTGGCGCTGACCGACGCCAGCAACGTGTTCGGCATGGTGAAGTTCTACACGGCGGCGCGCGCCGCGGGCATCAAGCCCGTGATCGGCGTTGACTGCTGGATACAGAACGACAGCGACCGGGAAAAGCCGTTTCGCGCGCTGCTGCTGTGCAGTTCGCGCGCCGGGTTCCTGCGCCTGTCCGAGCTGCTGTCGCGCGCCTGGCTCAAGAACCAGCATCGCGCGCGCGCCGAGTTTTCCATGGGCTGGTTTCGGGAATCCGGCACCGAAGGGCTGATCGCGCTGTCCGGATTTTCGGGCGGCGACGTCGGCCATGCGCTCGCCGGCGGCAATGCCGCGGCGGCCGGGAAACTCGTCGCAGCCTGGTCGAAACTCTTCCCGGGCCGCTACTACCTCGAAGTGCAGCGCACCGGGGCCACCCACGGCGAGCAACTGTGCGGCGCCACGCTCGCGCTTGCCGTGAAGCTCGGCCTGCCGGTCGTCGCGACGCACCCGGTCCAGTTCACCTTGCCGGAGGATTTCAAGGCGCACGAAGCACGCGTCTGCATTTCGCAGGGCTACGTTCTCGGCGACCAGCGGCGGCCGAAGCTTTTTACGCCCGAGCAGTATTTCAAGTCGCAGGACGAAATGGCGGTGCTGTTCGCCGACGTGCCGCAGGCGCTGGAGAACGCGGTCGAGATCGCGCGCCGCTGCAATCTCGAAATCGAGCTGGGCAGGAGCCGGCTGCCGGCGTTCCCGACGCCCAAGGGGCTTTCCCTCGATTCGTTTCTGAACAGCGAAGCCGAAAAGGGGCTCGCCAAAAGGATCGAGAAGCTGAACCTCAAGAGCGAAGAAATTCCCCGTTACCGCGAGCGCATGGCATTCGAGATCAAGACCATCGCGCAGATGGGCTACGCGGGCTACTTCCTGATCGTCGCTGACTTCATAACCTGGGCGAAGTCCAATGGCGTGCCGGTCGGCCCGGGACGCGGTTCGGGCGCGGGCTCGCTGGTGGCCTACTCGCTCGGCATCACGGACCTGGACCCGCTCAAGTACGACCTGCTGTTCGAGCGCTTCCTCAATCCCGAGCGCGTGTCGATGCCCGACTTCGACATCGATTTCTGCCAGGACGGCCGCGACCGGGTGATCGACTACGTGCGCAAGAAGTACGGCGAGGACTCGGTGTCGCAGATCGCGACCTTCGGCACCATGGCGGCGCGCGCGGTGTTGCGCGATACCGGCCGGGTACTCGACCTCGGCTACAACTTCTGCGACCAGATCGCGAAGCTGATCCCGGTGCAGCCGGGCAAGACCATCACGCTCGCCGACGCGCGCCAGATGGAGCCGCTGCTCGCGCAGCGCGAAAAGAAGGAAGAAGAAGTGCGCGACCTGCTCGAGCTCGGCGAAAAGCTCGAAGGCCTGACGCGCAACGTCGGCATGCACGCGGGCGGCGTGCTGATCGCGCCCGGCAAGCTCACCGATTTCTGCCCGCTGTACGCGGCCGAGGGCACCAGCAACGTCATCTCGCAGCTCGACAAGGACGACGTCGAGGCGGTCGGCCTGGTGAAGTTCGACTTCCTCGGCCTGACCACGCTCACGGTGCTCGACTGGGCCGAGCGCTACACGCGCGGCCTGGGGAATCCGGATTTCTCCATCGAAGCGCTGCCGCTGGACGACAAGGCCGCCTACGCGATGCTCGCCTCGGGCAACGCCACCGGCGTGTTCCAGTTTGAATCGCGCGGCATGCGCGACCTGCTGAAGCAGGCGCCGCCGAATCGCTTCGAGGACGTGATCGCGCTGGTGGCGCTGTACCGGCCCGGGCCGATGGAACTGATTCCCGAATACATCCTCTGCAAGCAGGGCAAGAAGCGCATCGATTACCTGGATCCCAGGCTGGAGCCGATCCTCGCGCCGACCTACGGCATCATGGTGTACCAGGAGCAGGTGATGCAGATCGCGCAGGTGATCGGCGGCTACTCGCTGGGCGCCGCCGACCTGCTGCGGCGCGCAATGGGCAAGAAGCTGCCCGAGGAAATGGCCAAGCAGCGCGACATCTTCGTCGCCGGTGCCGAGAAGAACGGCGTGCAGCGCAGCCGCGCGACACAGTTGTTCGACCTGATGGAGAAATTCGCGGGCTACGGCTTCAACAAGTCGCACGCCGCGGCCTATGCGGTGCTCGCCTACCAGACCGCGTACATGAAGACGCACCACGCCGCCGCGTTCATAGCCGCCAACATGTCGGCGGTGATGGACGATACCGACAAGCTGCGCCAGTTCCGCGACGATGCGCTGGCGAACGGCCTCTCGGTGCTGCCGCCGGACATCAACGCCTCCGGCTATCGTTTCGTGCCGGTGGACCTGAAAACCGTGCGCTACGGCCTGGGCGGCGTGCGTGGCACCGGGCGATCGGCGATCGATTCGATCGTCGAGGCGCGAAAAGCAGGGGCGTTCACCGATCTGTTCGATTTCTGCCGCCGCGTGGACAAGCGCCTGGTGAACCGGCGCTGCCTCGAGGCGCTGGTACGCGCCGGCGCGTTCGACGGCGTCAATCCCGACCGCGCCAGCCTGCTGGCGTCGGCAGGCCGCGCCATCGAGGCTGCGGAGCAGGCGGACCGGGCCTCGTCGCAGAACAGCCTGTTCGGCGAAAGCGACCCCGCCCACACCGCGGGTCTGGTGCTCGTCGGGTCGAAGCCCTGGGATCTCAAGCAGCGCCTCACCGAGGAAAAGGCGGCGCTCGGCTACTGCCTCTCGGGCCACCTGTTTTCCGTGTATCAGCGGGAGCTGGCGAATTTCCCGCGCACGCCGCTGGCGAAGCTGTCCGCGGCCGGCGAGCGGGCCTGGATCGCCGGCGTGGTATTCGCGGCGCGCGTGCAGATGACGCGGCGCGGCCGGATGATGATGGTGACGCTGGACGACGGCACGGCGCAGCTCGAGCTGTCGGTCTTCAACGAGCTGTTCGAGAAGCACCGCGACAAGATCAAGGAGGACCGCCTGCTGGTGGTGCAAGGCAAGGTGCAGCGCGATGAATTCATCAACGGCCTGCGCGTGAGCGCGGAGGACGTGCTGGATCTCGCGGCGCTGCGCACGCGCTTTTCAGCGCGCCTGCGCATCGCGATGAACGGCGGCACCGACAAGACACGCGATCCCAAGCGCCTGATGGATCTGCTCGCGCCCTATCGTGCCGAGGGGGAAAGCGGCTGTCCGGTGCTGGTCCACTACGAAAATGCGGGCGCCAGCTGCGACGTGGCGCTGGGCGACGCGTGGCGCGTGCGCCCCGACGATCTGCTGCTCGGCGAACTGTCTGCCTGGCTGTCGCCTGACGCTGTGCAGTTCCAGTATGGGAGCGTTTCGCCCTAGTCGGTTTTTCCCCAGCGCACCGCGCAGGGCTCCCCGCGCATCGTTGCCACCAGCCCCCGGTACCACGCGTTCTGCAGGCGTTCGGCCGGATCGCCGCGGCGCTTGTCGGCGAGAAACGCGCCGATCATCGGGTAGCAGGTTTCCAGCTGCCGGCGCGTGGCGTCGCGCAGGTCGCGGATCGGGAACGAGCCGCCGTGGCTCAGCGCCGCATGCAACAGTGCGCGGCGCACCTCGGCCGCGGCGACAGAGGCGCCAAGCGTCGTTTTGCTGCCGAAGCGCACTGCCACGCCGGCCCATTCGCGCGTCGCCCAGCGCAGACTGGATTCGGCCTCGGCTTGGTAGCTGCGCACGCTGATACCGTGCAATGAGATGCGTCTTTCCCCGGCGAGCAGGCGGACCTCCTGAAGGTAGGCATCGAGCGCGGCCGGCGGCAGCAGGCATTCGATCGCGCATGCAGGAGACTGCGCGGCGCCTGCCTCATCGATGCGCAATTCGACCGGCGTCTCGGCGGCGGCGGCGCTGCCGAGCAGGGAGTCGATCGACAGCGTCACGCTGTAGAGGACGCCGATCACGCCGTGGCCGCCCAGGGCAAGGCGAAACAGCTCGTCGTGGGCATTGCGATCCGCGCGGCGCAATTCGCCGTCCGGCGTGAACAGGGTAATCGCAGCGACGTGTGCTGTGACCGGCAGCCCATCAGGACCCGCCGCCGCCTGCGCCACCGCCTCGCCCACCGAGGTGGGCATCTGCGCGAATGCGTCGAGCGTAATCTTGCGTGAAGCGAGATATCTGGTGAGTTCGGTCCAGGAAGTTGCGGCCTGCACTTCAATCAAGCGGCGCTTGTCGTCCAGCTGAAGCACGCGGTCCATTCCGGAACCGTCGAGCCTGAGGGAATTCGTACGCCCGTGCCTGAGCGCATTGCGCAGATCGTCCGCGGAGCGCACGCGCACGGTCGGCGTGCGCTGCGGGATGGTCGGATCAATTCCGGCGGGAAGCGTCAGCGTGGCGAACATGGCGGTCTCCGGTTGCAGTTGGTGTCGAACCCATTTTCTTCACCCGGTCCCATGTACCGCAATGCATTCGGCGGAAGTAGCGGAAACCAATACCCAGGGTAGTCTGGCTGCGGGCCACCGTGAAACCCTGTTCGTCCTGCCGCAGATGGCGGGTGCGGACGCCAAGGAAGCGGCACAGGCGCTGGTGAGCGGGGCGCAAGCGCCCAAACAGTAGGTGGCAGCCGCGGCCGAGAACGCGGGCAACATCACCGGCGCCGGCAGCAACATCAAGCTCGCCGCCAGCAACCATCCGAAGTTCGGCGAACTGAAATGGATCGTCGAGTCCAACGGCGCGATCCGCGGCTGGAATGAAAAGAACGCGATCGAGATCTCGGTGATGCCGAAGCTCGAAGGCGGCAAGGTCATGTGGGTCTGCCGCGGCTATCCTAACGCGTCGATGCCCGCGAACTGCGGCGGCCGCGGCTAGGCCTGACGGAGCTTTAACAGGTCCCCGGCGCGGTCGATGGCGGCCGGCAGGTCCGGCAACAGATTTTCGGCGCCCAGCTTTTCGATGAATCCGCTGCGGCGCATGAGCGAGAGCGGGTGTTCATTCGCATCGCACAGCACCAGCAACGCACCGCGTTTGCGCAGGCTGCGGTGCAGCCCCTCGAGCGTATCCAGGCAGGTCGAATCCAGGTTGATCACCATGTGCAGGTCGAGGATCAGCACCAGGCCGATCTGCACCGCCACGGTGAGATCGACGACCACGGTAAGCAGGAAGGTCGCAACCATGATGGTGCGGTACTGGACCGAGAACTGCTTCAGGCGCGCGAACTCGCCCCAGTCCCCCATGTTCCAGGCGACGAACAGCAGGATCGCGGCGAGCGCGGCGAGCGGCACGTGCCCCGCCAGGGGCGCGGCAAGCAGCACGATCGCGAGCAATGTCAGGGCGTGCACGATTCCCGAGACCGGCGTGCGCGCGCCGCTGCGCACATTGGCCGAAGTGCGGGCGATGGTGCCGGTGGCCGGCATGCCGCCGAAGAACGGCGCGACGAAGTTCGCCACTCCCTGCGCCATGAGCTCCTGGTTGGGGTCGTGCCGGTCGTATTCCTTCAGGCACTCCAGCAGCTTCGGGCGGAAGGCGTGCAGCGCCATGGACTCAGGCCGTTGCGGTCTTCTTGTTGGCGGCCGCCAGCAGCCAGGCTGGCAGTTCGCGGTTGCCGGCGTTGGCGATCACGTATTCGCGGATCAGCTGCCGCACGACCTGCGACGGGGTCAGGTCCTGTGCCGTGCAGATTTCCTCGAACATCCGCTTCTTGCGCGGGTCGAGCAGTACGGTAAAGCGGGCGGTCTTGCTTTCCATGAGGAGCGTCCTCTCAAGAAGACGCTCCTAGGGTATTACAATAACATGATCATTACAATATCATTTGATGCGCATGCCCGGCTGGGCGCCGCTGCCGGGCGAAATCAGGAAAATTCCCGGTCCCTCGCCAGAGGCCGCGAGGACCATGCCTTCGGAAACGCCGAACTTCATCTTGCGCGGCGCGAGATTGGCGACCACCACCGCAAGCTGGCCTTCGAGCTTCGCCGGATCGTAGGCCGACTTGATGCCGGCGAACACCGTGCGCGTCGAGTCACCCAGGTCGAGAGTGAGCTTGAGCAGCTTGTCCGCCCCCTCCACGTGTTCGGCCTTGACGATCTTTGCCACGCGAAGATCGAGCTTGTTGAAATCGTCGATCGAAATCATGCCGTCGCTCACGGATAGCTCCTTGGCTGCGTGCTGCTGCTTTTCCGCGTGCCGCTGCGGCGCATTCACTTGCGGCACGGATTCGATGCCGAACAGCGCGTCGAGCTGCTTCTCTTCGACGCGGGTCATTAAATGTTTGTAGTTCCCGATCTTGTGATTGAGGAGCAGTGAATCAGCGTCTCTCCAAGAGAGAGGGGGGACATTCAAGAACGTCTCGACATCTCGCGCCAGCTTCGGAAGTACAGGCTTCAGATAGATGGTGAGGACTCGGAATAGATTGATGCAGGCCGTGCACACTTCGTGTAACTCGCGCTCCTTGTCGTGATGCTTCGCTAGTTCCCAAGGCTTGGTTTCATCCACGAACAGGTTTGCTTCGTCTGCGAAGGCCATCACTTTCCGCAGCGCTTTGCCAAACTCGCGCGCTTCATATAGTTCGCCTATCTCGTTCTTGGATGCCGCCAGGTCATCTGTAAGCTGCTTTAATTTCTCCTTCACACCAGATTCACTGTCGATTTCCGATGCAAGAAGTCCGCCAAATCTCTTGCTTAAGAATCCAGCAGCTCGACTGGCAATATTGATGTACTTGCCGATCAAATCGCTGTTGACGCGCGCGACGAAGTCGTCTGGATTGAAGTCGATGTCCTCGACGGCTCCGTTGAGCTTGGCGGCGATGTAGTAGCGCAGCCATTCGGGGTTCATGCCGAGCTCGAGGTAGCGCAGCGGGTCGATGCCGGTGCCGCGCGACTTGGACATTTTTTCGCCCGAGACGCCGATGAAGCCGTGCACGTAGACGTGGTCCGGCTCCTTGTAGGGTGCGCCGGCGAATTTCAGCATGGCGGGCCAGAACAGGGTGTGGAAGTAGATGATGTCCTTGCCGATGAAATGGATTTGCTCGCATTCATTCAGCGTTTTCTCGAAATCCAGGCCCTTTTTCGCGCAGTAGTTCTTCAGGCTGGCGAGATAACCGATTGGCGCATCCAGCCAGACGTAGAGGTATTTCTCCTCCGCGATATCGGGTACGCGGATGCCAAAGTAGGGCGGGTCGCGCGAGATGTCCCAGTCGGCGAGCGCCTTGTCACCTTCGCCGTCGAGCCATTCCTTCGCTTTGTTGACGACCTGCGACTGCAGCCGATCGGGTTTCTCCAGCCACTGACGGACAAAAGCCTTGCACTCGGGATCCGAGAGCTTGAAGAAGAAGTGGTCCGAGGTCTTAAGCACCGGCTTGGCGCCGGAGAGAGTCGAGTACGGATTCTTCAGCGCGGTCGCGGCGTAGACGCTGCTGCAGTTCTCGCAGGCGTCGCCATACTGGTCCTTGGCGCCGCAGTTCGGGCACTCGCCCTTCAGGTAGCGGTCGGCGAGGTACATGCCCTTCACCGGGTCGTAGAACTGCTCTACGGGCTTGCTGTAGATCAGCCCGGCGGTCTTGAGCCGGCGAAACACGTCCTGCGACAGCGCGGTGTTCTCCGGCGAATGCGTCGAATGCCAGTTGTCGAACTCGATGTGAAAGCCCTTCAGGTATTTAGGTCTTTCATCGGAAATTCGTTTTATCAAGTGCTCAGGCGTGACCCCTTCTGCCTCCGCCTTGAGCATGATCGGCGCGCCGTGCGCGTCGTCGGCGCCGACGAAATGCACTTCACGGGGCAACCCGTCCTCATCTACCTGCATGCGCTGGAAGCGCACCCAGATGTCGGCCTGGATGTACTCCATGATGTGGCCGATGTGGAACGCCCCGTTGGCATAGGGGAGAGCCGTGGTGACGAAGAGCTTGCGGGGCATCTGCTGCTGGAAACCTGCGCGGAGAAAGGTTAAATTTTAGCTTACACTCCGTGCATGGCTCTCAGTGAAGCAGATGTTCAGGCAGTCCTCGCGAAACTCGTCGATCCGAACACCGGCAAGGATTTCGTCGCCTCGCGCTCGGTGAAGAGTGTGAAGGTCGCCGGCGCCACGCTGTCGCTGGAAATCGAGCTCGGTTATCCGGGCAAGAGCCAGTTCGAGCCGATTCGACGCCAGGTGCTCGAGGCGCTCAAGGCGGCCGGCGCGCCGGCCGCCAGCGTCACCGTGCGCTCGAAGGTCGTGTCGCACGCGGTGCAGCGAGGCGTGAAGCTGATTCCCGGCATCAAGAACATCATCGCGGTCGCCTCGGGCAAGGGCGGCGTGGGCAAGTCCACCACGGCCGTCAACCTGGCGCTGGCCTTGCTGGCCGAGGGCGCCTCGGTCGGGATTCTGGACGCGGACATCTACGGGCCGTCGCAGCCCATGATGCTCGGCATTGCCGGGCGGCCCGAGTCGAAGGACGGCAAGAGCCTGGAACCGATGGAAGGCCACGGCCTGCAGGCGATCTCGATCGGCTTCCTCATCGACAACGACACGCCGATGGTCTGGCGCGGCCCGATGGTGACCCAGGCCCTGGAGCAGCTGCTGAAGGACACGCGCTGGCGCGAGCTGGACTACCTGGTGGTGGACCTGCCGCCCGGCACCGGCGACATCCAGTTGACGCTGGCGCAGAAAGTTCCGGTGACCGGCGCGGTGATCGTCACCACGCCGCAGGACATCGCCCTCATCGACGCGCGCAAGGGCCTCAAGATGTTCGAAAAAGTCGGCATCCCGATCCTGGGCATCGTCGAGAACATGTCGATCCATGTCTGTCCGCAGTGCGGCCATGAAAGCCACATCTTCGGCGAGGGCGGCGCCGCGCGCATGTGCAAGGACTACGGCAGCGAGCTGCTCGGCCAGTTGCCGCTCGATGGCTCGATCCGCGAGCACGCCGATTCGGGCAAGCCGACGCTGGTTTCGGATCCGGATGGGCGCATTTCGGCAATCTACAAGCAGATTGCACGCCGCTGCGCGGTGCGCATCGCCGAGTCGCAGAAGGACATGACCTCCAAGTTTCCGAATATTGTGGTGCAGAACACATAGAGAGAGCGGATAACCATGTTCGGCAACAGGCAAGCGCCTGGTGGGGATTTACGTCACCGATCTGCAAGGAGAGCGCGTCTCGTTCCTGCGCTCGTTGGGCCGGCGCATTTGTCGCCTCGTACGTAGTCTTGATCGGGATGCTTGTCGCATGGGGAGATAAGATTCAAAAACTGGCCGGGCAAGGGCGATTCAGCCAATGGAAGCCAAGCGCGCGGCCGACAGGTTCGGAAAGGAGCTCGTCCTGGTCAAAGCGTGCGTCGCGGCGCTTGTGGCGAGCATGGGATGGCCGGCGATGTACGGCACGAGGGACTATGTTGAGGCCGGCGGGCTGATGCGCTATGGCGCCAACTATGCCGATTACGTGATCGAGTAAGCCGTTACGCAAGCAGAGCGTTGGCGCACGGCATGGCCCGGGTTGTCGAAAAGGCTACAATAGCCAGATGAAGACCGCCTCGATTTCGGAAACGAAAAACCGTTTGTCGGCGCTGATCGACCGGGTAAGAAAGGGCGAAAGCGTGATCATCACTGATCGCAACCGCCCTGTGGCGCAGCTCGTGCCGCTCGATGCCGCCTCGAAGGCTGGCAGCGATGCTTGGCTCGCCGATCTCGAGCGCAAAAGGATAATCCGCCGGCCTAAACGCAAGGGGATCCCCAAATGCATGCTGCGCCCGCCCATCCGCTTGCCCGAGGGCGTGAGCGTGCTTGAGGCGCTGCTCGAGGAACGCCGTAACGGCCGATGAGGTTTTGGGACAGCTCGGCGGTCGTTTCCCTCATTCTTGAGGAAGCTGCAAGTGGGCACATGCGTGGGCTCCACGGTAGCGACCGGGACATGCTGGTCTGGTGGGGAACGCCAATCGAGTGCCATTCCGGTCTCGCCCGTGGCGAGCGCGCCGGGCGCATCCCCGCGGATGTCAAGGCTGAAGCCGACCGGGCGCTTCGCGAGATGTCGCTGTACTGGACTGAAGTTGAGCCGGTCGCGTCGATTCGCGACGCGGCGATTCGCCTGGTCGGAGTGCACGACCTGCGCGCCGCCGATGCACTGCAGCTGGCCGCCGCGGTCCTTTCGCGGCCTTCAGAGTCGGACCTCTGGAATTCGTGTGCCTTGACCGGCGCCTTGCGGTCGCTGCGTCGAAAGAGGGCATGGTCGTACTGGGTGAGGGACTCAAATGACAATTAAATCGGACAAGTGGATCCGCCGCATGGCGGCCGGGCAGCGCATGATCGAGCCGTTCGAGCCGAACCAGGTGAAGGAGGCGAACGGCAAGCGCATCGTTTCCTACGGCACCTCCAGCTACGGCTACGACATCCGCTGCTCCGAGGAATTCAAGATCTTCACCAATATCAACTCGACCATCGTCGATCCCAAGGTGTTCGACGAGAAGTCCTTCGTCGACTTCAAGGGCCCGGTCTGCATCATCCCGCCCAACTCCTTCGCTCTGGCGCGTACGATCGAGTACTTCCGCATTCCGCGCAACGTGCTGACCATCTGCCTGGGAAAATCGACCTACGCGCGCTGCGGCATCATCGTCAACGTGACGCCGCTCGAGCCGGAGTGGGAGGGTCACGTGACGCTGGAATTCTCCAACACCACGCCGCTGCCGGCCCGCATCTACGCTAACGAGGGCGTGGCGCAGGTGATCTTCATCGAGTCCGACGAGGTTTGCGAGACTTCGTACCGCGACCGCGGCGGCAAATATCAGGGCCAGAAGGGCGTCACCCTACCCCGTATCTAGTAGGTCCCGCCGGTTGCGCGACAAAATCCTTGACTCAGGGGAGGCGGTCCCTATAATCCGCAAAAATTCCCTGTTAATGCAAGGACAAGAATGGGCGTACGCCTGAGCAGCATCGGTCGCATAAACAAGCAGAACGCACCGCAGCAGCAAAGTGCAAAAGCGCAGGAACAGCTCTTCGACACGCACCCCGAGGTCAGCCTCGACTTCGAGATCGTGCGCCAGGCCAGCCCCCAAAAATACACGCGGCCATTCCTGATCCTCGACAACGCCATCGTGCGCGAAAAGCTGCGCCGCTTTCGCGCCGCCATGCCGCGCGTGCGTCCGCACTACGCGGTGAAGGCGAATCCTGACCGGCGCGTCCTCAAGGCGCTGCTGCAGGAGGGTTGCAGCTTCGAGATCGCTTCCACGCCGGAGCTGGAGCTGCTGCTGTCCCTCGGCGTGAAGCCGGCGGAGGTGTTTTATTCCAATCCGGTCAGGTCGCGCCAGGCAGTCGCCACTGCGGCAGGGAAGGGGGTCGAGTGGTACGTCGTGGACAGCGTTGACGAGCTGCGCCGGGTGCACGAGATCAAGTCGGACGCGAAGACCTACCTGCGCATCGCGACCCCCAACATCGGCAGCGACTGGCCGCTGTCGGGCAAGTTCGGCGCCGGCGTCGGCGAGGCGCGCGAAATCATCCTCACCGCGGCGAGGATCGGCGCTGACCTTGCGGGCGTGACCTTCCATGCCGGCTCGCAGTGCCGTAACCCGGCGAACTGGCGCGTCGGCATCGAGAAGGCGCGCACGATCTTCGATGCGATGGCCAAGGCGGACCTCAAGCCGCGCATGCTGGACATTGGCGGCGGCTTCCCGGTGCGCCATGTCAAGCCGATCCCGTCGATCGAAGTGATCGGCGAGGTGGTGAACGAGGCGCTGAAGGCGTTCCCCGCTGACTTGCAGGTGGTCGCCGAACCCGGCCGCTACCTGGTGTCGGATGCGGGCTATTTCGTCTGCCGCGTGATCGGCACCACCACGCGCGGCGGCAAGCGCTGGATGCACTGGGACGCGGGCCTGTTCGGCGGCGTGATCGAGACCACCGAGGGCCTGAAGTACAAGATCCGCACCGAGCGCTCGGGGCCGGACATTCCCTGGCACGTCGCCGGGCCCACTTGCGATTCGGTGGACGTGATCATGCGCGATGAGCCGCTGCCTTCCGACCTGCAGGAGGGCGATTTCATCTACCTTCGCAATGCCGGCGCCTACACCACCGCTTACGCCAGCGAGTTCAACGGCTTTCCGCTGCCCGAAGTGAGGGTTTTCGAATCGAAGCGCTAATTCCGCTCATACAGCACGAAATCGAAACGCACGCCGTCGATCGAGGTGTGCGTTTCTTTTTGTGACACGCGCCAGGCCTCGCGCTCCCATGCCGGGAAACGCGTGTCCCCGTCGTAGTCCTTCTGGATCTCGGTGAGCACCAGGCCGTCGGCGAGCGACAGCGCCGCGGCATAGATTTCCGCACCGCCGATCACGAACGCCAGGGGTTCGCCGGTGCATAGCGCAACCGCCGCTTCGAAGGTCGAGGCCACGCTTGCCCCCGGCGCTGCGAAAACCGCCTTGCGGCTGACGACGATGTTTTCGCGGCCCGGCAGCGGCTTGCCGAGCGATTCCCAGGTGCGGCGGCCCATGATGATCGGGTGGCCGAGCGTGAGGTCCTTGAAGTGTTTCAGGTCCTCCGGCAGGTGCCACGGCAACTTGCCGTTCGCGCCGATGACGCCGTTTTTGGCGACCGCCGCGATCAG